>NZ_JAGYGJ010000006.1:0-176666 GCF_019947405.1 Pseudomonas sp. GL-B-26 | reverse complement strand
GCGGTGGATCAGTCACCCTCAATGTTGCCTGACCCACCGCATTCGCGAGCAAGCCCGCTCCCACAGGGGTCCGTGCAAAACCCAGATTCCGCCATTCCTATAACAAGAAACCGGAGAACAACCATGTCGTTAAGCGTGTTCGACCTGTTCAAAATTGGCATCGGCCCCTCCAGCTCCCACACCGTCGGCCCGATGCGTGCTGCGGCACGTTTCGCTGAAGGTCTGCGTCGTGAAGGACTGCTGGCCGCGACCACCTGCGTCAAAGTCGAGCTCTACGGCTCACTCGGCGCCACCGGTAAAGGCCACGGCAGCGACAAGGCTGTGTTGCTGGGCCTGGAAGGCGAACACCCGGATACCGTGAACACCGAAACCGTCGCCGCCCGTCTGCAAGAGATTCGCGGCAATGGTCGCTTGAACCTGCTCGGCGAACACAGCATTGCGTTCAACGAGAAAGAACATTTGGCGATGATCCGCAAACCGTTGGCCTATCACCCCAACGGCATGATCTTTCGCGCCTTCGATGCGGCAGGCATACAAATCCGCAGCCGCGAGTACTACTCGGTCGGCGGTGGTTTTGTGGTCGATGAAGACGCCGCCGGCGCTGACCGTATCGTCGAAGACGCCACACCACTGACCTTCCCGTTCAAAAGCGCCAAGGACTTGCTCGGTCACTGCGCCACCTATGGTCTGTCGATCAGCCAGGTGATGCTGACCAACGAAAGTGCCTGGCGCCCGGAAGCGGAAACCCGCGCCGGCCTGCTGAAAATCTGGCAAGTGATGCAGGACTGCGTCGACGCCGGTTGTCGTAACGAAGGCATCCTTCCTGGTGGTTTGAAGGTCAAACGCCGGGCGGCCGCGCTGCATCGACAACTGTGCAAAAACCCGGAATCGTCTCTGCGCGATCCGCTGTCGGTGCTGGACTGGGTCAACCTCTACGCCTTGGCGGTCAACGAAGAAAACGCCAACGGCGGGCGCGTGGTGACCGCGCCTACGAACGGTGCGGCAGGGATCGTCCCCGCTGTTTTGCATTACTACATGCGCTTCATCCCCGGCGCCAACGAAGACGGCGTCGTGCGTTTTCTGCTGACCGCCGCCGCGATCGGCATTCTCTATAAAGAAAACGCCTCGATTTCCGGCGCAGAAGTCGGCTGTCAGGGTGAAGTCGGCGTGGCGTGCTCCATGGCCGCCGGCGCCCTGTGCGAAGTTCTCGGCGGCACCGTACAGCAAGTGGAAAACGCCGCGGAAATCGGCATGGAACACAACCTCGGCCTGACCTGCGACCCGATTGGCGGGCTGGTGCAAGTGCCTTGCATCGAGCGCAACGCCATGGGCTCGGTCAAGGCGATCAATGCGGTGCGCATGGCCCTGCGCGGCGACGGTCAGCACTTCGTCTCCCTCGACAAAGTCATCCGCACCATGCGCCAGACCGGCGCCGACATGAAAAGCAAATACAAGGAAACCGCCCGTGGCGGTTTGGCGGTCAACATTATCGAGTGCTGATGTTTACGCACATCTGCACACTTTTTCAGGAGCTGAATATGTCCACCGAACAACTGTCGAAAACCCCGCTGCACGCACTGCACATCGAACTCGGCGCCCGCATGGTGCCGTTTGCCGGCTACGACATGCCGGTGCAATACCCGCTGGGCGTGATGAAAGAACACCAGCACACCCGCGATCAGGCCGGGCTGTTCGATGTCTCGCACATGGGCCAGATCCGCTTGACCGGCGCCAATGCCGCCAAGGCGCTGGAAAGCCTGGTGCCGGTCGACATCATCGACCTGCCGGTGGGCATGCAGCGTTACGCGATGTTCACCAACGAGACCGGCGGCATCCTCGACGACCTGATGGTCGCCAACCTGGGTAACGACGAACTGTTCCTGGTGGTCAACGCCGCCTGCAAGGACCAGGACCTGGCGCATCTGCGCAAACACATCGGCGACCAGTGCACGATCGAGCCGCTGTTTGAAGAACGCGCCCTGCTGGCGCTGCAAGGTCCGGCTGCCGTCACCGTACTCGCGCGCCTGGCACCTGAAGTGGCGAAGATGACCTTCATGCAATTCGCCCGCGTAAAACTGCTGGGTGTGGACTGCTTTGTCAGCCGTTCGGGTTACACCGGTGAAGACGGTTACGAAATCTCCGTGCCGGCCGCCGATACCGAAGCCCTGGCTCGCGCCCTGCTGGCCGAACCTGAAGTGGCGGCCATCGGCCTTGGCGCTCGTGACTCACTGCGCCTGGAAGCCGGCCTGTGCCTCTACGGCCACGACATGAACACCGAGACCACCCCGATCGAAGCCAGCCTGCTGTGGGCCATCTCCAAGCCTCGTCGCGCTGATGGCGCACGTGCCGGCGGCTTCCCTGGCGCAGAAACCGTGTTCGGACAGCAACAAGCCGGTGTCAGCCGCAAGCGCGTTGGCCTGTTGCCTCAGGAACGCACGCCGGTGCGCGAAGGTGCAGAGATCGTCAATGAAGCAGGCGACATCATTGGCGCGGTTTGCAGCGGTGGCTTCGGTCCGACCTTGGGCGGCCCCTTGGCGATGGGTTACGTCGACAGTGCTTATATCGCTCTCGATACGCCGGTATGGGCGATTGTTCGTGGGAAAAAGGTGCCTTTGCTTGTAAGCAAAATGCCATTTGTTCCACAACGCTACTACCGCGGCTGATTGACTGTTTCTATAAGTAACGCGGTTGCGTTAACAGCGCACTAATGTGTAACGCAACCGCCATAAAACAGTGCACCACTTTACCTGTCAGCTTCGTTTATGAACGTTGCTTATAACGATCGAAAACAATTGAACACGGCGATTGCATAAGCCAACACTAGTTGCGGCATAAACGCCCCGACGCGAGCAAATCCGGGCCCTCCACAGGGCTTGTTTTTTCTCCCGTAGTTGGCGTAGAGTTTGTTCACTGTGTTTGCATGGGTCGCTTGGAATCGTGACCTGGGCAGTAGCCTACAAGTTAGCTACATCCCGTTCGACGTCTTCTTACTCTCCTGCAACCAGCCCCAGTACTCTTTCACAAGAAGGAGGCTGTCATTAATTTTTGCGTCAAAGGAAATAAGAAATGTCCCAACGTCAGAGCGGTACCGTCAAGTGGTTTAACGACGAGAAAGGTTTTGGTTTTATCACTCCAGAAAGCGGTCCGGATCTGTTCGTGCATTTCCGCGCTATTCAGGGCAACGGCTTCAAGAGCCTGAAAGAAGGCCAGAAAGTGACTTTCGTTGCTGTGCAAGGCCAGAAAGGCATGCAGGCTGACGAAGTACAAGCAGAAGCCTGATCTTCTGTAACGAAAAAGCCCCTGATGCTGACATCAGGGGCTTTTTTGTGCGCGTAAATCCGTAAAATGGCTTCTTTTTTCCGTCCAGAGGCTGCCATGTCGAAACACCTGCTCAACCCCCAGGGCGACTTTCCCGCCGCCACCCTGGGCCGTCGCCTGGCAGCGATGTTCTATGACTTCTTGTTGTGTACCGCCCTGCTGATCGTCACCAGCGGCATTTACAAGATGATCCAGATGGCGATCATCGGCGAAGACAAGATGCGCACCCTGACAGAAGCCGGCGCGCTGGACGGCGATCCACTGCTATCAACGGTGCTGCTGTTTGTTTTGTTCGGCTTCTTCGCCAAGTTCTGGACCTGGTCCGGCCAGACCCTGGGTATGCAGGTCTGGTGCATACGCGTGCAAAACGCCGACGGCTCATCCATCAGCCTGTGGCAGGCGTTGCTGCGCTTTGTGGTGTCGATCGCGTCCTTGCTGTGCGTCGGCCTGGGTTTCTTCTGGTCGCTGTTTGATAAACAGAAACGCAGCTGGCATGACATCTACTCCAATACCCAGCTTGTGCGGATTCCAAAGAAAACCAAGTAATCCAGCAGATGCAAAAACGCCCCGATCAAATCGGGGCGTTTTTTTTGGCTCACTGTCGGCGAATCAGGCGTTGCCGGCCAATTTCATCCGCGCCGCCTGGGTGAAGTCGAGCATGCGCTTGAGCGGCCGAATCGCTTGCGGAATCAGCGCTGGATCGACAAAGATCTCGTTAGTCCCTTCCTTCAAGCTCTTCAGCGTGCGCTCAAGGGTATTCATCGCCATCCACGGGCAATGTGCGCAACTGCGGCATGCTGCGCCGTTACCGGCCGTTGGTGCTTCGATGAAGACCTTGTCCGGGCACAGCTGCTGCATCTTGTAGAAGATGCCGCGATCAGTGGCGACGATAAAGGTCTTGTTTGGCAGGCTCTGCGCTGCCGCAATCAACTGACTGGTGGAGCCGACGGCATCCGCCAACTCGATCACCGACGTCGGCGACTCTGGGTGCACCAGAATCGCTGCGTCAGGGTACAGCGCCTTCATGTCTTCGAGTTGCTTGGACTTGAACTCTTCGTGAACGATGCAGGCACCGTCCCACAGCAGCATGTCTGCACCGGTCTGGCGCTGGATGTAGGTGCCCAGGTGTTTGTCCGGGCCCCAGATGATGGTTTCGCCGTTATCCATCAGGCTTTCGACGATCTCCAGCGCACAGCTTGAAGTCACCACCCAATCCGCCCGGGCTTTGACCGCCGCCGACGTGTTGGCATAAACCACCACGGTACGTTCCGGGTGCTGATCACAGAACGCCGAGAACTCGTCCACCGGGCAACCCAGGTCCAGCGAGCAGGTCGCTTCCAGGGTCGGCATCAGGATGCGTTTTTCAGGGTTGAGGATTTTGGCGGTCTCGCCCATGAACTTCACACCGGCGACCACCACGGTCTTGGCCGGGTGAGCACTGCCGAAGCGAGCCATCTCCAGCGAGTCGGAGACGCAACCACCGGTTTCTTCGGCCAGGGCCTGAATGACCGGATCGCAATAGAAGTGAGCAACCAGCACCGCGTTCTGAGCCTTGAGCTCGGCAGCGATGGCGGCACGGTAATAGGCCTCTTCCTCGGCAGTCAGCGGCTTGGGCTGTTTGGCGTCGAGGTGGGCTTGAACCAGAAGGCGTTCGGAAATCTGCGTCATGTTCGCAAGACCTGCAGGCGCTTTCGCGCGAAAGTCGAGTATACACCCGGCTCCGACCCCTTCAGGGTACCGCCGGGAAAGTGAGTATCATCAGGCACGGACAACGTTGAAGCTGCGCAAGGCTACAGAATATCCCGTGGATGCAAAAGATGATTCTGACCTGCGTCACGGGCTGCAGCCCGGAACCGGGCAAGCTCAAATCGCGAGCAAAAAAAAATCCGGAAATCCTCACTTGCGTGGGCCTTCCAGACTTTTAAAACTGCTACAAAAATGGTGGGTCGTGTGGGATTCGAACCTACGACCAATTGGTTAAAAGCCAACTGCTCTACCAACTGAGCTAACGACCCGCTGTGTGGTGGCGCGTATAATACTGATTTTTAAGGACTATTCAACACCTAATTTGAAATAAATCAAAAATAAGGTGTTGGGTCGCTGATTCCGGCCGCCGCGAAGCCTTCTGCACGCAGGCGGCAGCTGTCGCATTTGCCGCATGCACGGCCGTTATCGTCGGCCTGATAGCAGGAAACAGTCAGCCCGTAATCAACACCCAGCTTCACGCCTGCCTGGACGATCTGTGCCTTGCTCAGGTTCTGCAGTGGCGCCTGAATACGGAAACCATTGCCTTCTACACCGGCCTTGGTCGCCAGATTGGCCATGCGCTCGAAGGACTCGATGAACTCGGGACGGCAGTCCGGGTAACCGGAGTAATCCACCGCGTTGACACCGATGAAGATGTCGCGGGCACCGAGCACTTCAGCCCAGCCCAACGCCAGCGACAGGAATACCGTGTTGCGCGCCGGCACGTAAGTGACTGGAATGCCCTCCCCCAGCTCCTCCGGAATGTCGATGCTGCTGTCAGTCAGTGCGGAGCCGCCCATACCGTTCAGGTTGAGACCGATCACCTTATGCTCGACCACACCCAGGTCACGGGCAACGCGTGCAGCGGCGTGCAACTCTGCTTGAGACCGCTGACCGTAATCGAAGCTCATGGTGTAGCAGCTGTAACCTTCAGCACGAGCCATCGCCACGACGGTCGCCGAGTCGAGGCCGCCGGACAGCAAGATGACTGCACGTTTTTCTGTAGTGTTCAGTTGTTCAGTCATTTCAGCGCCCCGGCTCGTCATTCCACAGATATTTATGCAACTGCAATTGCAGACGCACTGGCAGGTTGTCCGCCACCACCCAGTCAGCCAGATCCCGAGCATTAAGGTCATGGTGACTTGGCGAGAACAGGACTTCACCCGCTCGCTGATCCAGACCGTACTGGATCAGCTTGGACACAGCCCAGTCATAGTCTTCCCGCGAGCAGATGACAAACTTCACCTGATCGTTGCGCGTGAGCAGTTCGATGTTCTCGTAGCGGTTGCGGTGGGCTTCTTTCGAGCCTGGGGTTTTCAAGTCGACAACGCGACTGACCCGAGGATCGACCGCCGAGATATCCAGGGCACCGCTGGTTTCCAGCGAGACCTCGTAACCGGCGTCACACAACTGCTTGAGCAATGGGATAGCGTTGGGTTGTGCCAGCGGCTCGCCGCCGGTGACACAGACGTAACGCGGACGAAAGCCGGCCACTTGCTCAAGAATGTCGTCGAGCGTGCGAATGGTGCCGCCAGTGAATGCATAAGCGCTGTCGCAGTATTGGCAACGCAATGGGCAACCGGTCAGGCGCACAAAAACAGTGGGCAGCCCGGCAGTCCGCGTTTCACCCTGCAACGAGTAGAAAACTTCGGTGATTCTCAATGTGTCTTGCATAGTCGCCACGGGCATAACAGCTAAACAGGCTGTCCGCCTCCGTCAGGCACTTCAAGGAACCCCGCCACCGCGTAGATCCCAAAAAGCGTGTTTCATAAAAAGGGCGTGAATTCTAACGAAAAAACCCGCGACAAGCGCGGGTTTCTTCAAAACGGGTCAAGCTGCCCTTACATTTTTTGCAGATCACGCTGGGCCAGCTGAGCGGCGGAAGTGCCCGGATATTGGGACACAACCTGTTGCAGAATGCCTTTGACCTTGTCGGGATGACCGAGGCGGCGTTCTACATCAGCGAGCTTGTACAGCGAGTCAGGCACTTTTGGATGCTTGGGATACAGTTGCGAAACCTTGGCAAAAGCCTGACCTGCACCTTGCAGATCGCCTTTGGCCAAATTCACTTCGCCCAACCAGTACTGGGCATTACCCGCGTACTGACTGTTCGGGTACTTGCGCAGGAATGCGGCAAAAGCCTGGCTGGCCTTGTCGAAATCCTTGGCTTTGATCAGGTCGAAGGCTGCATCGTAATACAGTTTTTCCTTCGCCGGATCAGCCGGTTCGCTACCCGCGGCAGGTGCTTGAGCGGCTGCCGCTCCTGCGGCTGCGCCCGCTGCTGCACCGGGGGCATTCAAACTGCCACCGGTGGAAGAATTATCAGGAGTCGCGGCTGGTGCAACGCCGGTTCCTATGCGCCGATCAAGATCCTGATATCGCTCCAGGTTCTCTTGCTTCATGCGCGCTACATCATTTTGCAGAACTTCGATGATGCCTTGTTGGCGCGATATCTGCTCCTGCATTGATTGCAGTTGGTTGAACAGCTCGCCCTGTGCCGAGACAGGGGCCGAAACCCCTCCCCCGGCATAGGCGCCGTTCGTACCGTAACCCGCAGGCGGATTACTAGTCCCGCTATTGTTATAGCCGGAGTCGTTATCGACCACAGGAACCGCAGCCCACACCGCAAGCGGTGCGAGGCTGAGAGCCAAAACAGTTACAGCACGACGGCACGTTCGCATGACGAATTACTTACGCAGTTCGACGCGACGGTTTTGAGCCCAGGACTGCTCGTCGTTGCCGGTAGCAACTGGACGCTCTTCGCCGTAGGAAACCAGTTCCAGCTGAGCTGGGGAAACACCTTGCAGTACCAGGTAACGCTGAACGGCTTTCGCACGACGCTCGCCCAGTGCCATGTTGTACTCACGAGTACCACGTTCGTCGGTGTTGCCTTCCAGAACAACGCGAGCGCCGTTTGCTTTCAGGTCCTTGGCGTGAACGTCCAGAGCGCGCATGGCTTCTGGCTTCAGGTCCGAACTGTCGTATTCGAAGTAGAAAGTGGTGATTGCGCGCAGAGCAGCTTCTTCGCTCAGGGAGCCGTCAACTGCGCCAGTGTTTGCGCCGTAACCAGCGTTTGGATCTACAGCGCCTTCACCGGCATTGTCGCCGCCTTTGGACGAGCAACCTACAGCTACAGCCATGGCCAGAGCCAGCGCAGCAAATTTACCAAACTTCAGCATTTCCATCGTGAAACTCCTAATGAACCCCAATGTGTTAAGTACAACGTGTAGCGCCGCGTCAGTTCAGGTAAGGGGACCAGGAAGGTTCTCTGACTTCGCCTTGTGCGGTAGGAAGCGGGAGCCTTACGCGTCCATTAATGGACACGAGCATCAAGACTCCCCGGCCCTGCTGGCGGGTGGCGTAGATTACCATGGTGCCGTTGGGCGCAACAGTAGGCGACTCGTCCAGAGTGCTATCAGTGAGGATTTTTACGCTTCCGCGCTGCAAATCCTGGGCCGCCACCTTGAAATTAGTGAAACCTTCCTGACGATGGATCATCACCAGGGTCTTTTCGTCAGCCGAAAGCTTAGGGTTGGCGTTGTAGTTACCGATAAAGGTCACACGTTCCGCACCACCACCGCCTGCGCTGGTTTTGTAGATCTGCGGCTTGCCGCCACGGTCAGAGGTGAAATAGATGGTCGAACCATCTTTACCCCAGAACGGTTCAGTGTTGATGCCAGGACCGTTAGTGACACGCGTGATCTGACGCGAACCCAGGTTCATCACGTAGATGTCCGGGTTACCGTCTTTCGACAGTACGAATGCCAGACGATTGCCATCAGGCGACCATGCTGGCGCGCCATTCAGGCCTTCGAAGTTGGTGATCTGCTCACGGCGACCGGTGTCGATGTTCTGCATGAAGATACGCGGACGCTTCTGCTCGAACGACACATAAGCGATGCGCTTGCCGTCCGGTGCGAAACGCGGCGACAGGATCGGCTCGCGCGATTGCAGCAGGGTCACGGCACGGGCACCGTCATAGTCCGAACGTTGCAGCGTGTAGCGAGTGTTCTTCTCGGAGAAACGCTCAGCCGTCACGTACAGCAGACGAGTCGAGAACGCACCTTTGATACCGGTGAGTTTTTCGAACGACTGGTCCGCAATGTAGTGCGACATGTCGCGCAGTTGATCGACGCTACCCGACACGCTGCCGGTCAGCACTTGCTGCTCGGTGGCGACGTTGAACAGTGCATATTGGACCTGCAGGCGACCGCCCGCAGGAGCAATGCTGCCGACCATGACGTACTGGGCGCCCAGCGCCTTGAAGTCACGGAAGATGATTTCGCTGGCCTGGCTTGGCTGGCTGATCATGTTCTGTTTTGGAATCGGCGAGTAGTAACCCGAGTTGCGCAGGTCGTTACCGATGATTTCGGCCATGTCGTCCGGCAGCACGCTGCCGCCCTGGTTGCCAAACGGAACGACTGCGATCGGGGTGGCCCGATCACTGCCGCTGGTGACCAGAATGTTTTTTTCATCGGCTGCCGCTATCCCTGCCATGCAGCAGATAACGACAAGCATTCCTCGAAGAAGGTTTCTCACAAGGCTAGATCCTCAGGTGTGAATGTCATCTTGAATGAACGATACGGAGCGAAATCGCTCGGCTTCATTCCCTGCATTTCTGTCAAACGTCCAATATTCTTCACCGCTGCTACAGCCGAAGCGTCGAACGGACCATCGCCACTGGACTTGGCCACGCCGACCGAAGTCACCGTACCGTCCGGCAACATGCCGATTTGCAACACGACCGTCATGCCTTTGCGGGCCGAAGGTGGACGAGCCCAGCCTTCCGCTGCACGAGCACGGATCAGATCATCGAAACTACCGGCGACTTCGTCACCCTGCTCATCCGCCAAGGCCTGCTGACGCTGCGGCGTGTCGGAAAGCAAATCTGCCAGGGCCTGAGCCTTTTTCTCTTCGGCGGACTTACGCGACGCTTCCTGCGATTTTTTCTTCGCAGCATCGGCAGCAGCTTTCTTCTTCGCGTCTTCCGCGACTTTCTTCTTCGCGTCTTCAGCTTCAGATTTCTTCTTGGCGTCTTCCGCGGCTTTCTTCTTCGCGTCTTCGACGATCTTTTTCTTCGCTTCTTCAGCGGCCGCTTTCTTGGCCTCTTCTTCAGCTGCTTTCTTGGCTTCTTCTTCAGACTTCTTCTTGGCTATATCAGCCAATTGTTTCTCTTCGGCCTTTTTGGCTTCGGCGGTCTTCTTCGCTTCATCGGCTTTCTTGGCTTCATCAGCCTTTTTAGCCTCTTCCGCTTTCTTCGTCTCGTCGGCCTTTTTGGATTCTTCGGCTTTTTGAGCCGCATCTTCCTTCTTTTGTTCCGCGGCCTTGATCGCTTCCTGCTCGATCTTTTTCTGTTCCATCTGTTCGACTTCGGTCTGGCGCGCAGCAGATTTCTGCGCCTCACCCGCAATCTTCTGATTGGTCTGGGTGGTCGCCCGACTTTTCGATTTCAGCTGGTACAGGGTCGCCTGCACGATCGGCTTGGCCGGCGGCAGTTCGGGCGTGAAGGCGAAACTGACAAACAGCATGCCGAAAACCAGCACGTGCAAGACAAGCGCCCAGACACTAGGCCAGAAGTAGCTTTCCGAGGCGGACGGCTCTCGCATTTGCTGCATCAGGGTGCCTCGGTAATCAAGCCAACATTACCGACCCCGGCTTTCTGCAACCCGCCCATGGCGCCCATGACGGAACCGTAGTCGACGGTCTTGTCGCCGCGGATGAACACCTGGGTACGCTTGCCACCTTCAGTGCCGGCGCGAATGATTTTGGTCACGGCGTCAGTCATCTGCGGCAAGGTCATGGCCTTGTCCTGTTGCTTTTCAGTGTCGACTTCGCTGCCAAGATTCCAGTAGTAGGTCTTGTCAGCCTTGATCGAAATGGTCAGGACCTGGGTGTTGTTGTCCTGCGGCAAGGCTTCACTGGAAACCTTGGGCAGATCAACTTTCACGCCCTGATTGAGCATCGGTGCGGTCACCATGAAGATGACCAGCAGCACCAACATCACGTCGATGTAAGGCACCACGTTCATCTCGGCAACCGGCTTGCGCTTTTTGCGAGCTCGAGCGATTAAAGCCATTGGAAATTACCTGCTTATTCTTCGCTGGTGTGCACTTTGCGGTGCAGGATCGCCTGGAATTCATCGGCGAAGGTGTAGTAACGGCCCAGCAGGGTTTCACTGCGAGCAGCAAAACGGTTGTAAGCGATAACGGCCGGGATGGCGGCGAACAGACCGATCGCGGTTGCAATCAGTGCCTCGGCAATACCTGGAGCCACAGTGGCCAGGGTTGCTTGCTGGGCAGTTGCCAGACCACGGAAGGAGTTCATGATCCCCCAGACGGTACCGAACAGACCGATGTACGGGCTGACGGAACCTACGGTCGCGAGGAACGGCAGGCTCTGCTCGAGCTTTTCTTCTTCGCGGGAAATGGCGACGCGCATGGCACGGGCCACGCCTTCCATGACCGCTTCCGGGTCAACGCCTGGCTGCTGGCGCAGACGGGAGAATTCCTTGAAACCGGCACGGAAGATCTGCTCTACGCCCGAATCCGGATCAGGGTTGCTGCCGGCCTGACGGTAGAGTTTGGACAGGTCGATACCCGACCAGAAGCGCTCTTCAAAGCTCTCCAGGGCACGTCGACCGGCGCGCAGCAGGTTGCTGCGCTGAAAGATCATGATCCATGAGGTCACCGATGCGGCTACCAGGATCAGCATTACCAGTTGCACCACGATACTGGCATTGCTGACCAGGCTCCACATGGAGGAATGGTCGACGACGTTAGCTTCCACGCTTTATCTCCTGCTTTGAGTGTGTACCCGCGCCGCTCACGTCGGCAAAGGCCGCACGTAGAGCTTCGGGAATGGCCCGGGGTTTTAAACTTTCAGTGCGCACACAGGCCACCAGAAACTGCCCTTCGCAGAGCAGCGCATTATCCGTGGCTCGCCTGACCTGCTGTTTGAAGCGCAGGCTGACACGGTTCAATTCGATTACTTCAGCGCTTACCAGCAGTTCGTCATCCAGTCGCGCCGGCGCGTGGTAGCGCGCTTCGCTGGAATGCACGACGAACAACAGGTCCTCGCCTGCAAGCTGGGATTGGGCAAAGCCCAGCTCCCGGAGCCGCTCGGTTCGAGCCCGTTCCATAAACTTGAGGTAATTGACGTAATACACGATGCCGCCCGCATCGGTGTCCTCGTAATAAACGCGACAACGAAGTGCGAAAGGCTCAAGCCCGTTTTGCGCGCGCATACTCTAGTGCTTACTCCTCAGGTTGCCAATCCGGCCAGGCAACTGTTTTTCATTGATTCACGGCTTTCTGGCGAAAGTACGGTCCTGAGACCGCACAAACCCCGAATAAATCAGCGCGCAAAGGTTATTAATCGTCCACGGCATCGAGGAACTCGTCTACCACGGGCATCTCGCCCAATCGTGACGGAATGTTTAAACCGAAGTGCAGGTACGCATGCCGGGTCACCACCCGCCCCCGCGGCGTACGCATGATGTAGCCCTGCTGGATCAGGTACGGCTCCAGCACGTCTTCAATGGTGTGGCGCTCTTCACTGATGGCTGCGGCGAGGCTATCGACCCCGACCGGCCCACCGTCGAACTTCTCGATCATGGTCAACAACAGACGTCGATCCTGGTGATCGAAGCCGCGCTCGTCGACATCCAGCAGGTTCAATGCCAGGTCGGCGATCGGCTTGGTGATGTGGCCCTTGGCGCGAACTTCGGCAAAATCCCGAACCCGGCGCAGCAAGCGGTTGGCGATCCGCGGCGTACCACGGGCACGGCGGGCGATTTCGAAAGCACCTTCCGGGTCCAGGGGCAAGCCGAGGATATTCGCCGAGCGACTGACAATCGTTGCCAGGTCGGCGGTGTTGTAGAACTCCAGGCGCTGGACGATGCCGAAACGGTCGCGCAGCGGATTGGTCAGCATCCCCGCCCGCGTCGTCGCACCGACCAGGGTGAACGGCGGCAGATCAAGCTTGATCGAGCGCGCGGCCGGCCCTTCGCCGATCATGATGTCGAGCTGGAAATCTTCCATGGCCGGGTACAGCACTTCTTCGACGATCGGCGAGAGCCGATGGATTTCGTCGATGAACAGCACGTCGTGTGGCTCAAGATTGGTCAGCAGCGCAGCCAGATCACCCGGACGCTCAAGCACCGGGCCCGAAGTACTCTTGATCGAAACCCCCATTTCCTGGGCGATGATGTTGGCCAGGGTGGTTTTACCCAGACCCGGCGGACCGAAAATCAGCGTGTGGTCCAGGGATTCATTGCGCCCACGGGCAGCCTGGATGAACAACTCCATTTGCTCGCGAACGGTCGGCTGGCCAATGTATTCGGCCAGGCTGACAGGACGAATCGCCCGATCCTGGACTTCCTCGCGGTCACGAGGGCCAGGTGTGGCGGTAATCAGACGATCAGCTTCAATCACTTAGATCATTCCCTTCAGGGCACGACGAATCATGTCTTCACTGCTCAAACCTTTCTCCTTGATCGCAGAAATCGCCTTGCTGGCTTCCTGCGGCTTGTAGCCCAGGGAGATCAGCGCGCTGACCGCGTCATTTTCAGCGGTGGCGACCGGCGTCGTATCTGGCCCACCCGGCTGGTTTGGTACCAACGCGAACATCGCCGGTACAGTCTCCCACGCCTTGAAGCGATCCTTGAGTTCCACCAGCAAACGCTCGGCAGTCTTCTTCCCCACGCCCGGCACCTTGGTCAGTGCCGAGGTGTCCTGGGACTGTACGCAGCGGACCAGTTCATCGACTTCCAGGCTCGACATCAGGGCCAGGGCCAGTTTCGGCCCTACACCATTGAGACGGATCAACTCGCGAAAAAAGTCTCGCTCGCGCTTGCCGAAGAAGCCATAGAGTAACTGCGCGTCTTCGCGTACGACCAAATGGGTGTGCAAGGTCAGCGGTTCACCGACCGACGGCAAGCGATACAGCGTGGTCATGGGCACTTCCAGCTCATACCCCAGACCGTTTACATCCAGAATCAGGTGCGGCGGCTGTTTCTCAGCCAGTGTGCCGCGCAAGCGTCCAATCACGTTTCAGATCCTTGAGCGTTGGCCAGAGCAGTGCTGGCGACTGACAGAACAAGGGTTTACGCCGACGACACAGGCGCAAAACCCTCGTTCCATAAAAAATGATTGCTGATGCTATCAGAGACGCAGGCGCCCGCCACGACTGCGTGCCGTACCCAAGCCATGGGGTAACAGGCTGGAACGGGTGTGAGCATGGCAAATGGCAATGGCCAGGGCGTCCGAGGCATCGATTTGCGGTTTGCTGGTCAGTTTCAACATGTGCATGACCATCATTTGCACCTGTTCTTTATTCGCCGCGCCGGTCCCGGTCACCGCCTGCTTGACCTGGGTCGCGGTGTACTCAGCGATTTCCAGGCTTTCTTCAGCGCCGGCGACGATGGCTGCGCCGCGGGCCTGGCCAAGTTTCAGCGCAGAATCGGCGTTGCGCGCCATGAAGACCTTTTCGATGCCCATGGTCACCGGGCCGTAGGTCTGGATGACTTCGCGCACGCCACGATAGACGATTTGCAGACGTTCATGCAGCTCGCCGGAACCTGTGCGAATGCAGCCCGACGCCACGTACACGCAACCACGCCCGGTATCACGCACCACGCCATAACCGGTAATGCGCGAACCGGGGTCGATACCAAGAATTAAAGTCATAACGCCTGCGGATCAAGTAAAAGCACGATATTCAATACAACGAATAACAAATGTGGGAGCGGGCTTGCTCGCGAATACGGTTTCACATTCAGCAACTATGTTGCCTAAAAATCCGCATTCGCGAGCAAGCCCGCTCCCACATTGAATATTAGTTGCCCTTAACCGAGCTGTGCGGCCACCGACTCTGGAATGTCGGCGTTGGAATACACGTTCTGCACGTCATCCAGGTCTTCAAGCATGTCGATCAGCTTGAGAACCTTCTCGGCGCCTTCCAGATCCAGTTCGGCACTGGTCGTCGGCAGCATCACGATTTCCGCGTCATCACCTTTGAAACCGGCCGCTTCCAGCGCGTTACGCACCGAGTAGAAACCGGCGAACGAGGTGAATACGTCGATGGAGCCGTCTTCGTGGGTCACCACGTCATCGGCATCGGCCTCCATCGCCGCTTCCATCAGCGCATCTTCATCGACGCCCGGCGCGAAGGAAATCTGCCCCTTGCGCTCGAACAGATAGGCCACCGAACCGTCTGTACCGAGGTTGCCGCCGCACTTGCTGAACGCGTGGCGAACAGCGGCGGCGGTGCGATTGCGGTTGTCGGTCATGCACTCGACCATCACCGCCACGCCGCCCGGGCCGTAGCCTTCGTAGCTCAGCTCGACCATGTCGTCGGTATCGGCAGCACCGGCGCCGCGGGCGACTGCGCGATCAATAATGTCGCGGCTCATGTTCGCACCGAGGGCCTTGTCCAGCGCCAGACGCAAACGCGGGTTGGAACCCGGATCACCACCGCCCTGACGGGCAGCAACGGTCAGTTCACGAATCCACTTGGTGAAAATCTTGCCCTTCTTGGCATCCTGACGTTCTTTGCGGTGCTTGATGTTCGCCCACTTGGAATGACCCGCCATATCTCGCTCCGAATTCTCTTTGAAACATTGCCCGCCACGCCATGACGCGCCAGCCGGCAAATAAAAATCTCGACCACTCTATAAAGAAAGGGCGCATCCGAAGATGCGCCCTTCTGGTCAGCCTTACTCAGCTTTAGGCGTTTCGCGCAGACGAATGTGCAGTTCGCGCAATGCCTTGGCATCTACCACACCCGGCGCCTGAGTCATGACGCAAGCGGCGCTCTGGGTTTTCGGGAAGGCGATCACTTCACGGATCGACTGGGCACCGGTCATCAGCATCACCAGACGGTCCAGACCGAAGGCCAGGCCACCGTGCGGCGGCGCGCCGTATTTCAGGGCGTCGAGCAGGAAGCCGAATTTCTCTTCCTGTTCCGCCTCACTGATACCCAGCAGACGGAACACCGACTGTTGCATTTCCTTGCGGTGGATACGGATCGAACCGCCACCCAGCTCAGTGCCGTTCAGTACCATGTCGTAGGCACGGGACAGAGCGGTCGCCGGGTTGGCTTCCAGTTCTTGCGGGGTGCACTTCGGCGCGGTGAACGGGTGGTGCAAGGCAGTGAAGCTGCCGTCGTCGTTCTCTTCGAACATCGGGAAGTCGACAACCCACATCGGTGCCCACTCGCAGGTCAGCAGGTTCAGATCGTTACCGACCTTGATCCGCAGCGCGCCCAGGGCTTCGCTGACGATCTTGGCTTTGTCGGCACCGAAGAACACGAGGTCGCCGTCAACCGCGCCAACGCGATCAAGGATCACATTGAGGTTGGCTTCAGGGATGTTCTTGACGATCGGCGATTGCAGACCTTCAACGCCTTTGGCGCGCTCGTTGACCTTGATGTACGCCAGGCCCTTGGCACCGTAGATGCCGACGAACTTGGTGTAGTCGTCGATCTGCTTGCGCGGCATGCTTGCCGCGCCTGGAACGCGCAGAGCGGCAACGCGGCATTTCGGGTCGTTGGCAGGGCCACTGAACACCTTGAAGTCGACTTCTTTCAGTTGATCGGCAACGTCAACCAGTTCCAGCGGGTTACGCAGGTCCGGCTTGTCGGAACCGTAACGACGCATGGCCTCTTCGAAGGTCATGTGCGGGAAGTCGCCGAATTCCAGATCCAGCACTTCCTTGAACAGGTTGCGGATCATTTGTTCGGTGATGCCCATGATCTCTTTTTCATCGAGGAAGCTGGTCTCGATGTCGATCTGGGTGAATTCCGGCTGACGGTCGGCGCGCAGATCTTCGTCGCGGAAGCACTTGGCGATCTGGTAGTAACGGTCGAAGCCGGCGACCATCAGCAGCTGCTTGAACAGTTGTGGCGATTGCGGCAAGGCGAAGAAGCTACCTGCGTGAGTACGGCTCGGCACCAGGTAGTCGCGAGCGCCTTCTGGCGTGGCGCGGGTCAGAATCGGCGTCTCGACATCGAGGAAGCCGTTCTCGTCCAGGAAGCGACGGATGCTGGTGGTCATGCGCGAACGCAGACGCAGCTTCTCGAGCATTTCCGGACGACGCAGGTCGATGAAGCGATAACGCAGGCGGGTTTCTTCGCCGACGTCGGAGAACTCGTTGAGCGGGAACGGCGGGGTTTCCGCTTCGTTCAATACTTCCAGCTCGTAGCCCAGCACTTCGATCATGCCCGACGCCATGTTGGCGTTGCCGGCACCGGCCGGACGCAGGCGAACCTTGCCGGTGACCTTGACCACGTACTCGCTGCGCACACGATCGGCGGCGGCGAAGGTTTCAGCGCGGTCCGGGTCGAACACCACCTGGGCCAGACCGTCACGATCACGGATATCGAGGAAAATCACCCCACCGTGGTCACGGCGACGGTGAACCCATCCGCAAAGGGTAATTTCCTGGCCTTCCAGGCTTTCGTTCAGTTGGCCGCAATAATGGCTGCGCATCATGGTAGTGGTTTCGCTTCTCGTAATTCGAAATTCGGTTGGAGACCTTGCTCATATCCTGCCCTTGTGAAAGGCGCCAGATGATGCAAGAGCTCGCACGTGTCGTTCAACTCAGGTTCAAGACCCTAGTCAGCTTTGTCGCCGCCGGCCAGATTCTTCTTGGAACCGGTCTTGAAATCGGTTTCGTACCAGCCGGTGCCGCTAAGGCGAAAGCCCGGCATGGACAGCATCTTCTTAAGCTCTGGCGCCTGGCAGGCAGGGCAGTCGACCAGCGGTGCTGCGCTGATCTTTTGAATGGCTTCCAACTGATGACCACAGGAAGCACATTGATAGTCGTACATCGGCATGGGGGTTGTCTCGGCGATCAGATTGCTACCGCACACGCTGGGTTTTGCGGCAAAGAGCGGGATTATATCCATTAAATGCAGCCTGTGCAGCCGTAAGACTGCACAGACCGACACTCTACCCATTCCACCCCTGTGGCTAAGGCATGGCGACGCAGCCGCCTTCCTTCAGGCTGTGCACGACGCACACAACCCGCACCAGCCCGGTGAAGTTCTTGACCCCGCCGTGACGTAAATGCACCTCGCGGTCCACATGGGACAACAGCGCACTGACCGTACAGCAGTTGACCTTGGCCATGTCACCCAAAATATCCCAATAGACCTGCTCAAGCCGCAAACAGGTTGCAAAACCATTCAACCGCACTGATCGGGATAAAGGCTGGGCCAGGCCCATATCAAATTCACTGACAAATGGATCGATCCTTATCTCCTTGACCGGACCGCCACCCCCCTCGCTTCGCCTGTCTTCGTAATCCATATCGTTGACACTCCTTTGCCATCCTTGCTTTTTTATATGAGCAACAAGCTGTTTCTCTATAAAAGCGCAGGCGCAAAGTTATATCCAGATGACTTTATGACCATCAACGTAGGATAAGCCAACAACTGAAGGGCGATCATGGAGACCGTCCTACTCCAGATAATTTCCTACACGCCTGGGCGTAATATCATTCGACAGAAAGACATTTAAAGTCACGAGAAGACAGGGCGCGCAGCATCCACGCGGTTTTCTCGTGGACTTGCATACGCTGGGTCAGGCAGCCCGGAATTCTCCAGCTACCTGCGACAAATCGACCCTCACAGCACCGCTGGACTGCCTGATTTGAGTAGCCGCAGGCTTTGCTGTTAAATAGGCAGTGTGTCGCTACCGCCTATTTTCCGGGGGCTGCGCATAGGCTGGTACCGGGTACGTGTCCAACGCCTCTTATTGTTCTGAAGCGAACCGTGCTCAATCAGCTCTTCCTTGTGATCCGTCTTAACGTGAGTTACTCAAAATGTTGAAAATTGTCCACCTGCTAATGGGCGCAGCAGCCTTGCTGTTGTCCTTCATCCCTAGCCTGCGATCCGAAGCCGTACCTTACCTGCAACAACCTGATGCGCTGTACCTGGCCTTTTTCGGCCTGCTCAACCTCACCCTCGCTCCTGTTATCCCTTACTGGAACAAAGGCCCGCGTCATCAACTGCAAAACCTGGTCAGCGCCCTGCTGGTTCTGGCCGTCGTCCTGCAAACCCTGACGCTGATCGCGCCGATGCCTGTCATTGCCGGTCAACCTGCTGTTCTGTTCAGCCTGGTCGCTGCCCTGATTGCCGTTTTTCTGCACCTGGCCATCAGTTTCTACAAATCTTCACCGGCCGCCGCCTCGCCAAGCTATGACATGAGCAACCGCGATACCGGTACCGTAAAGTGGTTCAACACCTCTAAAGGCTTCGGCTTTATTTCCCGTGATTCCGGCGATGATATTTTCGTGCATTTCCGGGCCATTCGTGGCGAAGGTCATCGTGTTCTGGTCGAAGGCCAGCGTGTTGAGTTCTCTGTCATGAACCGTGACAAGGGCCTGCAAGCCGAAGATGTGATCGCCGCTCTGCCGCGTCGCTGATTCAAGGCTAAAAAAAACCGCGAACAGCCTGGCTGTTCGCGGTTTTTTGTTGCCCGTCTGCTGGTCACACTCAGTAGTGCGGCGGTGGCGCTTCTTCTTCAAACGTCTCGAATTGACCGGCCATTTCTTCTTGCCGCTTGAGCAATGCCGCCATTTGCAGTTGCAGGCGCTCAACCGCACGCTGCTGCGTCGCCAGCACATCACTCAATGCCTGGATTGTGTCATCCTGAAACGCCAGCTGGCTCTCCAGATCGGTAACGCGATCTTCCAGGCTCATGATTCAACCCTCCAGAAACGTAAAATCATCAGTCAATACCAGGCGCAACCGTTCGCGAATCAACGCGATCTGCTCTGAGTTATAAGGCTTGGCCGGGTGTTTACCCCAGACTGGCGCCGGCCAGGCGGCGTCCTCACGCTTGCGCACAATCACATGCATGTGCAACTGACTGACGACGTTACCCAGGGCCGCGACATTCAACTTGTCCGCGTCGAACGAGTCCTTGAGCATTTCCGCCAGTGCGGTCGTTTCCTGCCACAGCTGCTGTTGATCTGCGACATCCAACTGAAATATCTCACTGATATCGTCGCGACGTGGCACCAGAATGAACCAGGGGTAGTTCGAATCATTGGACAGCAGCAGCCGGCACAATGGGAAATCCCCGATCGGTAACGTGTCTTGTTGAAGTCGTGGATCTAAAGCGAACACTGCGCGCACTCCCGCCTGGTTATCATTTTCAGCTTAGCGTCCCTCCCGAGAGACGGCGCACCAAGCGACAGGACGGCAGCATACCTGCGAACGCCGCTGGCTTCACGACGAACCATTGTCGAAGCCACCCCGAGAAAACACAAACGACCGGTCGCGCGCCCCGACATGAGTCATTTTCGCGCAGGACGCACCATTACAGAACCGACGTCCACGCAAAAAGTACCGAACTGACTGATAAACAACGACGCGTTCGAATTTGGCAAACGGCCGCACTGTATGAATTCAGTACAGCGATTAAATTTTTTTGCACCAAAACCGCACAGTGCGTCTACGCTGAGTCGGTCAGGTATCCGCCATTTACTCACTGGCGGGGTGAACCGGTAACGTTTGGGGTTGTCACGCAGTCGACCACGAGGGTACAACACGATGCAAACCATGGCGTCAAGCCCGAACAAAACGTGCTTGAACACCCCGGTTTTATGAGGTTTTTACAGTGACAGGCAGGCTTTCAGAAAAAAAAACAGCAGGATTCTGATTTGTGCACGCTTGTTGCATTCACACCCACATCGCCTCTAAAGCGTCCGCTGGAAGTGGACGCCTTAAGGCAAATAAAAACAGTGGCAGGGTTGCCCGATGGAGATTCAAGCGTTTCACCAGGGACTCTTTTTACCGATGCTCAGGCCTTGGAAAACAACGTTAAAAGTTGTCAGTCCGCTTGCGTCGAGGCTGTAAATTTGCGACATCTACCAAGCCGTTTGCGACAGGGTCGTAAAGAAGCTGAAACGTTAGATGCGCAAGTATCGCCAACATGGTCGGCGTGATATAAGTTTGCGCCGACACAAAAAGAAAGAGCCGCCCAGATAATAAATCAGGTGGGACGGCAGTACTCTTCTAAAACCAAAGGAGCAAATCACGATGCGCGTGATGAAGTGGAGCATGATCGCACTGGCAGTTGCAGCAGCAGCCAGTACTCAGTTGGCAGTAGCCGCACCTTTCGTAAGCGACCAGGCAGAAGCCAAAGGTTTTGTTGAAGACAGCAAGCTCGACTTGCTGGTTCGCAACTACTACTACAACCGTAACAAGACCGACGGCGCAACCGACGACAAAGACTGGACCCAGGGCATTCAGGGCATGTTCAGCTCTGGCTACACCCAAGGTCTGATCGGTGTTGGCGTTGAAGCTTGGGGCCAACTGGCCATTAAGCTGGACGGTTCCGACAAATATGCAGGCACCGGTAACATGTCGGTGGACTCTGATGGCGAAGTCAACAACAGCCAGGGCAAAGCCGGCGCTGCCGCCAAGTTCCGCATCTCCAAGACCGAGCTGAAAGTCGGCGACATGCAGCCAAGCACCTCTCCGGTGTTCGCTGTTGGCGGTTCCCGTATCCTTCACCAAACTGCCAGCGGTATCCAACTGCAGAGCAGCGAAGTCAAAGACCTTGACCTCGAAGGCGGCCACTTCTACTCGGCGACCAGCCAGGACAGCAACGCCCGTGACGGCGACCTGTGGGCTACTTACGCTGGCGTGAAAGCCAACTCCATCGACTACTTCGGCGGCAAATATGGCGTTACCGACAACCTGAGCTTCTCGCTCTACGGTGCCAAGCTTGAAGACGTCTGGAACCAGTACTACGCCAACGCGAACTACACCCTCCCACTGGGTGGCGATCAGTCGCTGAACTTCGACGGCAACTACTACAACACCAAGGACACCGGTAACGCTAAAGCAGGCGAAATCAGCAACAACGCCTACTCCCTGGCTGCTGCTTTCTCGTTCCTGAAAGCGCATACCCTGACCCTGGGCTTCCAGAAAGTGAACGGCGATACCCCGTTCGACTACATCGGTGTGGGTAAAAACAACCGCGGTGGCGACTCGATCTTCCTCGCCAACTCCATCCAGTACTCTGACTTCAACGCCCCTGGCGAGAAGTCGGTACAAGCCCGTTACGACCTGAAAATGGCCGAATACGGCGTACCTGGTCTGAGCTTCATGACCCGTTACGTGAAAGGTTGGGACATCGACGGCACCAACACTCCAGCAGGCAGCGCTTACGCTGGTCTGTACGGTGCAGACGGCAAACACCACGAAACCAACGTGGAAGTTAAATACGTCGTTCAATCCGGCCCGGCTAAAGATCTGTCGTTCCGCATCCGTCAAGCATGGCACTCCGCCAATGCTGACGAAGGCGAAGGCGATATCTCTGAGTTCCGCCTGATCACCGACTACCCGCTCAACATTCTGTAATTGCAGAAAGTTAGTTCGCGGTAATCAAAAAAAGGCCCATCTTCGGATGGGCCTTTTTTCGTTGGCTACAAACAATGCGTTAAAACGATCAAATCCGTGAGGAACTTGCCTGACCAAAGAGTCAGACATGATCAAAAAACAATCACTGCACCGCAGACTCCTGAACCACACGAATCATCCGCTGTGGCAACGGAACATCAACACCGGCAGTTTTCAAACGATCACGGGACTGTTCGTTAAACATGAACATTACGTCCCAATAATCCGCAGTCTTTACCCAGACCCGAAGCGAAAGCGTGATTGAACTGTCACCCAGAGTAGAAACCACTGCTTGAGGTACCGGATCTGCCAATACGCGTGGATCTTTGGCCAGTTCCAACAACACCTCACGGGCCTTCTGCAAGTCCGCTTCGTAATCCACACCCACGTCGAACACTACTTTGCGCGTCGGTTGACGGTTAGTGTTGGTGATGATGCCGTTCGACAGGTTGCCGTTCGGCACGATGATGGTTTTGTTATCGCCGGTGCGCAGGACGGTGTGGAAGATCTGAATACTGTCGACAGTGCCGGCAACACCTTGAGCTTCGATCCAGTCACCAATGCGGAACGGGCGGAACAACAGAATCAACACACCACCCGCGAAGTTCGCCAGGCTGCCCTGCAAGGCCAGGCCGATGGCCAGACCTGCCGCACCGATGGCCGCGACGAACGAAGTGGTTTCCACCCCGATCATCGATGCCACGCTGACGATCAGCAGAACCTTGAGAATGATGTTTGCCAGGCTACTGATGAACCCTTGCAGCGCGAGGTCGGCGTTACGCAGCGCCAGCAGGCCGCCGAGCTTTTGCGCCACCTTGTTGATCAGCCACCAGCCGATGGCCAGGGTGATCACCGCCAGCAGCACGCGGCTGCCGTATTCCATGATCATCGGAATCCAGGCTTGAGACGCCTTGACCAGGTTGTCCACTTCAGTATTCAAATCCATCTACATTCTCCTGGGTTAAGCACAATCCGGGTGGGAGCGAGACCGGCTCGCCGGCGAAGAGGGCCGGTCTCGCTCCCACAAGGTTCCCGCCTGAAAGGTCAGTCGCGGAAGTTGTTGAACTGCAGCGGCATATCGAAAGTCTTGGCGCGCAGGGCCGCGATGGCTTCCTGCAAGTCATCACGCTTCTTGCCGGTAATGCGCACCTGCTCACCCTGAATAGCAGCCTGAACCTTGAGCTTGGCGTCTTTGACATGAGCGACGATTTTCTTCGCCAGCTCTTTGTCGATGCCTTCCTTGAGGACCGCTTCCTGCTTCATCAGCTTGCCCGACGCATAGGCATCCTTGACTTCAAGGCACTGCACGTCGATTTTGCGCTTGACCAGGGCCAGCTTGAGGATCTCAATCATCGCTTCGAGCTGGAAATCGGCTTCAGCGGTCAGGTTGACGGTCAGGTCCTTTTCCTTGAACTCGAAGGTGCCTTTGCCTTTCAGGTCATAACGACGATCGAGTTCCTTGACGGCGTTCTCGACCGCGTTGGTGACTTCGTGTTTGTCCAGTTCGGATACCACGTCGAACGACGGCATGTAATCTCTCCAATAAAAGGGCATGCTCGATCACGATGGAGCACGCCTGGCTTGCGGTTAAAATCCGCGCTGATTATAACGGGTCTTTCCCATCATTCACTGCGAGCCTCCCATGCGCGCGATAAACAGAGCAAAAAGCTGATGTCCACCACCTGGCATGTTCTGGGCGCCGGCAGCCTTGGCACCTTATGGGCCACTCGACTGGCGCGGGCCGGCGTGCCGGTCAAGCTGATCGTGCGGGACGCTGCACGCTTAGAGGCGTATGAGGCGACGGGTGGGTTGACGCTGGTCGAACACGGTAAAGCGCAGTGCTATCCGGTGCCCGCCGAGACACCCGACAGCGGTGAACCAATCAACCGCCTATTGGTGGCCTGCAAAGCCTACGATGCCGAGAAAGCCGTGGCCCAACTGGCACCGCGCCTGGCCCCCGACGCCGAGCTGATCCTGTTGCAGAACGGTCTTGGCAGCCAGGACGCCGTCGCCACGCAGGTGCCGCAGGCTCGCTGCATTTGTGCGTCGAGCACCGAAGGTGCCTTTCGCGATGGCGACTGGCGCGTGGTGTTCGCTGGCCACGGTTACACCTGGCTGGGGGATGCCGGGCATCCCGTGGCGCCGATCTGGCTGGATGACGTGAGCGCCGCCGGTATTCCCCACGAGTGGAGTACCGACATTCTGACCCGGCTGTGGCGAAAACTGGCGCTCAACTGTGCGATCAATCCGCTGACCGTGCTGCACGATTGCCGTAATGGCGGTTTACAGGAACACCACTGCGAAGTCGCCACCCTTTGCGTCGAATTGACCGAGTTGCTTGAGCGGTGCGGTCAGCCAGCAGCGGCCGAGGACCTTCAACAGGAAGTCGAACGGGTGATTCACGCGACCGCCGCCAACTACTCTTCGATGTACCAGGACGTCGCGAACCAGCGCCGAACCGAAATCAGCTATCTATTGGGTCATGCCTGCAAAGTCGCCGCGAGGCATCAGTTGAACCTGCCGCACCTCAATCAACTTGAGCAAAGGTTGATCACCCATCTGCACAGCCTTGGATTGCCCAGCGACTGAGCAGCGGCTACGCTGGCCACTTGTTCCTTTTCAGCGATGAACCTGATGCCATTGCGCCAGCGCCTTGAAAACCTTCCGGTCGGCCAGAAATTGCTGGCCGCCCTGCTGGTGCTGTTGACCACCGTCCTGTTGGTCGCCAACCTGACCTTTATCAGCGCCGCGTACTATATCTCCCAGGAAAGCATGGCACCTCAGGCCTTGCAGACCATCGGCCGCCTGGTGTCCAACCCCAGCCTGGTGTCCGAAGCCTTGCAGTCACCGCAAAGCGCCGAACGTCTGCTCAATGAACTCAACAGCTATTCACCGCTGCGCGCGGCGGCCCTTTATAACGGCAAGGGCGAGCGTCTGGCGCAGTTGCAGCATGGCGAAAATCTGAGCCTGCCGGAGCGCTACCGGCACATCGAATCCTGGCAGGCCACCGAGTTTCGCAGCAACCAAGTGATCACCCTGCCCCGCCCCGGCACCGCGCCCGGCCACCTGTTACTGGTGGCCAGCAGCGAACTCCCGATGGCGTTCTATACCGGCACCCTCACCGCCAGTCTCGGGATTCTGATCTTCAGCGTGCTGTTGTGGCTGGTGATCGCCCGGCAGATCAAACGCCTGATTACCCGGCCGATTCATCAGCTGGAAGAGTTGTCCCGGCAAGTGACCCGGGAAGAGAACTATGCCCTGCGCGCCTCCCGCGGCAACCATGACGAAATCGGCAGCCTCGCCGAGGCGTTCAACACCATGCTCTCGCGGATCGAGGCCCGTGAGCAGCAACTCAAACGAGCCCGGGACGATTCCCAGGCTGCGTATGACCAGGCTCAAGGCCTGGCCGAAGAAACCCGTCACACCAATCGCAAACTGGAACTCGAAGTTCAGGTGCGCAGCAAGATCGAGAAGAAGCTCACCGGTTTCCAGAACTACCTCAACAGCATCATCGACTCCATGCCCTCGGCGCTGATCGCCCTTGATGAACAGCTCTACGTGACGCAGTGGAATCAGGAGGCCAGCGCCCTCTCCGGTACACGCCTTGACGAAGCCTTGAACCAGCCGATTTTTCTCGCTTTCGAACCGCTCAAGCCGTTTCTGCCGCAACTCAAGCAAACCGTCGAGCAGCACACGGTGGCCAAGATCGAGCGTGTCACCTGGTTCAAGGACGAAGAACCCAAGCACTACGCGCTGACGTTCTACCCGCTGATGGGCGGTGCCGGGCGTGGCGTGGTGATCCGGATCGACGACATCACCCAACGCCTGTCGCTGGAGGAAATGATGGTGCAGTCGGAAAAAATGCTCTCGGTCGGTGGCCTCGCCGCGGGCATGGCCCACGAGATCAACAACCCGTTGGGTGCGATCCTGCACAACGTGCAGAACATTCGCCGACGCCTTTCGCCTGATCTGCCGAAGAATCTCGAACAAGCCGAGCAAACCGGGATCGCGCTGGATACGGTCAACAAATACCTGCAAGCGCGCGAAGTGCCGCAGTTGCTCGACGGCATTCAACAGGCTGGCGCCCGGGCGGCAAAGATTGTCACGCACATGCTCAGTTTCAGTCGCCGCAGTACCCGGCAAATGGCCCCGTGCGACCTGCCGGCGCTGATCGATCAGGCGGTGGAAATCGCCGGCAACGACTTCGACCTGGCGATCGGTTTCGACTTCAAGGGCCAGGCGATCATTCGCCAGTTCGATCCAGCGTTGGGCCCGGTGCCCGGGACCGCGAACGAACTGGAGCAAGTGCTGCTCAATCTGCTGAAAAACGCCGCTCAGGCGATTCACCAACGCGAAGACGACCGCGAGCCGGGACGGATCATTCTGCGCACCAAACTGAATCCGCCCTGGGCGGAAATCCAGGTGGAGGACAACGGCATCGGCATGAGCGAGAGCGTGCGCAAACGCACCTTCGAGCCGTTCTTCACCACCAAGGAAATCGGTCAGGGCACCGGCCTTGGCCTGTCGGTCTCGTATTTCATCATTACCAACAACCACAAGGGTCAGATGGAAGTGCAATCGACCCTGGGCCAAGGCACGTGTTTCACCTTGCGCCTGCCCTTGGCGGGCACCCCGCTCGTCTCTCAAGAACTCAATCAGCTATCGAGGTAACCATGGGCTTTCGCTTGTCGAAGATTTACACCCGCACCGGCGACAAAGGCGAAACCGGGCTGGGCGACGGCCGCCGCGTGCCCAAGGACCATCCGCGGATCGAAGCCATTGGCGAGGTCGATACGCTGAACAGTCAGGTGGGTGTGCTATTGGCCGGGTTGGCGGCGGAAAGTGGCGAGTATCCGGGGTTGAACGAAGTGATCGAGGTTTTGGCGCCTTGCCAACATCGGTTGTTCGACTTGGGTGGCGAGTTGGCGATGCCGGTGTATCAGGCACTGAACACGGCAGAAGTCGAACGTCTGGAGGCGGCGATCGATGTGTGGAATGAAGAGCTGGGGCCGCTGGAGAATTTCATTCTGCCGGGTGGTTCGGCGTTGATTGCCCAGGCCCATGTGTGCAGATGCCTGGCACGCAGTGCCGAGCGACGGTGTCAGCATTTGAACGCCGTCGAACCGTTGGCCGGGGTTGGGTTGGCGTACATCAATCGGTTGTCGGACTTGTTGTTTGTAGTGGCGCGGTTAATTGCCAAGCGGCAGGGGATTGCCGAGATACTTTGGCAGCCGGCGACCAAACCAGAGGTTTAATCGGCGGCTGTCAGGCCGCTTTCGCGAGCAAGCCCGCTCCCACAGTTGACCGAGTTCTTCCAGAAGGAACGCGATCCACTGTGGGAGCGGGCTTGCTCGCGAAGGGGCCAGCGGCTTCACCGCAGAATCAGGCCTGAGGCCAAAACGCCCGGATCCCCGCCGCACCCTGCGCGCCTGCTTCCCAGGCTTTCTGAAGATCCGCCGGGCCAACACCACCGAGCAAGAACACGGGTTTGCTGAAACCTTCGATCAACGCGCAAGCCTGCTCCCAACCCAGCGGCTGAGCCCCCGGATGAGTCAGGGTCGGCTGCACCGGTGACAGGGTCACAAAATCCACACCCATCTGCTCGGCCAACGCCAGCTCTTCAGCGTTATGGCAGGACGCCGCCAGCCAGCGCGACGCCGGTAACGGGCGGCCAGCCGCTGCGTGCTTGCGCAGTTGCGCGGAGGTGATGTGCCAACCGGCGGACGGGAAATCTCCCAGCCACTCGAACGGCCCCTTGATCATCAACTGCGCCTTGCCCGCACACAGCCCCGCCGCATCCACCGCCAGATCGCGGTACTTCGGATCGTAGCCGTTGGGTGCCCGCAACTGGATCAGCTTGATGCCGCCGGCAATGGCTTTCTGGATACCCCGCAGCAAGGCCGGGGTTTCCAGATCTTCCGGGGTAATCAGGTACTGCGCCGGTAACCGTGCAGCCGCAACGATCGGCTGGTTGGCCGCCGGAAACTCGTAGTTCAGCAGATCGCGGGGCGCGACCCATTCCAACGGCTGGCCTTCGGCGCCGTGCGGTTCGCCGGTAAAGGCCGACACTTCCCAAACGTCCAGCAACACTTGCTTGTCCGGGTAATCGTGCCGGACCTTGATCAGCGGGCGAGCCGCGTTGACCACGATGCCCAACTCTTCAAGGAGCTCGCGGGCCAGGGCGGTTTCGACGGATTCGTCGGCCTCGACCTTGCCACCGGGGAATTCCCACAGGCCACCCTGATGCTGGGTGTCGGCACGGCGGGCAATGAGGATTTTGCCACTGCCATCACGGATAACAGCTGCGGCTACGTGGACTCTTTTCACCGTTCTACTTCCTCCAGACCTGCCTTCTGCCACGCCTTGAAGGCTGGCCATTGGTAGATGGTTTCGACGTAGGCCGCGTCCGCTGCGGGCAGCCTCACCTGATAGGTGCGCAGGCGCACGGCGATCGGTGCGAAGAAAGCATCGGCCAGGGTCGCGCCGCCGAACAGGAACGGACCGGTTTCGGTGGCGGCAGCGCGGCACTCAGCCCACAACGCCAACATCCGCTCGATGTCGGCCTGGACGTCAGCCGGTGCTGGCGACAGCGCGGCGTCGTGGCTCAGGTCGAACGGCATGTTGCCGCGCATGGCGAAGAAACCGCTGTGCATCTGCGCGCAGGCCGAACGCGCCTGGGCGCGGGCGGCGGTGTCTTTGGGCCAGAGGCCGGCGTCGGGGAACTGCTCTGCCAGATACTCGGCAATCGCCAGCGAGTCGGCGATGGTGCCGTGTTCGGTTTTCAACAGCGGGACTTTGCCGGTCGGCGAGTGCTTGAGCAGACGCTCACGCGTATCCGGCTGGTTCAGCTTGATCAGTTCTTCGGTGTAAGGAACGCCGGCCAGGTCGAGAGCCAACGCGCCGCGCAGGGACCAGGAGGAAATCAGTTTGTCGCCGATGATCAGGTGCAAGCTCATGTTCGGGACCTTTTGATGAGGGATACAGGCCAGAATCTTTAGTGTCTGGAAGTCCGCTTTCGCGAGCAAGCCCGCTCCCACATTTGACCGAGTCCTTCCAGTAGAAATGCGATCAAATGTGGGAGCGGCGGTGCGACGATTCGACTTGCTCGCGAATGGAGCGACTCGGTCTAGCAGGTGGTTACGTGCGGTATTCGGCGTTGATTTTCACGTATTCGTGGGACAGGTCGGTGGTCCAGATGGTTTCGCTGCAATCACCGCGACCCAGCTCGATACGGATCGTAATTTCTTCCTGCTGCATCACGGCCGCGCCCTGAGCTTCGGTGTAGGTCGATGCGCGAGCGCCACGGCTGGCGATGCACACTTCACCGAGGAACACGTCGATCTTGCTCACGTCCAGATTCGGTACGCCGGCACGGCCGACGGCGGCCAGAATGCGGCCCCAGTTCGGGTCGGAGGCGAACAGTGCGGTCTTGATCAGCGGCGAGTGAGCCACGGTGTAACCGACGTCCAGGCACTCCTGGTGATTGCCGCCGCCGTTGACTTCAACGGTCACGAACTTGGTCGCGCCTTCGCCGTCACGAACGATGGCCTGAGCCACGTCCATGCACACTTCAAACACCGCTTGCTTCAACTTGGCGAACAACTCGCCTTCGGCGCGGGTGATTTCCGGCAGTGCAGCCTGACCGGTGGCGATCAGCATGCAGCAGTCGTTGGTCGAGGTGTCGCCGTCAATGGTGATGCGGTTGAACGACTTGTTGGCACCGTCCAGCAGCAGGTTTTGCAGCACGTCGCGGGAGACTTTGGCGTCGGTGGCGATGTAGCCGAGCATGGTCGCCATGTTCGGGCGGATCATGCCCGCGCCTTTGCTGATACCGGTGACGGTGATGGTCACACCGTCATGCTGGAACTGGCGGCTGGCACCTTTGGGCAGGGTGTCGGTGGTCATGATGCCGGTGGCGGCAGCTTCCCAGTTGTTGACCGACAGGTCGTCGAGGGCGGCTTGCAGAGCCCCTTCGATTTTCTCGACCGGCAGCGGCTCGCCGATCACACCGGTGGAGTACGGCAGCACCAGGCTGGCGTCGACGCCGGTCAGCTCAGCCAGCTTGGCGCAGGTGCGCTCGGCGGCGGCAAGGCCTGGTTCGCCAGTGCCGGCATTGGCATTGCCGGTATTGGTCAACAGGTAACGCACCGGACCTTGCACACGCTGCTTGGCCAGGATCACGGGAGCCGCGCAAAAAGCGTTCAGGGTGAACACGCCAGCGACCGTGGAGCCTTCGGCACAGCGCATGACCACAACATCCTTGCGCCCCGGGCGCTTGATGCCAGCCGAGGCGATACCGAGTTCAAAACCGGCAACCGGGTGCAACGTTGGCAAAGGACCAAGACCAACAGCCATGAATGCGCTCCTTAATAGATGATGTCAGCACCGTTTTCAGGAAGAACGGTGGTTTAAATGGCAAAACGCCGCGACGGCATAAGCCGGTCGCGGCGCGGGTATTTCAGCGTATGAAACGGGTTTTACTGAATCTGCCCGTGGCAATGCTTGAACTTCTTGCCCGAGCCGCAATAGCAAAGTTCGTTGCGGCCCAGCTTCTGTTCGTTGCGTACCGGAGCGATGGCAAGGGCGACATCGACCTCTTCACCCAGCAGTTCCGGTTGCTCAAGCCCCGGTGCTTCGTCGTGCTGGAACTGCATGCGTGCAGCCAGTGCTTCGGCTTCCTGACGCAGGCGTTGTTCTTCTTCGATCGGATCTTCGCGGCGAACCTGAACGTGGGACAGCACACGGATCGAGTCGCGCTTGATCGAATCCAGCAGCTCGGAGAACAGCGTGAAGGACTCGCGCTTGTACTCTTGCTTCGGGTTCTTCTGCGCATAACCACGCAAGTGGATGCCATGACGCAGGTGATCCATGGTCGACAAGTGGTCTTTCCACAGGTCGTCGAGCACACGCAGAACGATTTGCTTCTCGAAGGTGCGCAGCGCTTCGGCGCTCGCCTGCTCTTCTTTCTCGTTGTACGCGGCCAGCAGCTCGGCCATGAGCTTCTCGCGCAGGGTTTCTTCGTACAGGTGATCGTCTTCGTCGAGCCATTTCTGGATCGGCAGCGCCACGCCGAAGTCGCTCTGCAACGCCGCTTCCAGACCGGCCACGTCCCACTGCTCAGGCAGCGATTGCGGTGGAATGTGGGCGCTGACGGTTGCGTTGAGCACGTCCTGACGGAAGTCGGCGATGGTTTCACCGATGTTGTCGGCGGCCAACAAACTGTTACGCATGTGATAGATCACTTTACGTTGTTCGTTGTTGACGTCGTCGAACTCGAGCAGTTGCTTACGAATGTCGAAGTTGCGGCCTTCAACCTTGCGCTGAGCCTTCTCGATGGCGTTGGTCACCATGCGGTGCTCGATCGCCTCGCCAGGCTGCATGCCCAGGGCCTTCATGAAGTTCTTCACCCGATCAGAGGCGAAGATGCGCATCAGGCTGTCTTCCAGCGACAGGTAGAAACGGCTGGAACCAGCGTCACCCTGACGACCGGCACGACCACGCAGCTGGTTGTCGATACGGCGCGATTCGTGACGCTCGGAAGCGATCACCTGCAAACCGCCCGACTCGAGCACTTGCTGGTGACGTTTCTGCCAGTCGGCCTTGATCTGGGCAATCTGCTCAGGAGTCGGGTCTTCCAGGGTTGCCACTTCCACTTCCCAGTTACCGCCCAACAGGATGTCGGTACCACGACCGGCCATGTTGGTGGCGATGGTCAGTGCGCCTGGGCGACCGGCCTGGGCAATGATCTCGGCTTCTTTTTCGTGGAACTTGGCGTTCAGAACCTTGTGTTCGATGCCTTCCTTCTGCAGCAGCGCAGACATGTGCTCGGAAGTTTCGATGGTTGCAGTACCCACCAGCACCGGACGGCCCTGGGTCATGCATTCCTTGATGTCATTGATGATCGCCGCGTATTTCTCTTCGGCGGTCAGGAACACCAGGTCGTTGTAATCTTTACGCGCCAGCGGTTTGTTCGGCGGGATAACCATCACCGACAGACCGTAGATCTGGTGGAATTCGAACGCTTCGGTGTCGGCGGTACCGGTCATCCCGGACAGCTTGTTGTACAGACGGAAGTAGTTCTGGAACGTGGTCGAGGCCAGGGTCTGGCTTTCGGCCTGAATGTTCAGGTTTTCCTTGGCTTCGATAGCCTGGTGCAGGCCTTCGGACAGACGGCGACCCGGCATGGTACGACCGGTGTGTTCGTCGACCAGAACGACCTGGCCATCCTGCACGATGTATTCGATGTTGCGATTGAACAGTTTATGAGCGCGCAGACCGGCATAAACGTGGGTCAGCAGACCGAGGTTGTGCGCCGAGTACAGGCTCTCGCCTTCAGCCAGCAGGCCAATGCGGGTCAGCATGTCTTCGATGAACTGGTGACCGGCTTCGTTGAGCTCGACCTGACGGGTCTTCTCGTCGACGGTGTAGTGGCCGGCCTTGGTGACTTCGCCTTCCACTTCTTCGATGTGCAACTCAAGCTGCGGGATCAGTTTGTTGATCTCGATGTACAGCTTGGAGCTGTCCTCGGCCTGACCGGAAATGATCAGCGGGGTACGGGCTTCGTCGATGAGGATGGAGTCGACTTCGTCGATCACGGCAAAATTGAGTTCGCGCTGGAATTTTTCTTCCATGCTGAACGCCATGTTGTCGCGCAGGTAGTCGAAACCGAATTCGTTGTTGGTGCCGTAGGTAATGTCGGCAGCGTAAGCCAGACGTTTCTCTTCCGGCGGCTGGAACGGCGTGACAACACCGACCGACATTCCGAGGAATTCGTAGAGCGGACGCATCCAGTTGGCGTCACGACGGGCCAGGTAGTCGTTCACCGTCACAACGTGCACGCCCTTGCCGGACAGTGCGTTGAGGTAAACGCCCAGTGTTGCCACCAGGGTCTTGCCTTCACCGGTACGCATTTCCGCGATCTGGCCTTCATGCAAGGTCATGCCGCCGATCAGCTGGACGTCGAAGTGGCGCATACCCATGACGCGCTTGCCGGCTTCGCGGGCGACCGCAAAGGCTTCTGGCAGCAGCTTGTCTAGGGTTTCCCCTTTGGCGATGCGGGCCTTGAACTCGTCTGTCTTGGCACGCAATTGATCGTCCGAAAGGGCCACCATTTGCTCTTCGAAGGCATTGACGAGTTGCACCGTCTTGAGCATGCGTTTGACTTCACGCTCGTTCTTGCTTCCAAAAAGTTTCTTTAACAAAGGCGCAAACATATCGGCAGGATCTTCCACACTAAAGGGATGGAGGGCGGCCCCGTGAGTCGCCCGAGCAGCCCTCATGGCCGCATGCGAACGAGCATTCTACCCGGAAACGATGGTGAGGAAAGTGGCGTTGTTCCACGATGCTGGCACAGCGTTGTGACGGGGCTCACTTAAAATAAGGGCTTTTGGCTGAACTTCAAGCCATTCACGGCAGAAGTTACTTGTTGATTTAATGGGTAAAGCGCTCGCAAAGCAATGGCTCGGGTGCATCCGGTGCTTTCTGCTACCATGGCGGCTCTGTTACTTCAGGTGTCTGATCATGGCATTTCGCCCTCTTACGGCCAGAGCACCCGCCGTCCTGCTTCGCGAAGCCAAACCGCTGAAAGCCATCTTCGGCCACGCTCAACGCCTGGGTCATTTACAACGTCTGCTGGAAAGCCAATTGCAGCCCGCCGCCCGCGAGCATTGCCATGTGGCGTCGTGGCGCGAAGGCAGTTTGTTGCTGATAGTGACCGACGGTCATTGGGCAACCCGCCTGCGTTATCAGCAAAAGCGTCTGCAACGGCAATTACAGATGTTCGACGAGTTCGCCAGTCTGACGCGGATTCTGTTCAAGGTTCAGCCGCCCACGGTTCAGCAAGGGGCGGCTGGCCATACCATCAGCTTGTCGACCGATGCAGGCGCGACCATTCAGGCCACAGCCGACGGGATCAGCGATCCGAATCTGCGGGCGGCGCTGGAACGGCTGGCGGCTCACGCTAAACCGAAGGTTTAACGGCAAGATCAAAAGATCGCAGCCTTCGGCAGCTCCTACGTAGGAGCTGCCGCAGGCTGCGATCTTTTGCTTTTAGCGGCGCTTGCTGCCGCCGAGCAGCGAGCCCATCAAGCCGCGTACCAACTGTCGGCCCAATTGATTGGCCGCCTGGCGCATCGCTGATTTCAGTGCCTGCCCCGCCGCGGTGCCGAGGAACTCCCCGGCCTTGTCGGTGAAGCTTGGCTCTTCGGCTGCCGGTTTGCCCGCAGCAGCGTCAGGCTCTGGCGCCAACCCTTTGCGCCCCATCAACACTTCATAAGCCGATTCGCGATCAACGGGTTTGTCATACCGCCCCTTGAATGGAGACCCCGCGATCAGCACTGTGCGTTCAGTCTCGCTCAACGGCCCGATCCGCGACTGCGGTGGTGCGACTAATACGCGCTGGACGATCTCCGGTGTGCCCTTGTCCTGCAACGTGCCGACCAGCGCCTCGCCAATACCAAGCTCGGTCAGCACCGACAAGGCATCGAACGCCGGGTTCGGCCGGAAGCCTTCGGCCACCGCGCGCAGGGATTTCTGCTCCTTGGCGGTGAACGCGCGCAAGCCATGCTGAATGCGCAGACCGAGCTGAGCCAGCACGTCATCCGGCAGGTCGCCCGGCGATTGGGTGACGAAATATACGCCAACGCCTTTCGAGCGAATCAACCGCACCACTTGCTCAAGACGATCCTGCAAAGCCTTTGGCGTACCGGCGAACAATAAATGCGCTTCGTCGAAAAACAGCGCCAGCAGCGGTTTGTCCGAATCGCCGCGCTCTGGCAATTGCTCGAACAGTTCGGCCAGCAGCCACAACAGGAACGTCGCGTAGACCTTCGGCGCTTCGTGCACCAGGCGGCTGGCATCGAGCAAGTGAATGCGCCCGCGGCCCTCGGCGGTCGGCTGCAGAATGTCTTCGAGTTGCAGCGCCGGCTCACCGAACAGCGCTTCGGCGCCCTGCTGTTCCAGGGTCGCCAGACGTCGCAACAGCGCCTGACTGGAACCGGTGGTCAGCAGCGCGGCGTCGTCGCCGAGCAATTCGGGGTTGTCACGCAGGTGATTGAGCAGTGCCTTCAGGTCCTTGAGGTCCAGCAACAACAGCCCTTCTCGGTCCGCCACCTTGAACGCGGCGTACAGCGCCGACTGCTGACTGTCGGTCAGCTCCAGCAGGCTGCCAATCAATAACGGCCCCATTTCGCTCAAGGTTGTGCGCAACGGATGACCGGACTGACCGTGAATGTCCCACAGGGTTACCGGATACGCTTGAGGCGTGTGGTTCAGCCAGGGCATCCCGGCGATCCGCTCGGCGACTTTGCCTTGAGGGTTGCCGGCGGCGCCCAGACCACACAGGTCACCCTTTATATCCGCGGCAAACACCGCCACGCCGGCATCGCTGAATGCTTCGGCCATCCGTTGCAAGGTGACGGTTTTGCCCGTCCCGGTAGCGCCCGCGACCAAACCATGACGGTTCGCCAGACGCATGGCCTGGGCAATGGGCTGCCCGGCGAGGTCGGCACCGATAACGAGTTGTAATGAGTCAGGCATTTTGTCACCCATGGTTAATCTTTGATCCTTCACGGCCGATAGAAATAAGCGAGAGACCCAATTGAAAGCAAGGTCCGACATTCCCCTATGGAGAGCAGGAATTACCGACTCGCTCCATTGCGCACCCATTTTGCGCGCATTAGCAGCAACGCGCCCCGAACAATAAGACCTTAGCGGACCCCCCGAGCCATGAACAAAAATCTGCGCTTCAGCCATAAAATCCTGCTTGCCGCCGCCCTCGTCGTCATTGCCGCCTTCGCCTCGTTCACGCTGTACAACGACTATTTGCAGCGCAATGCGATACGCCGCGATCTGGACAACTACTTGCAGGAAATGGGCAGCGTCACCGCGAAAAACATTCAAACCTGGCTGGCCGGCCGCAGCCTGCTGATCGAAAACCTGTCGCAAACCGTTGCCTTGAACGCAGATACAGCCAATGTCTCCAACCTGCTGGAACAGAAGGCTGTGTCGTCGACCTTTATGGGCGCCTACCTGGGCAACAAAGATGGCACCTTCATCATCCGCCCGGACAGCAAGATGCCCGACGGCTATGACCCTCGTGCCCGCCCTTGGTACAAGAGCGCGCAAAGCACCAGCGGCTCTGCCCTGACCGAACCCTACATCGACCTGGCTTCTGGCCAGTTGGTGATTTCCATCGTTAATAGCGTACTCAAGGACGGTCAAAACATCGGCGTGGTGGGTGGTGACTTGAGCTTGCAGGTGATCACCGACAGCCTCAACGCACTGGACTTCGACGGCATGGGCTATGCGTTCCTGGTCGGTGCCGATGGCAAAATCCTGGTCCACCCGGACAAAGCGCTGGTGATGAAGTCCCTGAGCGAGGCGTACCCGAAAAACACCCCGCGCATCAGCAGCGACTTCAGTGAAGTAGACGTCGACGGCAAGACTCGCATCGTGACCTTTACACCGATCAAAGGGCTGTCCTCAGTCAATTGGTACATCGGTCTGTCGGTGGATAAGGACAAAGCCTTCTCCAAGCTCAGCGAATTCCGCGCGTCGGCGCTCGTTGCGACGGTCATTGCCGTGGCCATCATCATCGCCCTGCTGGGCATGCTGATCCGCATCCTGATCCAGCCGCTGCACGTCATGACCCGCGCCATGGCAGACATCGCCGACGGCGAAGGCGACCTGACCAAACGCCTGACCATCGTGAACAACGATGAATTCGGTGTCCTCGGTACCGCGTTCAACCGCTTCGTGGAACGTATTCACGGTTCGATCCGCGAAGTGTCGTCGGCCACCGGGCAAGTCAACGAAGTGGCCCTGCGTGTCGTGGCCGCCTCGAACTCGTCGATGTTCAACTCCGACCAACAGGCTTCGCGCACCAGCAGCGTGGCCGCGGCGATCAACCAGCTCGGCGCCGCCGCTCAGGAAATCGCCCGTAACGCAGCGCAAGCATCGAGTCAGGCCAGCGATGCCCGCAGCCTGGCCGAAGATGGTCAGCAAGTGGTGGACCGCAGCATTGTCGCGATGAATCAACTGTCGAGCATGCTCAGCGCCTCGAGCACCAACATCGAATCGCTGAACAGCAAAACCGTGAACATCGGGCAGATTCTCGAAGTGATCACCAGCATCTCCCAGCAGACCAACTTGCTGGCGCTCAACGCGGCCATCGAAGCGGCGCGCGCCGGTGAAGCCGGACGTGGCTTTGCCGTGGTGGCCGACGAAGTGCGCAACCTGGCGCACCGCACTCAGGAATCGGCGCAACAGGTGCAGACCATGATCGAGGAGCTGCAAATCGGCGCTCGCGAATCCGTCAGCACCATGAGCGACAGCCAGCGCCACAGCCAGGACAGCGTCGAAATCGCCAACCTGGCCGGCGAGCGTTTGAACAGCGTGACGTTGCGTATTGGCGAGATTGACGGGATGAACCAGTCAGTGGCGACGGCAACCGAGGAACAGACGGCGGTGGTGGAGTCGATCAACGTCGACATTACCGAGATCAACACACTGAATCAGGAAGGGGTGGAAAACCTGCAGTCGACATTGCGGGCGTGCTCGGATCTTGAGCAGCAGGCGGCGCGGTTGAAGCAGTTGGTGGGCAGTTTCCGTATTTAAACTTCAAAATCCACCCCTCATCGGAACGCCGCCCGCCCATCCCTCTCCCCAGTGGGGAGAGGGGAAAGGGAGCCGATCGCATGCTTATCAAAACCTGAGTTCGACTCGGACTTTCAGGTCGATGTAGCTCCAAGAACACCTCGGTCAGTCCCCTCTACCTCTGGGAGAGGGTTAGGGTGAGGGCGCGCGATCGACGCCCCGCCACAAAACCCCAACCGAACATCTATCCTTCATAAAGGTCAACCTAGGGAGAACAACGGACCGGAGGGATGTTCATCGTGCATATCGCTGACATAACCATGTTCTACGCCCCTGCCAGCGGTGGCGTGCGCACTTATCTGGATGCAAAGCACCGTCGCCTGAGCATCAAGCCGGGCATTCGCCACAGTCTGTTGATCCCTGGGGCTTACTTGAGTGAACAGGATGGCGTTTACACGGTTCCGGCCCCCGCCCTGCCCTTCGGCAAGGGTTATCGCTTCCCCCTCCGTCTCGCGCCATGGCGCAATGTTCTGCAGGATTTACAGCCCGACCTGATCGAGGTCGGCGACCCCTACCTCACCGCATGGGCGGCCCTCGACGCCCGGCGGCAACTCGATGTCCCGGTGATCGGCTTTTATCATTCGGACCTGCCGCTGCTGGTCAGCAATCGCATGGGCAACTGGGTCACCACCAACGTCGAAGCCTATGTCAGCAAGCTCTATGGCAACTTCGATCGGGTTCTGGCGCCCAGCCAGGTCATGGCCGACAAACTGATTGGGCTGGGGGTGAAGAACGTTTTCGTGCAACCGCTGGGTGTCGATTTGCAAACCTTCAATCCCACCGCACGAGACACAGGCCTGCGGGCCGAATTGGGCATTGATGAAAACACTCATTTGCTGATCTTCGCCGGGCGCGGTTCCAAGGAAAAAAACCTGCCGGTGCTGCTCGACTGCATGAAATGCCTGGGCCGACGTTATCACCTGCTGCTGGTAGGTTCGTCGATGCCGGCCGTGGTACCCGACAACGTTACCGTGATCGGTGAATTCTGTACGGCGGCACACGTGGCGCGATTGATGGCCAGCGCCGATGCGCTGCTGCACGCCGGCGATCAGGAAACATTCGGCCTGGTGGTTCTTGAGGCCATGGCCAGTGGCATTCCGGTGGTGGCCGTGGCGGCCGGGGCCTTTCAGGAAATCATCACCGATCAATGCGGCCGGCTCTGCCCGCCGAACAATCCATTGGCGATGGCCAACACGGTCCGCGAGCTGTTCAGTTCGGGCAGCGTGGTTTTAGGCAAACAGGCCCGCAGCCATGTCGAGCGGCATTACTCCTGGGACACGGTGGTCAACAGCCTGCTGGGGCACTATCACGCCGTGCTCGACAGCCACTGGCCGCTGACGGCCAATGGTTGAGCCCATGAACCCGCCCAGCCTGTTACTCGTGCTGCACGACGTCGCACCGCAAACCTGGGCCGATTATCAACCCTTTGTCGAAGCCGTCGACGCCTTGGGCGAGGTGCCGATGACCTGGTTGGTGGTGCCGAACTTCCACAAGCACAACGATCTGGAGGAGCATCCGGGATTTCGACGCTTGCTCGACAGTCGAATCGCCCGAGGTGACGAACTGGCATTGCACGGTTACTTTCATTGCGATGAAGCGCCCACTCCCACTACGCCACGAGACTGGTTCATGCGCCGGATTTACACCCACGAAGGCGAGTTTTATGGCCTGTCTCAAGCAGCCGCCCTCGCCCGCCTGCGCGCCGGCATCGAAATATTCCACCGTTATCAGTGGCCGCTGGAGGGCTTCGTCGCCCCGGCCTGGTTGATGAGCGAAGGGACGCGCCAGGCCTTGCGCCAGTTGCCCCTGAGTTACACCAGCGATTCGCAGCATCTGTATCGTCTGCCGGACTTTACCGCCGTTGTTGCGCCAGGGTTGGTCTGGAGTGCGCGCAGTGCCTGGCGCCGTGGGTTGTCGAGGCTTGTCAGTGATCAACGCGAACAACGCTGGCAGCAAGCACCGGTGATTCGTCTTGGCTTGCACCCGGTCGATATGCGCCACGAGTTCTCGCGCACTTACTGGCTGCAAACCCTCAAGCGCTTGCTCGACGAGGGACGTGTGCCGATGACCAAGGCACGCTGGCTGGCGCTGCAAAGCGACCGTATCGGCCGCGCCGCATGAGTCGCGGGATTCTGCTGCTCGTCGCGCTGCTCGCTGCGGTGCTGATTCCGTCGCTGCTGGGCGGTAACGAAACCTGGTATCGGCTGCGAAGCTTTCCGCTGACATGGTTGCTGATCATGTTCGGCATGATCCTGCTGTGCTGGGTGCTGAACACCATGCGCTTGCGCCTGTTGTTAGGGGATCAGCGCGACAAGGTGGGCCCGCTGAAAAGTCTCGGAGTGGTGATGGCCGCCGAGTTCGCCTATTGCGCAACACCGGGCGGCAGTGGCGGCCCACTGACGATCATGGCGTTGTTGGCGCGCAATGGCGTGCGTCCGGCCAGGGGCAGCGCCGTGTTCGCCATGGATCAGCTGAGCGATTTGCTGTTTTTTCTGTGTGCGCTGAGCGGGATCCTGATTTATGCATTGTTCCAGCACCTCAGCCAACGCATGGAATGGCTGCTGACCGTGAGCGCCATTTCGATGTTCGGCGGGTTAGTCAGTTGCGTGGTGGTCGCCCGCTACCATCGAATACTGATTCGCCTGAGCGGTCGGTTGCTCGCTCGCCTGAATGTCAAAACCACCACGCGCCTGCGCTGGGCGCGAAAACTCCTGCACTTTCTGGCAGCGTTCACGGACACATTGAAGCTGCCCTTTCAGACACTCATCACGGTGTTTGCCCTGACGTGCCTGCATTGGATCTTGCGCTATAGCGTGCTGTATCTGGCGTTGCGTGGGCTCGGGGCGGATTTGCAGTGGGCGTGGAGCTTTCTGATCCAGATGCTCTCACTAAGCGCGGGGCAATTCAGCCTGTTGCCGGGCGGTGCCGGGGCGGCAGAGTTGACCTCGGCGGCGCTGCTGGCACCGATGGTGGGAAAATCCACCGCGGCGGCGGCGATTCTGATCTGGCGGGCGGTAACCTATTACTTCTATTTGCTGGTGGGTGGCCCGGTGTTTTTGCTGATGCTCGGGCGGCCGCTGCTGAAGAAGTTGATGAAGTTCAAGCAGGCGTAGGTTTGTCGTCGGGTTCTTGCTGCAACTGTTCCCACAACTCGGCGGCACCGGGAAACTCTGTCCCATCTTCTGGGTTCATGTCATCCGGGTCGTAACGACTCAAACACCCCTCGCCCAACGTGGCAGGAGCCTTGGAGGTCGCTTTGTCCAATGGGTCGGCCATGGTCATGTCCTCAATGCAGCAACGGCGAAGGGCCTGAAGCGATTGAACGCCCAGGCCCTTCGAATTTCAACTGTGTTGAATGGCTATCAGAACACCACGGTTTTGTTGCCGTGCACCAGCACCCGGTCTTCCAGGTGATAACGCAGACCACGGGCCAGCACCATCTTCTCGACGTCCCGACCGAAACGCACCATGTCTTCGATGCTGTCACTGTGGCTGACGCGAACGACGTCCTGTTCGATGATCGGACCGGCATCCAGCTCTTCGGTCACGTAGTGGCAAGTAGCGCCGATCAACTTCACGCCACGCAAAGATGCCTGGTGATACGGCTTGGCACCGACGAACGACGGCAGGAAGCTGTGGTGAATGTTGATGACCTTGTGAGCATATTCGCTGCACAACGCGGGCGGCAGGATTTGCATATAGCGGGCAAGTACGATCACTTCGGCATCGTGCTGTTTGACCAGGCGCGAGACTTCAGCGAATGCCGGCTCTTTATCCTGCGGATTGACCGGTACGTGGTAATACGGAATCCCGTGCCACTCGACCATGCTGCGCAAGTCGTCATGGTTGGAAATCACGCAGGAAATTTCGCAATCCAGCTCATCACTGTGCCAACGATGCAACAAGTCGGCGAGGCAGTGAGACTCGCGACTGGCCATCAGCACCACGCGTTTTTTCTGCTCGGTATCGGTGATGCGCCAGTCCATCGAGAACTCTTCGGCAATCGGTGCAAACGCTTCGCGAAAGGCATCGATACCAAAGGGCAGCGAATCGGCACGAATTTCGTGACGCATGAAGAACCAGCCACTGAGATTGTCCGAGTGATGGCTCGCTTCAGTGATCCAGCCGTTATGTGACGCCAGAAAGTTACTGACTTTAGCAACGATGCCGACGCGGTCCGGGCAAGCAATCACCAGCCGAAAAGTGCGCATGAGGGTCAAACTCCAGAACTTCGCAAAGGCGGCCATTCTAGCGATTGCGCAGCAAAACTGCAGTATTGATGACGTTTGGCCCGACACAAAGGTAAGCGGCACAGGTTCTGGCAGCACCTGCAACCCACGCGATGGTGTTCCTGTTGCCAATCTTCAAGTGCTCAATTGTGAATATTCGTGATGACTGCATCACACTATTTAACTACACCGGCAATTTATGCCTATTCACCGTAACTAATTTAAATAAAACTCCGGTTAAATGTTTACTTGGTGAAACACCCTGACTATTATTGCCGCACTGTCACCTGCCATCCAGCGCCCCAACATAAGGTAGTCCTCATGTCCTTGATCAACGAATATCGCGCCACCGAAGAAGCTATCAAAGAGCTGCAAGCCCGTTTGAAGAACCTGTCCCAAGACGACAAACTGCAAACCGAGCTGGAATTCGAAGGCAAACTGCGCACCCTGATGGGCGAATACTCCAAGTCTCTGCGTGACATCATTGCGCTATTGGATCCAGAGTCCAAAACCAAAGCACCACGCGGCGGCGCAGTAAAAACTACTGGCACCAAGCGTGCTCGCAAAGTTAAGCAATACAAAAACCCGCACAACGGCGAAGTCATCGAAACCAAAGGTGGCAACCACAAAACTCTGAAAGAGTGGAAAGCCAAGTGGGGCGGTGACGTGGTTGAAGGCTGGGCTACCCTGCTGGGCTAAGCCGTAGCGCTTGTCGCAGACTCATCCGCGACAAAAAAGAACGCCAGCATCTGCTGGCGTTTTTTTATGCCTGGTATTCAGCCCCGAACATTTTCGATTTCAAAGACTCAAACGTTTGCGTAATCCTTCGACATAATTCTGCCATTCATTCAGCACCTCTCGCTGAAACGATGTAGCCGTAATACTCCATTGGGCTGCGGCTTCTACAAAAGTTTCCAGCGTATTTGGCGCCCCCCACTCGGGTGCTGACAAACGTTGCTGACAGAATATTCTCCAGCGTCCTTGCTCTTCGAAACTCAACGTATCGGGGAAGTTGCGTGCGCGATATCGAAACAATAATTCAGGTAATCGTTCATCGTCGAAAGGCCATTGTTGTTGCGCTAATTGAGCCGGGTCGGCAGACCTGACTTGCTCACAAAGACGCCGATCCCGATCACCGATAAAACCATCGTATAACTGTTGCTCAGGGTCTTGGCTCGAGGTGAAATCTTCGCTGGCGTAAATCGCCTGAACTTTATCTCGCCAAACTGTTTGTGCGTCACTTAGCCGCAGCGCGCGCTCTTGGTAGAGCGACATATCCAGCCCCAAACGTTGCTGATCTTCAGAGCGAAGTACCGACAACGGTGCCACCACCGGGCATTTATTGATGTGGATAAGTTTGAGCGGCACCGGCAACTCGCCCTCGGCCAAGTCATCGCGGCGGGTATACAGCCGTTGGCGCAAGGTGTCGGCATCAAGATCGAGCAAGCCCTGAGGGTCCAGATGCAGATCACAGACAATCAAGGCGTTCTTGTTGCGCGGGTGCCAGGCCAAAGGCAGCACCACACCGACATAATTGCGCGCCGCTGAAAAGCGCCCGGAGATGTGCACCATCGGCTGCAACAGACGAATCTGATCCATCACCTTTTGTTTACCGCGTAACTGAAACAACCAGTCAAACAACTTCGGCTGCTTTTCCCGGATCAGACGCGCCAGGGCGATGGTGGCGCGAACGTCCGAAAGCGCTTCGTGAGCGTTTCCGTGATCAATGCCATTGGCGGCGGTCAGGCGTTCGAGTTTGAGCGTTATACGCCCCTCGTCGTCCGTCGGCCAAACAATGCCGTCAGGGCGCAAGGCATACGCTGCACGCACCACATCGATCAGGTCCCAGCGGCTATTACCGCCCTGCCACTCGCGTGCATAAGGGTCGAAAAAGTTTCGGTAAAGACTGTAACGGGTCATCTCGTCATCGAAACGCAGCGTGTTGTACCCCGCCCCGCACGTGCCGGGCGCAGCGAGTTGGGCATGCACCCGGGTCATGAAATCGGCTTCGCTCAGGCCTTGTTCGGCCAGTCGGCCGGGCGTAATACCCGTGATCACGCAGGCTGCCGGATGGGGCAGGATGTCTTCACTGGGCTGGCAGTAAAGGTTGACCGGCTCGTCTATTTCATTGAGATCGAAGTCAGTACGAATCCCCGCCATTTGCAGCGGACGGTCGCAACGGGGGTTGATGCCAGTGGTTTCATAGTCGTACCAGAAGATAGAGGTCACGGGCTATTCCTGAACTGAAGATCGGCGAAGTCTAGGCGTTCACATCCCGCCCCGGCCAGTAATCTCGTCATTCAATCACCTCAAGCCTCTTACCGTGCAATACATAGTTATGTCGTTTTCACCCGAGAGGCTGCTAGCATCGGACGGACATCGAATCCCGAACAGGCCACATCAAGGTTGCCCATGCTCGAGACCACAGCACTGCCAAGGAAAGCGACGCTGTCCCCGCCACTGGATACGCGGTATCAAGTCGAAACGCCGGAAGGCATCGACTTGCCACTGCGCCCGGCCGGGTTGATGGTTCGTGCGCTGGCGTTCTCCATCGATCTCGGGTTGCGCGGGCTGATCGTTGGCCTGCTGTTTATTGTCCTGGCGTTCCTCGGGAAACTCGGTGCAGGGCTCGGTTCGATTCTGCTGTTCGTGGTGAGCTGGTGGTACATGGTGCTGTTCGAAGTGCTCAATCAGGGGCGTTCGCCCGGCAAGCAGTGGATGGGCCTGCGGGTGGTGCAGGACGATGGCACGCCGATCGGCTGGTCGGCTTCGCTGCTGCGCAACCTGCTGCGATTTGTCGACATGCTGCCGTTCGGCTATTTCCTCGGGGCCATCAGTTGCCTGCAACATCCCACCTTCAAGCGCCTCGGCGATCTGGCTGCCGGCACGCTGGTGATCTACCGCGAACAACCGCTCACCCGACCGCAACTGCCCACCGCTCAGCCCCGACGCCCGGCCTTTGCGCTGACGCTGACCGAACAACGCGCCATCCTCGGGTTTGCCGAGCGTCAGGGTGAACTCTCTGAAGCACGGGTCAAAGAGCTGGCGGCCATACTCGCGCAACCGTTGCAGGTGTCGGCGCCAGGGGCCGTGGACGAACTCAATGGCATCGCCCGCGGCTTGTTGGGCCCCACATGAAGCAAAGCCTTTTCGAAACTCGCCACAAGGCCGAATGGGAGCAATTTGCGCTCATGCTTGAACAGCTGGAGCAAGGCAAGGAAGCACAGCGAGTCGCCGGTTTCCCCAGCGATTACCGTCGTCTCTGCCAGCATCTGGCGCTGGCCCAGGAACGTGGTTACAGCAGCTTTCTGATCGACTCGTTACAGCAACAAGTGCTGCGCGGGCATCAACAGCTTTATCGCCACCGCAGTCGACTGGGTGCCAACGTGCGGGGCTTCATCCTGGCTGACTTCCCGCGACTGGTGCGCGAACAGTGGCGCTTCGTGTTCGCCGCCGGCCTGATGTTTTTTGGCAGCCTGATCGGCATCGCTCTGCTGGTGTACCTGTTCCCCGACCTGGTCTACAACCTGATCCCGGCCGAGCAGGTCAGCGAGATGCAAGGCATGTACGACCCCGAGGCCGGTCACCTGGGGCGCTCGGCAGAACGGGCGGCCAGTGAAGACTGGGTGATGTTCGGTTACTACATCATGCACAACATCGGCATCGCCTTTCAGACCTTCGCCAGCGGTTTGCTGTTTGGCCTGGGCAGTGCGTTTTTCCTGTTCTTCAACGGTTTGATGATTGGTGCGGTGGCCGGGCACCTGACGCACATCGGCTACGGGCAAACCTTCTGGTCATTCGTGGTTGGCCACGGCGCCTTCGAACTGAGTGCTATCGCCCTGGCCGGTGCCGCCGGCCTGCAACTGGGTTGGGCATTGATCGCGCCGGGACGCCTGCCCCGCTCCGAAGCCCTGCGATTGGCGGCACGCAAGAGCGTGCTGCTGATTTGCGGGGTCATGCTGTTTCTGCTGATTGCGGCGTTTATCGAAGCTTATTGGTCGTCCACGACAGGGGTCGCGCCAATGACCAAATACCTGGTCGGTGCAGCGCTCTGGTTGTTGGTGGCGACTTATCTGCTGTTTGCCGGACGGACCCGCCATGCGCCTGAGTGACGCCACGGTTGTCATCCGCCCGCGCACAACCTGGGAAGCCATGGACCTGGGCATCCTGCTGAGCCAGCGACATCGGCGCCTGCTGATGACCAGTTGGGCCATCGTGACCTTGCCGATTTTCGCCCTGCTCAGCTGGGTGCAGTGGGATTCGCCCTCCCTCGCCGTGTTCATCTTCTGGTGGCTGAAACCGGTGTTCGACCGCCTGCCGCTGTACATACTGTCCAAAGCCATGTTTGGCGAAACGCCCACGCTGAAGCAGGCGCTGCGCCAGTTTCCGCAGTTGCTCAAACCGCAACTGCTGGCGAGTCTGACCTGGCGACGCCTGAGCCTGAGTCGCAGTTTCCTCATGCCGGTGGTGCAACTCGAAGGGCTGAGTGGGCAGCCACGACAACAGCGCTTGCAGGTGCTGTTGCAGCGCAACGCCGGTGCCGCGCGATGGCTGACCATCATCGGCGTACACCTGGAAAGCGCGTTATGGATCGGCCTGATGGTGCTGTTCTACCTGTTCTTGCCGCAACAGGTCGAACTCGACTGGAACTGGCAGACCTTGATCACCGCCGCCACACAGGACTGGCGATGGCTGGAACACCTGACCAATGCCTTTTACGCACTGGTGCTCATTGTCTGGGAACCGGTTTATGTCGCCTGCGGTTTCAGCCTTTATCTGAATCGACGCACGGTGCTGGAGTCCTGGGATATCGAGCTGGTGTTCCGCCGCATGCGCCAACGCTTGAGCAGCGCCGCTGTCACCCTGCTGCTGGCGGCGTTCCTGTTGATGCCGACGGCGCAAACCGTCTGGGCCGCCGAGCCGGTCATTTCACCCGACAGCCCGCGTCTGCTGGACCAGCCGTTAACCAGTCAAGCGTCCCGGGACAGCATCAAGGCGATCCTCGATCAGCCTCCGTTCAAGAACAAGGAATCGGTCACGCGCTATCGGTTTGGCGAGGACAAACCCGCCACCGACACGGCGGACGATGACCCAACAACCGAATGGCTGGAGGCACTGCTCAAGCTGCTGGACAACCAACACTTCGGCACCGTGGCCTCTCTGATTGAGATCGTGCTGTGGGGGGTGTTAATCGGTGCCATTGGTTTATTGATCTGGCATTACCGTGACGGGTTGCAAGCCTTCGTCAGCCGTCGACCGATCTTGAACAGCAAGGTCGCGCGGCCGTTACCGCAACAGGCTTTCGGCCTGGACCTCAACCGCGAAACCCTGCCTGCCGACATCGCCGCCAGCGCCGAACGCCTCTGGCAAACCCACCCTCGCGAGGCCCTCGGATTGCTCTATCGCGGTCTGCTCAGCCACTTGCTGCACGACTTCAACATGGCGCTGAAACCCGCCGACACCGAAGGCCAGGTCCTGGAGCGCATCGAACACCTGCAACAACCTGCCTTGCTGGCCTTCAGTAAAAACCTGACCGGGCACTGGCAGAACATGGCCTACGGGCATCGCCTGCCTCCCGCACATTTGCAACAGGAACTCTGTGACGGCTGGCGAGCCTTGTTCGGCCCGGGAGCGTTGCGTTGAACCGGCAACGCTGGCTGGCGGTCGGCGTGTTCATCGCCGTGCTAGTGATCGCGCTGAGTGTTTATCTGTACGTCAAGGCGGTGCCCTATCAGGCAGACATCGATCACGGCCCCTCGCCCGAAGCCCAGGCCAATCCGTACCTCGCTGCCGAGCATTTTCTGAGCAAGCAGGGCCTGACCGTCAGCCACGCCAATAGCCTCGACATCCTGCCCACCCTGGAGCCGCATCAGCACAGTCTGTTGTTGCTCGGGGACCGGTACAACATGACCCCGCGCCAGATCGATCAGCTGTTGAACTGGACCCGGGCCGGTGGGCGTCTTTTGTTTGTGGCCCAGTCGTTGTGGGATGAAAAGACCGGCCAAAGCAATGACCTGTTGCTCGACCGGGTGCAACTGCACCAGTCGCTGAGCAAAGATCTCAAGGACCCGCCGCCCGCTATCGACGACGATCCTTATCCCAAGCTGACCAAGCTGTATCTGGAAGACGAAGACGCGCCGGCCTACGCCAGTTTCGATACCGCATTCCATCTCGAAGACCCGAAAAACCTCGCCCAGGCCTGGGCCAACAGCGGCAAGGCCACGCACATGATGCAGCTCAATCACGGGCTCGGTTCGATCACCGTGGTCACCGACGCCGACCTGTGGAAAACCCCGGCCATCGACCAGTACGACAACGCCTGGCTGCTCTGGTACCTGACCGCGGACACGAACGTGACCCTGCTGTTCAATACCGATCACGACAATCTGCTGACCTTGCTCCTGCGCTATTTCCCCCAAGCATTGGTCGCCCTTTTTGCCCTGATCGGTCTTGGCTTCTGGCACGTCGGCGTGCGCCAGGGTCCGCTGCTGGAACCGGCCCCAAGGGCCCGCCGGCAACTTCAGGAACACCTGCGCGCCAGCGCCGATTTCATGTTGCGCCGAAACGGTCAGCAGCACCTGGTGCAAGCCTTGCAGCACGACATCTTGAGGCGTGTGCGGCGCCGTCATCCCGGTTTCGAACAACTCGGCGTTGCCGAACAATGGCTGGTGCTCGCACGCCTGACCGGCCAACCCACACGCGCTATCAGCCAGGCCATGAGCCCGCGACCGAAACAGCGGCTGTCCAGCGCTGAATTCAGCCGTCAGGTCGCCCACCTGCAAACCTTGAGGAACGCCTTATGAGTGAACAGATCGAGCCCGGCACACTGAGCCACGCTATGCAGCAACGCCAGCGCGCCAGCCAACTGGCCCAAGCGGTACGGACCGAATTACAGAAAGCCGTGATCGGCCAAAACACCGTGATCGACGACGTCCTCACCGCGCTGATTGCCGGCGGCCACGTACTGCTCGAAGGCGTGCCGGGGCTGGGCAAGACACTGTTGGTGCGCGCCCTCGCCCGCTGCTTCGGCGGCGAGTTCGCACGCATCCAGTTCACCCCGGACCTGATGCCCAGCGACGTCACCGGGCACGCGGTGTACGACATGCAAACCGAGCAATTCAAACTGCGCAAAGGTCCGTTGTTCACCAACCTTTTGCTGGCCGACGAGATCAACCGCGCCCCGGCGAAAACCCAGGCCGCGCTGCTCGAAGCCATGCAGGAACGGCAAGTCACCCTCGAAGGCCGTGCCCTGCCCATCGTGCAACCGTTCATGGTGCTCGCCACACAAAACCCCATCGAACAGGAAGGCACTTACCCGCTGCCGGAAGCCGAGCTTGATCGCTTCATGCTCAAGGTGCGCATGGACTACCCCGACGCCGATCAGGAGCTGAACATGGTCCGCCAGGTCAGCCGCTCGACCCGCGCCGACATGCTCGACGTGCAACCGCTGCGCACGGTGTTGCAAGCCAAAGACGTGCTGGCCTTGCAACGCATCGCCAGCGATCTGCCGCTGGACGATCAAGTGCTCGATTACGCTGTGCGCCTGGCCCGCACCACCCGCAACTGGCCGGGCCTGATCCTCGGTGCAGGGCCCCGGGCCTCCATTGCTCTGGTGCGCTGTGCCCGTGCCCGCGCCTTGTTGCGCGGTGGCGAGTTTGTGATTCCGGATGACATCAAAGGCTGCGCCCTCGCGGTGTTGCGTCACCGGGTGCGGATTGCGCCGGAGCTGGACATCGAAGGGCTGGACGTCGATCAAGTGCTCAAGCAGCTGCTCGATCAAGTGCCGGCGCCACGCCTGTGAAACCCTCGCGCCTGCTGCTGATCTGGCTCGCATTGCTGCTGGCCATCGGCATCGTGCTGGGCGCGTTGCGAGCATTGGAATTCGCGGTTCCCTCGAGTCTGTTGTCGATCAACTGGGGATTGCTGCTGGCGCTGCTGGCCTTGGCAGTACTCGACGGTGTCCGTCTCAAACGACTGCCCTCGCCCCGCCTCCAACGACAAATGCCCGGTAGCCTTGCACTCGGTCGATGGGGTGAAGTGCGACTGGAGATCAAGCATGATTTTGAACAACCACTGACCGTACAGATTTTCGACCATGTACCGGAAGGTCTGAGCTTCGAAAACCTGCCCCTGTCGGTCGAATTGCAACCCGGCCAGCACAGCGAGATCGGCTATCGCCTGCGCCCGCTCAAGCGCGGTCATTTCACCTTCGAACACTGCGAAGTCAACCTGCCGAGCCCATTGGGTCTATGGTCCGACAAACGCCTGCTCAACGTGGCCGACAACACCCGTGTCTATCCCGACTTCGCTCGCCTCTACGGCGGCCAACTATTGGCGGTGGACAACTGGCTGAGCCAACTCGGCGTGCGCCAACGCCAACGACGCGGTCTGGGTATGGAGTTTCATCAGCTGCGTGAATTTCGTGAAGGCGACAGCCTGCGCCAGATCGACTGGAAAGCCACCGCCCGTCAGCGCACACCGATTGCACGGGAGTATCAGGACGAGCGTGACCAGCAAATCATTTTCATGCTCGACTGCGGCCGCCGCATGCGCAGCCAGGATGACGAGCTCGCGCATTTCGATCACGCACTGAATGCCTGCCTGTTGCTCAGCTACGTCGCCCTGCGCCAAGGCGATGCGGTAGGCCTGAGCACCTTCGCCTGCGACCGACCGCATTACCTCGCCCCGGTCAAAGGCACCGATCAACTCAAGGTCCTGCTCAACACCGTCTACGACCTCAACAGCACCCAACGCCCCGCTGATTACCAAGCCGCCGCCAGCCAACTGCTGGCCCGCCAAAAACGCCGGGCGCTGGTGGTGCTGGTAACTAACTTGCGGGATGAAGACGATGAAGAACTGCTGACCGCCGTCAAACGCCTGAGCAAACAACATCGAGTGCTGGTGGCCAGCCTGCGCGAAGACGTGCTCGACACGCTGCGGCACACGCCGGTGCAAACCTTGCCGGAGGCGCTGGCCTATTGCGGGACGGTGGATTATTTGAATGAACGGGCTGAACTCCATGAGCGGTTGAGTGCTCATGGAGTGTCGGTGGTGGATGCTCGGCCCAGGGAGTTGGGTAGCCAAATTGTGACGCGCTATCTGGCCTGGAAAAAAGCGGGAGCATTCTAGGCTCTAGAATCGAGGGCGTGAGTCAGTCATACAGGATGCCCAATGAAAACGGCTGCCGTGGCGACAGCTTAAGCAGAATGTCAGCCTCGGCAAACCAACTAAAACTTCCGTCCTTTATATTTCCACATTCAACGCCCCATGCCAGCCCAGCCATGCCCATCGGTCGTTTATCCCCCAGCACCGGTGCCACGGTTACGCTCAGGTCGTTCGGCAATGTCCCCGCCCAGCCCAACCTCACAAGGGTATCCATGAGTGGATTGTCGGCCGTTGTGGACGCAATGCTGTACGAATAATTGTTAGCGCGACGTGGAAACGCCGTTTTTTCCCCCAGTTTATTACCCGATTCGAGGGTTCGGTAAAAGACCACGCCCAGCCACGGGCTTGTCGGCAACGCGTCAACCTCCAGGGAAGCCGATGATGATTGCCCCGTGTAAGGGCTTTTTACCTCAGCCTTGACCTCAGCCGCGCCTGTGGTCTTCGGTTGATAGGCATAGGATGACCAGCCGTCCCCCCGAGTGGGCACGATCAACGCTTGCGCATCTTCCTTTCCTTTCCAGCTCACAGGAATATTCGCCACGGGGGCTTTTGTGTAAAACGAGCCCACTTGAACCCACACCCTGGCACTTTCATTCTCCGCCAGCACCGGTCTGATCGTCGCCTCACGCTGACCGATGATTTCCAGCCGGTTGTGCCCCAGCGACATGGCCATCGAAGTCGAGGTCATAGCCAGTTGAGACAACGTCAACTGCAGTGAGAAGTCGCCTGCATGCTGGCTGTTAGAGCAATCGAGCGACCATTGTGCCCCGCCCGATACGATCTCGACACCAGCGCCCACAGCAGGCCTGACGATCACGTTCAGTTGCTCAGCCGGTATGCCGTTCCAGACGAGTTCCATCGATAAACCGGACAGCGGTCCCAATGGATTGGGCAGGAATGAGAATGCATGATTCGCCCCCTGGCACGGGTACGACGACACAGCGGAAAGCACCGGGGTTGTATCCAGCGAGACGCGGCCCTCATCGGCAAGATTTCTGGAGATCAATCGGCCAGACAGCTGCAGGTCCTGACTGATCACCTCGAGAGCGCTCAGCTTCAACTCGAACCTGCCGCTCTTCGTTGCGCCGCCCGTGATCTCCCATTGCAGTCCGGCAGCGGTAAGCTTTTTTGGCACGCCAATGGGTGGGTCAAACGTCAGTCCCAGGCCCGGATCAGAATCCCGCCAGTCCAGCGTTACATCCTCGTCGAGCAACTTGCTGCCCGACTTGGGTGTAAGTGTCAGGATAACGGCCTCGCCACGCCAGCAGACAAAACCGAGCGCTGCGGGTACGTGCGACTTGTCAAATGTCCATTCAACCTCGGCCTTCCAGGGGTTCGTCGCCAAGGCCGTGAACGGGAATGTCTCTTCAAGCGTTTTTCCCTCCTCGCCGCGAACCTGGATTGTGGCGACAAGATCCTGATGGCCAGCTGCAGTCGGCTGATAGGACAATTCCGTCCAGCCCCCTTGGCCGGTGAGCGTCGTGACAGAACCGCCAGGCGTCTGCCATTCGACTTCCACGTTCTCCACGCCCTCCCGGGTCCCAGGTTCCACAAGCTGCAACAGCACCTGCACGCGCTCAGCTTGATCGATTACCGGGGAGCGATTGGCCTGGCGCGTATCACCGACAATGTACCGGTTGAGCCCCAGCGACATCCGATTGGAGCTGGACGTGTCTCGCAACCGTTCTGCCGCCAACAACAACTCAAACTCGCCGTCCTTCGTTGCATGGGTGCAATCGAGTGTCCAGACGACCTCCCCACTTGTCCAATCAACAGGCGTATTCAGTGGTGGATACACAGTGATGCCGAGCGACTCGGCCGATTCACCTTTCCAGATCAACATCAACGGATAGTCAGGCAGCTCGCTGCCCGGGGACGCACTCACGCGGACGGTGGACTTTCCCCCGCGGTGGGGATAGCCGGCCCTGCTACCCCAGGACGATTGTGCTCCACCCTCAAAAGCCACCTGTGCAGAGTCAAACGGATCAGCCACCAGCACTTTGACTTCCAGCGTTTCACTCAACACGCCGGACGTGTAATAGAGGCTATCGATAGCAATGTTGACCTGTTGCAGGCCGGCTACTGCAGGCGAGTATTCAACGCCGACACCACCGGAGCTGTCGGTGTGGGTGACTTGCGGCTTACCTTCCAGTGTCCAGACAACCTGGCGATTCACAAGGGGGAGTCCGGTGTAAAACGATTTCACCGTGCCTGTCAGACGGACTGACTGCTTATTGACGATCGGATCGAAATCACCGTTTTTGCAGTCTGCCAATGCGACGCGGTGATCGCCGATCGACAGTTTCAAAGGACAGGGTTCAGCATCCCACCTGCTGACAATCATCAGTTCAAGCTCACGCACAGATGCAGTGCCCGAGATACTGAATAGCCAATGGTTTTCCAGCACCTGCAATTTACCCAGTACGGGGTGAATGACCACATTGGGGTCAAGGTCCTCGTTTTCGTCAGCCATCGACAAGGCAACTTCGGAGCCTTGCCACGCCCCGCCAGCCGCCTCCTGGAACGTCAGCGTGTGCGCCTCGGCTCCCCAGCACAGATAAACGGTTCCATCGGCGTGCACCTGCTCATCGACCTGCACATGAAGCAGCTTCAAAGGCTCTAGTACAATCCCGAAGTGCACACGAGTAAAGCTCATTCCGGCGGGCTCGCTTCCGTTCGGAAAACCAAAAAGCACAGCAAGTGACTTGTTGCAGTCATCAGGCTGAAGGTCAACCACGTACTCGCGATACGTGGGAATGAAATCCAGAGGATCTTCTATCGACAGGATCTCGTTCGGCGGGTCGTCTGACGCCACCACGGTCCCGACCGGCAGTTCAATGTTCTCTCCCCATCCATCATCGCGGGCGATTCGGAAAAAGCCGCTTGCTCCCTTACTTTGATACAGAAAGCTCAATACATGAGTCACACCCTCGCTGTGCAGCCCCGGCAAAAAGAACTTTTGCTCGAGCGTTGCCTGATCGACCAGGCGCGCGACGTAGATCCTTTCCCCGTCATAATCGGGTTCCTCCAGGCTGGCAGCGTCGTGTGGGGGGGCACCCTTTTTCCACCCCTCAAACCAATCAGCTTTGTCAAAACTGCCATTGACTATCAGGCTCTCGCCTTTTCTTACGGATTTCTTATTCATGATGATCAAGTCCTTGTGTTCAACCAAAGTCGCCGACTGCGCAACCCACCGAAACCCCCTCACTGGAACTCACGGCGTCGACTCCGGGGGGGCGAGCAGCGTTTCCACTTCGCGTGCCAGGTCCGGTCCGCCATCCCTGGCCCGATAGCGGACGGTAAAAATGATGTCGCTGAGAGCCGCAAGCATTGACGCTTGTTCTTCCTTGCCATGCCGGGGGAAGCTCAACGTCCACTTCGACACTGCACCGGTACCTTCGAAGGGCAGGTAACGGTCGTCGGCCGCCATGTCGACCATGCCGTTATCGTCCAGGCCGGTGGAAACGCAAATCTGTTGGCTGTTGCGCACGTTGATCTTGATATCCGGCCCCGCCGCGCTGTCCTTCACCCGGTGCATGAACTGCACGGCTGAAAACAGTGGTTTGGTCAACGTATGGCTTCCACGCTGCACCAGAATCGCTCGCACGTCCTGGTAAGGCCCCACCAGTACCGGCAGCGAAACACTGACCGAAATGATCTGCCGGCAGTAATGCCCGGGGTAATCGAGGTCGAACAGCTTTTGGGTGAGGTTGAAGTTCAGGCTGCCCGACCCGTCGATGGGGTCAAATACCGCCAGGGCCTCCCGCCAACAGCCATAGTCCTGATCCGGCGCATGAGCCGGATTGTCGAACAGCTGTCGCAACGACACCGTCTTGACCAGCTCCAGCCGCCGTTCGTGCCGTTTGAGGTACTCGCTTTCCAGCAACAGCAAGTCCAGTTTCAGCGACTCGGCCGCCGTCAGGCCGTGGTACTTCTCCATCCACACTTCCGGGCGAATGAAGGACTTGGTGTCATAGTCGCCGGTTTCGTAGCGCATGCAGGTTTCAACGGTCTGACACAGTGAGATCACCGCATCATGGGCCGGAAAATAGAGGTTCTTCATCTGGCCCAGCATCCAGGAGCTGAGTTCGACCGTGGTCAAGCGCTCCTGTTTGTAAAACGTGTAAAGCGCCTGAGCCTGGGCACTCGCGGTTTCGGTTTGGCGCAGGCTGGCCGTGGCCGCGCTGATGGAGTGGTCTTGAGCCACCAGTTGCTGATCCATCGCCTGCAGTTCAAGCCTGGCCTGCTGGCTGTTGAAGTTCCAGTCTTGCTGGCGACGCCGGTAGTGTTCGGAGCTGGCCATGCGGTCGGCGTCCATGAGCAAGCCTTCCGAGATCACTTGCATCCCGTAACCTAAAGCACGAAAGGGGCTGCCAATCTGATGACCGCCATTGGCCACACCGAAGACATTGGGAAATGTATCGATAACGGCGCCCACGCCCATCAACCCGGTACTCGTGGCAGCAAATATTTTGCCAGCCAGTATTTGATCCATGACCTGGTATTCGGCCACCGACACATTCTCGCTGGATAACTGCTCGTAGTGCTCCATGCGTGCCTGCACCTGCCCCCGGGTTTGCAACAACGCATTCCTGGCCTCTTGCAACTGGCTGATGGTTTCCTTCTGAACATTTTCGGCAAAGGCACCCAACTCGATCAAATGGCTCTGTTGCAATTCCTCCTGCTGACCGCGATCACGCTGCTCCATATGAAGGCGCAATTGCTCGCCAAAACGCGCATGGATTTCCAGGGCACGCAAGGCCATTGCCAGCATCGTGTTGAACCGATGCGGCGGCACCACCAGTTGCCCCCCCATCCGTCGCGCCAGACCTTCGGTGCCGGCCGCTTGTGCCCGTAACAATTCCTGAGGGTCTGCTGGCGGCGCGTAAAGGGGCAGGGACAACGGTTTGCCATCCAGCGTCAGGTAATGACGCAGGTTGAACATTCGTTGACTGATTTCACGGTAAGTATTCAGCCACTCCTGATTAAGCGGTGCCCGAAAGACTTTGACCCCCAGCATCTCCAGTCGGGGTCGGGTGGTCGTGCCCTGGGGCCAGGCGTCCGCCGACAGCACGAATGTTTGCTCGAACTCCCTCAATGTCTGACGTTCGTCCAGTTCGCGAATCAGATCCTCGATGGGTTTGGGCACCCAATCGTTGGCCGTACCAAACTCAGGGGCTTCGCCCATCAGCGACTGCGCACGCAAGTAATGCAATTGCGCCGCCGCCAGACTGTCGCGGGTCAACTGCCGGTACAACCAGTCGCCCCATTCGATCAGCGTGCGTACATACCCCATGAACAAGGCAATCTGGTAGTGCCTGGGCCTGGCATAGGCAATGGCGTCCGGGTCATTGGGCAAGGCCAGTTCATGGGCAATGTCGCCAGGCAGGTTGAGCGGCCGGCAGCGCCAGTAGTCGGGGGCGTCCGGAACACCGGGTTCGATGTCCGCAAAAGACTGCGCCTTCAACTGCGGATCGAACAGGTAATGACTCCAGCGCTGAGCCTCAAGAAAACGCCCTTCATCGCGCAGGCGACGGGTGACCAGGTGCACCAGGTGAAAAAACAACTCCCAGAAGTACAGCCCATTGCTGCCGTCGAAGGGGCCATTGATTTCTACGGCACCATTGGGCAGCGCGGGTTCTGGCAAATGCTGGGTCGTCCAGTCCAGTACCGCCGCCACGGAAATATCCGCCCGGGCCACCAGTTGCGGGCCGATCAGCGTATTCAGGCGGGTATAACGGAATTTTTGCCCGTCGATCGCATTATTGAAGTCCAGAAACTGCGCCGCCGAGTCGGTGCTTCGATGGAGTTTTGGCACCTCATACATTTGCGGTGATGAGGAAAGCTTCACCTCGAAAGCGTTGCGACCGTGCCCCTCGGCCCCAAACACAAAAGGAATCGCCACTCCGATCGGTAATAAACCAATATCGCGTTTGATTTCCATCCACGGTGTGCGCAGATTTCCGTCGATCTTGAGCTTGCCTGTCCATTCCTTCTGGTCTTCTTCTGTCGCGGCGGTGAATTCAAGTTTGAACGTCGCCTCGACCCCGCCAAGGTTCTTGTCGCAGGTTCCCCGCACCCGCAGGACGTCCTTCAACGTGCCAGCAACCGACTCTCGCGCAACGGTCGCCTCCAGCTTGAGGTACGCATTCAGGCCTCCCTGCTCTTGGGTTTTACTGTCCACCGTCAACACAATTCGCTCCTGTGGCATGACGGTGTACTGCAACGTATCGCGGTCCTTGAACCGTACATGCGCCAACTCCAACAGGGCGGCCATTTCGTTCGGCCGCTTGCGAAACAGCGTGTCACGGATCTCGTAGATGGAAGGCTTGCCATCGTCATCCTCGCCCATCGACGAGACGCCGGTGAAACACACCGCCAGTTTGTCATCCGCGCCGCGTTGCTCGGCAAACACCACCGCTACCAGACGCCCCGTTAACGGTTCAAAGTCCTTGTCGTACTTCGACTGGTGCAAAGTCACCGGAGCGGACCATTGCCCACTGATCGTCACGAAAGACGCCAGCACGTCCAGCCGCGCCGGCTTCACCTGCTGACCTTCATCGTTAGTCAGCGCCTCGACCCAGGTGGCCCAGACCACGGACAGACGCCCCCTCCAGAACACCGGACGAATATCCAGCATCGTTCCAGTCAACGGAATATCGATCGCTTGCCACTCGCCCCAGGCCGTCGGGTTGACATAGCTCGGGTTGTCAGTGACATCGATCCGCGCCTTACGCCAGAAATACCGGTAAGGCGGAGTGCGCTCCCTGCCGATGAAATAATACGTGGCGTCCTTGAAGGCGCTGCGGTCGATATAACCGCTGAGCACCTCCAGGTCACAGGTTTCCTGGAAGGCACGCAAATACTCCTTGATCGCGCTGTGCACGGAATCTTCGGTGAGCCTCGTCTGGCTCAGGTTGCTTTCAAGGGTTTTGAACAAACTCGTTCGTTTGATCCGCAACGAGGGATCGATAAAATTTTCCGGGTAATCCTCGACCATTTGATTGGCGGCCCAGATATCAAAGCGACTTTCGATGTTCTGCCAGTACTCCACATCTTCAGGGTCGAAGCGCGCCTCGGAATAACCCGGTTCCATGCCGTTGTATACGCTATTGATGTACTGCTGGACGCTGGCGATCGCCTGCGCCACATGAGTGGTCCGAGGCTCGGCACTGACCTGCGGGTCGACGAATAACAGCTCGTACAAATCGTCCCGGATCACCGGTATTACACCACCCGGTTGTTTAATCAGTCGTGGATTACGCGCGAGGCTGGCGACGGCGTCGAGCAATGACTGAGCCATTGGGCCCTGGTTGGACATCGACATGTTGGACTCCCATCCTGATAACTCAATGCCTCAGCCCGACAGCGGGCGCCGGGGCAACCGTGGTGTACCGAACGCAAGGGCCTGATGGCCCCGGCGAGACATTCAGCTCGCGGCGGGCTTTCTCAACGTGCCCGGCAACAGAAAAATCTCGCTCACTTGCGAGCAATTGAGCGCTAACTGGAAATCGCCATCGCGCACATCGGCGCAATCGATGAGCCAGGACAACGGTTCGTCCGGTTTAAACGCTTCGGTAGCGGCAAGCCTTGGCGTGAACGTAATGCCCATTGCGGCGGCGCTATGGATGGCACTCCAGCCGACAACGGCGGTCGCCTTTTCCCTTTCGGGCAGCGCACTCACCGGCTCGATCTCCAGCCGGTAGCGACTGTTTCTCAGCAAGGGCAGCGTGTCGTTCACCTGTTCTACGGGGTATTCGACGCCGTTCTCCAGCCTGAAGAGCTTGACGTCCCATATAAAAGCCGCCTCGACGGTCAGGTCGAAAACCTGACTGGAGTGCTGGTTTTCCGGTTGAGCCGTTACCCTGTACACCCCTTCGGTACTGACCTTGAATGGGAACGTCGAGCGCCCGGTCGAATCGGTTTCGATCGTAATGCTTTGGGTGACGGCCCCTTTTTTCGAGATCAACTCACTACGCCATGTGACCGGGTAATTCGTGATCGGACGAGCGCCGTCCGAGTGGCTGTCCTTGAGCTCGATCCAAAGCATGCTCGGCTCACGCGCCCCGGCGACAGGGACCCTATAGTCGGTGGACCAATCCGTAATCAACACATTCTCAGCCACGAAGATCTCGATACGCTCCTGCAGACCGAGCGTGCCGACTTCCGCCGTCACCTCCGATTCACCCGCGTGGGCCAACAGGGACGTCCAGACAGCACGACCGTGCTCATCGGTCCTCGAGGTTCCCCCAACGGCTTCCACACTCCATCGAACCTCGTAGCCCGAATCCCCTTCACCGTCTAACCCGATCACATCACATACCAACCGTAACGACCGGCCAACCACGGCTGCCGAGTCGATATAAAAGGCTTTGATGCGGGGCTCATCGACATATCTGATGTCGGTGAACACTGTGGCCTCCCCGCTGAGCACATGCCGGGCAGTGACTCGCTCATTCCCCGGCTGCCGACTAGTCAAGTACACCCTGGCGATACCCTCGTTGTTGGTAAAGGTTTCTTCCGGACTGATCGTGCCCAACATCGAGGACCAGGAAATCGGCTTGCCGATGGCCAGGTTTCCATACTCATCGATGACCTGCACCGAAACCCTGGCGGTGTCTTTCCCATCGGCCAGCAAGTCGCGATCCGGCACGACCTCTTTGCTGAGCGTCTTAAAGTACAGAGCATCACCGCAATCGATCACTACGGTGCCCGCATGGACCTCTTCACGCATGTCCAGCCTATACGACACATGAGCAGCGCCCATTTCACTGTCGGCCAGCAATCGGGTCGACGTCTTGCCCTCATGGTCGGTACGGGTGGCGTAATCCAACAGCACCCCGACTCCGCTGTGGCTCCAGTACACATCGACATACTTCATCAACTCGCCGGCGAAGTTGCGCAGGACCAGAGTGAAGGTCGCCATTTCACCCGGCACATTGGCCACCAGTTTTTTGTTGTCCACCTGGCAACGTACATCGACGCTTTGGCCGAACTCGCCAAGGGGCTCGTCCTGTCCGCTCACAGACGCGCGCGACAGGCTTTCCAGCGCACGTTCTGCAGCCTCGCGATAGGCTTCATCGCTGCTTTTAGGCGTCAAACGGCCCAACGTCAGCAACGTTGAGAACCCCATGCCTGTCAGCTCCTCGCCTTCCAGTAACCGCAGCAGCAACGCCAGTTGCGGCAGATTGCGGATCAGCGGTTTGGGTGCCCCGGATCCGTCCTGCGCAAGCGGGTTGACATGGACGGCGCACTCCAGAACGTCTCTGATGCCACAGCCGAAAAAGTCGGCCAGCTTCCCGGCCGCCGCATCACGTACCAGGCTCAGGGCATCCTCGGAGAGCTCCTCGGGCAGTTGATTGACCATTTTCAAGTAGTCGAGCAGTTTCTCAGCCGGTTGCCTGGCCAGTTTCACGGCCCGACCGTACAGGGTCAGATAGAAGATGGTTCTCAGTGACAGCTCGCTTCTGTCCTCCACGCCGAACCAGGTCGATTGCCCACCTTCCAGGTACTGCACCAACATCGCTGAACTGAGCTTGAGCTCGCGGGCCACACTACTGCGCCGGCGCAATTCGACCAGCAGCCGCAAAAATTCCCGTTGCTCGGACTCCTCAGGATCAGGGGGCTCAACCGGCTCCTCGGCGGCGTCCGCCAGCCGGCCTGCGGGAATGGCCTTGATCGCCTGGCCAAGGAGTTGATACGCATTACCGCCCGACCAGTCGATAACCGGCAGTACCAGGTCCGAAGGCAACTCCAGATACACCGCAAAACTTTCCTGCACCACCGAGCGCTGTCCCGTCCGGGTCTTCAACACCGCCGTCAGGATGGTGTCTTCTATCCAGGGCCTGCTCTCTGGCGGAACGTCGGCGACCTTCACTGCCGCCTTGATTTCCACACTCGCGCGATCCCGGTAACTGTTTTCGGACTCCCCACTCCGGCCGATAATCAGCCCGGCATCGTCCACCAACTCTGCAAGCAGCTGCATCCAGCCTCGAAGGGTCTTGTCGGGTGGTACCCCTGCGTCCAGCAGTAGTGCTTCGCTCATGCGTACCGGTTGCAGTTGGGTACTCAATTGCTCCAGCAACTTGAGTTCCGCATCGGCCGCCGCCACCGGCACCTGCACCGGCTGCACATGCTGCACATGCTGCATCAGCCACATTGCGCTCAACTGTTCGTGCCGGCTCCAAAACACTGCCGTAAGCGCTGCATGGATAACACTCAACGTATCGGTCTGCGTCGTGAATTTGTGCAGGGCAACCTGCGTAGGCCCCGCCAACCGGGCGAGCCAACCATCGTTTTCGCTATCCAGAAAATCCAGCAGCGCCACCCCTTCCAGCGGGCTGATGCCAAGCAAGCGAGGCAACCGCACCAGTCGATAAAAACTCGACAGCACCGAGAGGCTGCGCTTGAGCTTCATGGCCGACATGCCGGCCCCCGGGTCATGGGCAATGGCAATCAACACGGCCAGATACCGGTAAGTGCTGAAGGTAATGCCCAGGGCCGCACAAATGTGATCGGCGGTACGTTGATCTTCGTCGTTTTGCGGGACCACGGAGAACTCGACGTCATCGATCTGCAGTGGCTTGAGGAACAACGATTGCGCGTTGTAAATACGGTCGAACTGCGAGAGCTCCTTGCCCCGCCCATACACCGAAACAACGTCCAGAAAGGCCGCACACTCTTCCGCCGTACAGCCGTAATCGCCTCGCAACTCTTGAAACAGGCCAATAGAGCGCATCGTGTCATCAGTGATCCAGATGACTTTGACGCGCGCCGATCCTCCACGGTTTTCGGCGTTGATTGACGCAATGATCAACTGGTCAGTCTCGTAGGCCGCCAGACCCAGCCAGCGATCCAGACGCACCTTGCGATTGATGCGGTCAAAACGATGCTGGTTGCTGCTGTCAAGATTCCGCAGCCTGAAATTCACTGCGTTGCCGCTGCTCACCCTTTGCAGATAGATCGGCTCTCCCTGGCCACCATTGACATACACCGATCCGAAATCGACCGGGGTGGTCGGCGCGGCAGGATTGGTTTCGTCGATCGGCCTGAGCAGGGCCGGGGCATTGGGAGACAACACAGGGGCAAACTCCCCAATGGAAAACAGCGCCTCCACCCCGGTCTGATCAAGCTGAGTGGCCCGGCTGAATGCATCGAGGTCCAGCAAATCCTGATAGCGCTCACAGTTGAAGTTGTCCCGAAAAAAGTCCTCGAGCGGGGTATTCGAGGGCTCAACGACATGCCGGGTTCGCGGGTTGACCCAGGGCACCACTGGACTTTTATCACCGAGGGAGGACGAGGCGGGCGTGTGCCCAGGCTCGGTCAACAGCGCCTGCTGTCCGGGCGCCAGGCCTGACGTCATGCGCAAGGCAATATCGGAATTGGCACCACGGGCCCCCGTTTCCTTGAAGTACGGATACTGCAAGTCAGTCAGGCGCACGATATCGCCCAGCAGGTTGGAGGTCCTGCGAGCCTTGACGGAAGATTCAATGGTTTGCCAGGAGCGGTCGAAAGGTAATGTGTTCGGGTAGCGCGTGGTGATCAGCAAACCGTCGATGTCCAACGGAATCTGCTTGTTGGCCTCGATGTTGGCCATCAACACCTCGGTCACGATACTGATCGCCGGTTCCACACGATTGACCGCACCCTCGTCGATCAAAAGAGCCCACAGATCGGGACGTCGCATGTTCAGACCAATGCTTTGCCCTGGCGCCCCGCTGGGCTCAATATTGAGTAACGCCCATTGAATGATCGACATCAGGTACGCCACCGGGGAAACGCTCGATTCAATAGACCCGGCGGGGCTGCTGTTGGCCAGATCCGGCTTGAACAGATCGGCGAACGTCGGCCCGTCAACCAGCGCTCGCACGCCGGTACGCGGCCCGCGGCCGGCATCCTCGTGGCGCGTTAAACGCTGCTCGCGGAACTCACGCGCCAGGTACCGGGCCAGGCTGTAACTGCGCTGCAGCAACAGACGCCCCTCGTGCGCGGTGAGTTTGAACTCCTTGCACAGATCGGCCTGGCGTCGCTGCACCAGATCGAACACGTTACCGCCCTTGTCCATGAACGCCTGCAACGTGCCCAACCGGGCAATGCGCGCCTCATCGAAGAGATTAACCAGCAGTTGCTGGCTGGGACGAAGACTGGAACCTGTCATTGTCATGCTCCTTGATTGACCGATAGCGCCGAGCATCGGCCTGGGCGCTTGAAAAGCGCACACTGTGGGGGAGATTCAATACCTGCACCGGACCCTCGTCTACTGTCATAAATGACAGTAGACGCGACCATTTGTCTGAAGTTTCACGCATCGGGATGACACGCTCATTCAACCCGCGTTAACCACCCGCAACTGGACGTTTACCGGCATCCAGTCAGAAGCTGTCCCGGTTTTGGTTACATTCCCGTTAAGAACAAACAGGCCCACTGGCAACACACGTGTGACGATCGCCCAATGCCCCTGAGCGTCCGCCACACCCGTGCCGTAATCGGTATGACGGTCACCGCTCTTGCGCAGGTTCACGGTCGCCCCAGGCAATGCGGTGCCGCGGATCAATGAGCGAGGGGAGACTTGAGCATTGTTCTGTGGGCTGAGCACGACCAAGGGGCTGATTGTGGTGGTCACGGTGACGCTGATCGGGGCGCAATAGACTGAGAACTGGCCGTCGATAAACTGTCGCGCCACCATCTCATACAGCCCAGAATCCAGCACAGGAAGACGAAGCGACCACATACCCTGTGCATTCACGATGGCGCTGGCTTGGACCTGCGTCAGGTTGTTGTGCTTGTACACATCGACACGGGCACCCGGCATGCCAGTACCGTTGATCTGTGGCTGCACTTCGACTTGTTCGTTCATCTGCGGCCCGGTAATGACGGGGCCTGGAAAATTGGCGGCTACCTGAACCACAGTGAAAGCCTGATTTGACGGCCGCAAGGCCGACGACACTTCATCCCGGAGCTGACGAACTGAATAGGTAAACGCCTCTTCCGGCAACGCTTCCTTGAAGCTGGCCGTCCAACGACCCTCGCGGTCCACGAAACCACTGGCCAATTCGTTGAGGGCGTCTGCTTTAAAAATCTGAACATAAGCCCCTGGCACACCACTGCCCGACATCACCGGCTTGCGCCCTACGCGGTCACCTGACTTTGGGTAATCGACCGTCGGTGCCGCGAAGTCCCTGGCCATTTTCTTCACCATAAAACGCCCGCTTTCGACCCACTCCGACACGACGCCCCCAGAGATTTGTCGCACCACGACCCGGTAAGCCCCCTCCGGCAACGTTTGCGAGCTCTGTATTTCCCATCGCCCGTTGGCATCGGCAGTCGTGGACGCCAGCACCAGCGCAGGGTCGAAGCAGGAGGCAACGATGATCGCCGCCCCCGGGGTGGCCAGCCCCCGGTAAAACGGTTGGGCGCCCACCCAGTCACCGGCGGCCGGTTCGTAAAGGGTCGGCCCGGCAGCGAGCAACGTCACAATGCTGACGATACTCCAGTCTGACGTCGTTCCACCGAGGCTACTGCGTGCAATAAGCGAGTAAGGATTTTCCCCCATCAGCGTTTTGGTCAATTTGCCAGACCAGTAACCATGTTCATCCACCACAAAACTACCAATGACATCCATGATACCGTCCCGCATCACGCTCACCGTATCGCCGGGATAACCCGCCCCGGACGCCACTACCCACGCTGGCGTGACGAATTCGCCCCCGCCCGGGCTTTCGATCACCGGCGCATTCGATACGACGGTGAACACACGATCGATACTGGCCCGCTTCCCGCCCTTGTAACTCTGCTCGGCCACCATTGTTGTCGGGCCCACAGTCGGCAGGTTGACAGTCCGGCGCCAATGGCAATCCGCGCCCACCTCAATGTCGGATGCAATCACCTCGGTGCCAATCTTCAGCGTGACCAACGCTCCGGGTATACCGGTGCCCGCCACCTCGCTGCTGCGAGCAAACCGGGCATTAGCAGCGGGCGTGGTAATGACCGGCAACCCCACCTTGACGTTGAAGGTTCTCTCGACACTGCGTTCGGATGGATACGTCCCGAACTGTTGCACGACATAGATAACCTGCTGCCCCTCTTTCTCGAACTCCTTCTCGAGCTCAACCGCCCAGGCATCCGTGGTCAATACAGTCGTTTGCCCCAGCACCTTGCTGCTGCTCGTAGCGTCGAACACTTTGATCGTGCTGCCCGGGAAAGCGTTCGCGCCCCGGACGATGAGTTTGAAACCCACCTCGTCATTGTTCTGCGGGTAAGTAATGCCCGGCACGGGGGTTTTGACCGTGAAGGTGTGATCCTTCCAGTCCGATGTCTGGCCGCCAAACTTCGCTTGTACCTGAACGGTGATCCGGCCGGGAGACGTCAGCGTGGCGTTAAAACTCCACGCCCCTGTCGTGGCGTTGGACTTGAACTTATGGATCTCCGCGCCATCCTTGTAGCGCACGACGACCTCGGCATCCGGCCAGGTGGCGCCCACGAATAGTGTCGTCAGCGCCACGGACGCGTTGGCAGCCGGTTGGGTGACGCTCGGGAGGTCAGGTTTGATGATCAGATTGGGCGCTGTTGCCGCAGTGGACCAGAGGTTGTTCATCCACTGCAAGACAGTGACCGTGTAAGTACCGGGGGGCAACTTGGCAGTAGCCCTGACAGTCCATGTACCGTTAGTGGCCACATTTGTTAGCGGCAGAAGGAGATGATCGTTGCCGTTGAGCTGGACTCTGATCCTGGCAGCGGCCTGCCCCGCCCAGACGTTGCCTCGCCCGGTGAACGTCGGGACCTGCCCGTTCAGGGTGGATTCCAGGAGCACAGGTTTGGGGCAGATCACACTCGCCCGTACGTTGGTCCAGAGCGTACATTGGATTGTGCCGCCGCCGCCGTCAGGCACAGTCTGTTTAAGGTCGAAGGAGTATTCAGCAGCCCGTGGCAAAATCCCCGTGATGTCCTTTGTCCAAGTACCGCTTGAGCCATCGCCAACCCACAAGGCTGGAGTCACATTCGAGATATAGAGGTGGACCCGCGTTCCCATAGCCTTATGCGCGCTGCCTGAGAAGCGCAGGGTAGTCTCGTTGGGGTAAGTGACCGTGACCGCGGGCAACTGGGGGGGGCGGACTTTGAAGGTCAGAGGTGCACCACGCGGTGAAGGCGTTAAAAGAAACGTCTGCATAGCCGTGAGGGTGATCGTGCCAGGGTCGAGATCGAAGAGTTGCATCCTCCAGCGATCGGGGTCCGGGTCGGGCTCGCTACCGATATACCCCACGACCGAAGTACCTAAACGGTTTTCTGTTACGTCCTGAAATACCTGAACATAGGCCGTATTGAGCCCAGTGCCCTCAATCGTCAAGTCCCTTTCGACGGTTTCGCCGTTCTGATGACTGTCGATTACGGGAGGCTCGATCTTGATCGCCTCGTACTCGTACGTAAAGGTGACGGGATCACTTTCATATTCAGAGTCGAGGTATTTGGCGACAATCGTCTTCACTCCCGAGCCTGTGGTCGAGATCCATGTCGCCGACCAAACCAGGAGCCCCCCCCCCACTGCCACCAGCACACGCTTGTTATCGACTATTTCAAATACCTGAACCCAATAATTGGTGGTTGGCCCAAATCCACTGGCATAAACCACAGGACCTTTGAGGGTGCTACCTCTAGTTGGATACAGGATCGCCGGCCCGCCAATTGTGTCCCTACTTAGCGTCGGGTCCTGCTCAGAAACATTAGTGTCTGATTGATCTGATTGATCTGGTTGATCTGGTTGATCTGGTTGATCTGGTTGATCTGGTTGATCTGGTTGATCTGGTTGATCTGGTTGATCTGGTTGATCTGGTTGATCTGGTTGATCTGGTTGATCCAACATGATGGCGCTCCGATGCGAGGCGTACAGCCACTTTATTGAAGCCATTTAAAACCTGAAGGCTGTGCGCAAAACACCTGTAAAAAATGACAGTTCCGACGAACGGCAACCGTCTCCAAGCCCCATTTCCCGGCGTTTCCAACCCCCTCAGTCAACGGCTACATCGCCTTGCGCCGTTGCCTACAGATCCGCCAGAATCCGCCGGCTTGTGCGCCTTGGTATTGCCCCGTAACGTGATCCGCGTCGCTGCCAATCAGCGGCCGGGTTTAGTCGCCCGGGGTTGTTAGTAAGGTGCATAAGCGTCATCCAGTCAGGTATTCCCTATCCCTGCACTTGATGGTGGCTGTGCGCAGGGCGCCCTCGGGCGCGCCGGTTTTGCTAACTCCCCCGGTCGACTAACCTGCGTCCAGCCGCCACCCTACGTTTAGTCGCGATGTGGTTGCAGCCCTTTTATGGAGTTTGCATCTATGTTCAAGGCAACACCCAATCCCCCCGAAACCGACTCGGTTTCCCCCTACGCCACCCTCGATTCAAAAAAGCTCCACGCCGCCGACAAGGCGCTGGACCATTACCTCAAACCCGAGATCAACCACCTCCCTTCATCCCAGGACCGTGCCATGGAAATGTTCACCGTCGTCCCCGATGCAAATGCAGAAGCCCTGACTATCCAGACCTACGAAACCTTTTCGTCGGTCAGCATTCTGCTGCTCGACCTGGCCGAAAGCCTGGACGATAAGCCGCGACATCTGGCGATGGCGATTTATCGGATGAGTGAGTTGGGGTTGATGCTGGTGGAGAGGTCGCTGGAGATCGAGACGGCGATCAAGACGACGTAGCAATAAATATGTAATTGAATGGACTCGCCCTCGCTGTCGTTGGCTGTTTAGACTGCCACCGTGGCGCATTGACGCCTCGGCGTGGGCGAGTCCATTCAATTACAGGTTGTTGGCGTTCAGGCAGAGGCAGGCAACGGCTGAAAACTGAAGTACTGCTTCAAGGCATCCACCAATTGCCCATACTCCGGCGGTGCCCGTTGCAGGCTGAACCCGGCGTCGTAATGGAGAGGGGTCGTGTCTTCATGGCACCAGAGGCAACACGCCTGAAGATCAATGACCTGCATGCAGCCATCGCTGGCGGGAATTTTCAGGCGCAAATCGAAATCGGCGCCGATCATCATCGGCAACTGACTGATCAGCATCAGCCCGTCTTCGGACACGTTGCCCAGAAAACCGATGGGTTTGTCGGTGACGCTGTTGAACACTCTTAGAAAATACGGCAGTTGATGCCGCTCGATCCGGCGGTCAGTAAACATGTGCAAATGGCCCAGCAAGGCCCTTAAGCAGGGCCGCACTAATGCTTCGGAACGGGCCTGCTTCTTTTTATACAGAGGCCTAGGCGCGCTCTCCCCGATCCCGGTGCGACAGTCCATAAAGCCGCTGTCGCTTACTCCTGCCGATCACAGGTGTTGCGTCGATCAGAGGCAAGGCTCTAAACCGATCTATTCGACTATAGCTCACCACCGCCGGTGAGCCAGCCTTTGACAATCAGAACTGCGTCGGGCGCACGACCGCAGCCGCACTGCGCAGCGGATAGTGGCCCAGCGACTGCAAGGTTTCCAGGCGGGCGCGGGCGCGGTAGGCGTATTCACTTTGCGGGTACGAGGCGATGATGAACTGATAGGTTTGCGCCGCATCGACAAACAGTTTCTGCCGTTCCAGACACAAACCGCGCATCATCGATGCTTCCGGCCACACGTAAGGCCGAGCCCGGCTGGCGCGTTCGACTTTGGACAGTTCGAGCATCACCTGCTCGCAATTGCCACGGTCATAGGCGCTGTAGGCGTTATTCAAATGATGGTTCATCGACCAACGGGTGCAGCCCGTGACGCTGAGGACACTGATGGCAAGGGCGGCAATGAGCACGAATCGCATGGGGGTTCTCCTGTCTTGAGCTCTGTATCGACCCGTGGCGCGAAATCTTCAGGAATGTTCGTTTCAATAAACAAACGAATAAGTAGTGCATATGAACAATGACTACAACCGGAGACCATAGTAGCCTCACTCAGCGCTTGAACTCAGGAGTCTATGCATGTCCGTCCGTCGCACCAAAATCGTCGCTACCCTTGGCCCGGCCAGTAACTCGCCGGAAGTTCTCGAACAGCTGATTCTGGCTGGCCTGGACGTCGCCCGCCTGAACTTCTCCCACGGCACCCCCGACGAGCACAAGGCTCGCGCGAAGCTGGTGCGTGACCTCGCTGCCAAGCACGGCCGCTTCGTCGCCCTGCTGGGTGACCTGCAAGGCCCGAAAATCCGTATCGCCAAATTCGCCAACAAGAAGATCGAGCTGAAGATCGGTGACCAATTCACCTTCTCCACCAGCCATCCTCTGACCGAAGGCACCCAGACCATCGTCGGCATCGACTACCCGGATCTGGTCAAGGACTGCGGCGTGGGCGACGAGCTGCTGCTCGACGACGGCCGCGTGGTCATGCGCGTTGATACCGCCAACGCCACCGAGCTGAATTGCACCGTGCTGATCGGCGGCCCGCTGTCCGACCATAAAGGCATCAACCGTCGCGGTGGCGGCCTGACCGCTCCGGCCCTGACTGAAAAAGACAAGGCCGACATCAAGCTCGCTGCCGAAATGCAGGTCGACTACCTCGCCGTGTCCTTCCCGCGTGACGCTGCCGACATGGAATACGCCCGTCAACTGCGCGACGAAGCCGGCGGTACCGCTTGGCTGGTGGCGAAGATCGAACGCGCCGAAGCCGTGGCCGACGACGAAACCCTCGACGCGCTGATCAATGCATCCGACGCGGTCATGGTTGCCCGTGGTGACCTGGGTGTGGAAATCGGCGACGCCGAGCTGGTGGGCATTCAGAAGAAAATCATTCTGCACGCACGCCGCCACAACAAAGCTGTGATCGTGGCGACCCAGATGATGGAGTCGATGATCCAGAACCCGATGCCGACCCGCGCCGAAGTGTCCGACGTAGCCAACGCCGTGCTCGACTACACCGACGCCGTGATGCTCTCGGCTGAAAGTGCTGCCGGTCTGTACCCGCTGGAAGCGGTGCAAGCCATGGCGCGCATCTGCATCGGCGCTGAAAAGCACCCAACCAGCAAGACCTCCAGCCACCGCATCGGCAAGGTCTTCGAAAGCTGCGACCAGAGCATCGCGTTGGCGGCCATGTACACCGCCAACCACTTCCCGGGCGTGAAGGCGATCATCGCCCTGACCGAAAGTGGCTACACGCCGTTGATCATGTCGCGCATCCGTTCCTCGATTCCGATCTACGCATTCTCCCCGCACCGCGAAACCCAGGCCCGCGCGGCCATGTTCCGTGGCGTCTACACCGTACCGTTCGACCCGGCATCGCTGCCGCCTGAGCAAGTCAGCCAGGCCGCGATCGACGAGTTGCTCAAGCGCGGCGTAGTCGAGAAAGGCGACTGGGTCATCCTGACCAAGGGCGACAGCTACCACACCATCGGCGGCACCAACGGGATGAAAATCCTGCACGTTGGCGACAAGATGGTCTGAGTTTCAAATCGCTGAAAAACAAAAGCCCCGCCATGTGAATGGCGGGGCTTTTTGCTTTTTGTGTGGAGGTGTTTGGCTTGAGTTTTGTGTCGACTTTCAGATCCACCCCCCTCACCCCAGCCCTCTCCCCCCAAGGGGGGGCGAGGGGGAAAGGGAGCAGATCGGGGGCGTTTCAGGTCCTGAGTTCGGCTCGATCGTTCAGGTCGATGTAGTTAGCGCAAACAACTCGGTCGGCCCCCTCTCCCTCGGGGAGAGGGCTGGGGTGAGGGTAGGCTTTTCAGTGGCGTTTGATAAACCCGGTCAACGCCGCCATCGCTTCCGGAGAGCGCAACCGTTGGGTGAACTGTGCGCTCTCTTCTTCTATTGCCTTGCGCAGTTGCTCGCGGTCCGGGGTTTTCATCAATTGCTTGCTGATGCGCACCGCTTCCGGTGGCAGCGACTCGAAACGCAACGCCATCTCCCGCGCTTTGGCCAGCGCCTCTTCGCCACTGCCCAAGGCTTCAGTCGCAATCCCCCACTGCGCGGCCTGCTCACCGCTGAAGCCTTCGCCCAGCAGTAACAATTCCGCCGCTTTGGCCTGCCCGAGCAGTCGCGGCAGGATCAGGCTGGAACCAAACTCCGGGCATAACCCGAGATTAACGAACGGCATGCGAAGGCGCGCATCGCGGCTGACATACACCAGATCGCAATGCAGCAGCATCGTCGCGCCAATGCCCACGGCTGCACCGGCCACGGCAGCGATCACCGGTTTTCGGCATTCGAGCAGGGTGAGCATGAACTGAAACACCGGGCTGTCGAGGTTGCTCGGTGGTTGCTGGATGAAATCGGCGATGTCGTTGCCAGCGGTGAAGCACTCGGCGCTGCCAGTGATCAGCACGGCGTTGATTTCAGGGTCGGTATCGGCCAGTTTCAACGCTTCAGCCAAGTGGCTGTACATGGCACGGGTCAGGGCGTTTTTCTTGTCCGGGCGGTTGAGGCGCAGGATCAGCAGGCCGCGCTCACGTTCAAATTTGATGGCATCGCTCATGGTCGGTCTCGCATCGAAAATCAGCGCTTAACCGCGGAGAACAAAGACGTCCGCCAGCAGTTGATTGCGCGGCAATCCCGCCAGGTACAAGCGCCGGGCAAAGGCGTCGACGCTGTCAGGGGCCCCGCAGAGTAAGGCCAGGGTTTGCCGTGAAACAAGCCGCAGTTGCGCCAAAGCCGCGGGCAACTCGGCCGCTGTCCACAGTTCAATGCTCAGGTTCGGGCGGCTGGCGGCCATGGCTTGCAGGGGTTTGGCCAGGTAATGCGCCTCGGCATCATGGGCCAGATGAATGACACGAATGGCACCTTGGTGATCTTGCCGTAGTGCTTCACGCAAGATACCGAACAACGGCCCCAAACCCGTGCCGGCGGCCAACAGCCAAAGCGGTCGGGTGTTCCAGTCCGGGTCGTAATGCAAGGCCCCGCCGCGCAACTCGCCGAGACGGATCGAATCGCCGATTTTCAGCTGACGGGCCGCGTCGCTGAATTCACCCGGCTGGCGACAATCAAGATGGAACTCCAGAAAGCGATCCTCTTCCGGCAGGCTGGCGAGGGAATATGGCCGTGCCACGTTGCCCGCCCACAACACCAGATGCTGGCCGGCGCTGTAGCGCAACGGACGCTCGGGGGTCAGGCGCAAACGCAACACGCTGGCGCTTAACCAATCGACAGCCGCCACCTCGGCCGGGCGGCCATCCTGCTGAGGATCGAAGGTGTGCACCTGCAAGTCCTCGACCACCTGACACTGACACGCCAGGCGCCAGCCTTGCTGTCGTTGGTCTGCGCTCAGGGCGTCGGGGCGGCTGTCACTCGGCAGCCCTTGTACACATTGCACCAGACACGCATGGCAACTGCCGGCGCGACAGCTGTAGGGCACCGATACGCCGTTCTGATTCAACGCATCGAGCAGGTTGCTGCCCGCCGCCACCGACCATTGGCGTTCGCCGACCCGTAACTCAGGCATCGACGTTCTCCCACGCGGCCGCACAACGATTGCGGCCGTCACGCTTGGCGCGATAAAGCGCCTGATCGGCGCGCTGCAAGGCTTCATCGAGATCGTCGCCCAGTTCGAGCAACGTCATACCCGCCGACAAGCTGAGATGGGCGACGTTGAGTCCGACCAGCTCTACATCGGTGAACGCAATGCGCAGCCGCTCGCAACAGGAGGTCAAGCGCTCGGGGTTGCAATCGGGCAACAGCACGACGAATTCTTCGCCACCGTAACGGGCCAGAACATCGCCATCGCGCAAGCAGGCGGTGGCCACGGCGGCAAAGGCTTGCAGCACCTGATCACCGGCGGCATGGCCGTGCACATCGTTGATGCGTTTGAAATGGTCGAGGTCGATCAGTGCCAGGCCATGCATGACATCGACGTCCATGGCCTTCAGCTCACGGGAGGCCAGGCGCAGGAAATGCCGGCGATTAAACAGCCCGGTCAGTTCGTCGGTGGCCACCAGGTCTTCGAGCTGGCGCATCATCCCGCGCAGGGTGTCCTGATGCGCCTGCAAGGCAAATCGGCGCTGACGCATGCGTTGACGGGAGGCCTGGACGTGACGGGCATAAAGTTCCAGCCAGACCAGCACGATGAGCAGCACGCACACCTGCAACGCGGCCAGTGCCGGGTCGGGTAACTGGAAGTGGTAGCCCTCCCACAGCGTGATCGCGCTGAAACTGACGAACACCAACAGCGCGCACCGTAAGAAGGCAAAGCGCGAAAGATGGAACAACCCGAACAGCAGAATCAGCACGTAGAACACCAGGAACGCGCCGCGTGCCTCGTCCAGATGGGCGATCAGCCAGGTTTGCCAACCCAGCCCCATCAACACTTGCGCTTCAGTCAGGCTGGGGTCGGAAAAACGCAGGTTGCAGCCGCTGTAAAACACCGCGAACAACGCCGCCTGACTGATGACCACCAGCGCACTGCCGATGGCCACGTTGGACAGGGATTCATCGTAATGACCGGTGAAAAACGCCAGCCACAACAGCAACAAAGCCAGGGCGTAGGTGCCGGCTGCGAGGGCAAAGCGTTTGAGCAACAAGCGCTGGATGGCGTTATGGGTCAATCGTTGACTCACCGTGCGAAGGGAGGCTGCTTGAGTGTCCTACTCTACAGACCGAATGCCACTTTAGTAGCGTGCCTGATAAATGACCATTCAATTTTAAGGGCGGAAAACTGGCGCCAATGTCATGACTGCGCGTGTAAACCATTTCCCCTCACCCTAGCCCTCTCCCCAAGGGGCGAGGGGACTGACCGAGGTGATTAAAAGCTCTACATCGACCTGAATTACCGAGTCGATCTCAGGATCTGAAAGCCCACGATCTGCTCCCTTTCCCCCTCTCCCCCGTGGGGAGAGGGTTGGGGTGAGGGGGTGGATCTCCCTACCCCCCCAATCCTATGCGACCAACGATTGACTACCGGCGGGTGTGCCCGGAACCGAGGCGCGTTATACTGCCGCGCCTTTTTAGCGTCGCGCCAGCAGCCCCGGCGTGCCTTGTAAAGGTGCTTGCAACCGACCGATGCACCCAAGCTGCAAGCACCTTATTGAATGTTCCCGTCTTTTAGAGGAGCGCGACTCATGACCGTGATCAAGCAAGACGACCTGATTCAGAGCGTTGCCGACGCCCTGCAGTTCATTTCCTATTACCATCCCGTTGACTTCATCCAGGCGATGCACGAAGCCTACCTGCGCGAAGAATCGCCAGCGGCCCGTGACTCCATGGCGCAAATCCTGATCAACTCGCGGATGTGCGCCACCGGCCACCGCCCGATCTGCCAGGACACCGGCATCGTTACCGTCTTCGTTCGCGTGGGCATGGACGTACGTTGGGATGGCGCCACCATGGGCCTGGACGACATGATCAACGAAGGCGTGCGCCGGGCTTACAACCTGCCGGAAAACGTCCTGCGTGCCTCGATCCTCGCCGACCCGGCGGGCGCTCGTAAAAACACCAAGGACAACACCCCGGCCGTTATCCACTACTCCATCGTTCCGGGTAACACCGTGGAAGTGGACGTGGCGGCCAAGGGCGGCGGTTCCGAGAACAAGTCGAAAATGGCCATGCTCAACCCGTCCGACTCGATCGTCGACTGGGTGTTGAAAACTGTTCCGGAAATGGGCGCCGGCTGGTGCCCACCGGGCATGCTCGGCATTGGCATCGGCGGCACCGCCGAGAAAGCCGCCGTGATGGCCAAGGAAGTGTTGATGGAATCCATCGACATTCACGAGCTGAAAGCACGTGGCCCACAGAACCGTATCGAAGAGATGCGCCTGGAGCTGTTCGAGAAGGTCAACCAACTGGGCATCGGCGCCCAGGGCCTGGGTGGCCTGACCACCGTGCTCGACGTGAAGATCATGGATTACCCGACCCACGCCGCTTCGTTGCCGGTGTGCATGATCCCGAACTGCGCCGCCACCCGTCACGCGCACTTCGTGCTCGACGGTTCCGGCCCGGCCTCGCTGGAAGCGCCACCGCTGGACGCCTACCCGGAAATCGTCTGGGAAGCTGGCCCATCGGCCCGTCGCGTCAACCTCGACACCCTGACTCCGGAAGACGTGCAGAGCTGGAAGCCGGGCGAAACCGTCCTGCTCAACGGCAAAATGCTCACCGGTCGCGACGCTGCGCACAAGCGCATGGTCGAGATGCTCAACAAGGGCGAAACCTTGCCGGTAGACCTCAAGGGTCGCTTCATCTACTACGTCGGCCCGGTTGATCCTGTGCGCGAAGAAGTAGTGGGCCCTGCCGGTCCGACTACCGCGACGCGGATGGACAAGTTCACCCGTCAGATCCTTGAGCAGACCGGCTTGCTGGGCATGATCGGCAAATCCGAGCGCGGCCCGACCGCAATCGAAGCGATCAAGGACCACAAAGCCGTTTACCTGATGGCAGTCGGCGGCGCGGCTTACCTGGTGGCACAAGCCATCAAGAAATCCCGCGTGGTGGCTTTCGCCGAACTGGGCATGGAAGCGATCTACGAGTTCGACGTCAAAGACATGCCAGTAACTGTTGCGGTCGACAGCAAGGGTGAGTCGGTACACATCACCGGTCCTGCCATCTGGCAGAAAAAGATCAGTGAAAGCCTGGCGGTAGAAGTGCAGTAAGCGCTTCAGCCTGCCATTACGGCCGGGTCGTCTTATAGATGATCCGGCCGTTTTTTTGCGTGCCACTTTTACTATTCGCAATAAAGCGCAGCGTTTTTCACAGTATTAGATCTAAAAAAACCCGCCTCACCTGTCAGATCTGACAGGTCACACCTTCCCCTGATTTTGTTAGCGTCGCTCTATCACGCGACTCCGTTGCTACGGGAGAGCGCCAAGCCGACACAGGATCAGCCCCATGGAAGAACAAGCCTCCCTGAGCATCACTGAGCCCTCCATCGCCAAGAGCGCTTCCATTGCCACGATTGGCAAAAGCTGGGGATCGGTCGGCGTGACGGGCAGTGCTTCATTCGAGTTACCGTTGCCCCTTTCAGGAGGACGCGGTTTCGACCCCGCCATGGCGCTGAGCTATGACAGCCAGGGCGGTAACGGTCCGTTCGGTATTGGCTGGCGTTTGGGCGTCGGTGCTATCACCCGCCGGACCAGTAAAGGCGTGCCTGATTACCTCGCCACCGACATCATGGTCGGTCCCGGTGGCGAGGAGTTGATGCCCGAGCTGGATGACGAGGGCAAGTTAAAGTCCAGAATCGAGACCCAATACGGCAAACTCGATGATATTGGCGAGCACCGCGTGGTGTGCTACCGGCCGCGGGTCGAGAGTTCGTTCGACCGGATCGAGCTCTGGCAACCGGAAGAAAAGCTGCCCTTCTGGCTGGTGCACGGGGCCGATGGCAGTCTTCATGTCTACGGCAAGACCGACGCTTCGCGCCGTGCAGAGCCTGTCGACCCGGTCACCCCTGACGCGCCGCAGCGTATCGGTGTGTGGTTGCTGCTCGAAAGCATGACCCCCCATGGCGAACACATCTGTTTCGACTACAAGCCCGAAGATCAGGCTCACTCCCCGGATGACTCGCACGACTATCGTGCCCAGAGTTTTCTGCACCGGGTGTATTACGGCAATGCCCTGGCCAGCAAAGACCTGTACGCCTGGACGGTGGAAAACCCGGCAACTCTGAACTGGCATTTCCACCTGGTGTTCGACTATGGCGAGCGGACCCTGGATCTGGAAAAGAAGCCGCTCTACGGCCCGCCGTTCGATGCGCCCCCCGAGGATTATGGTGAGTGGCAGCTGCGCAAGGATCCCTTTCACAGCTACACCTACGGATTCGAACTGGGTACCCGACGCCTGTGCCATCAAGTTCTGATGTTTCATCATTTCCCCGAGCAGTTGGGCCCGAATCCGGTGCTGATTCGACGATTACTGCTGCAATACCAAACGACTCCTCTGGGGTACACCCAACTGGCAGCAGCGCACTATCAGGCGTACGACGCCAGTGGCACCGTGGAAAACATGCCGCCGGTGGAATTCGACTATTCGGGCTTCGAACTCAATAAGCAGTCGAGCCCGTTCTTTCCGTTCGAAAACATGCCCGGCATCGAGGACGGCGTGCACCATCAGTGCGTTGATTTGTTCGGTGAAGGCGTGCCCGGATTTATCTGTCGTTACGACAAGAGCTGGTATTACCGCGAACCCTTGCGTGCGCTGACGGGGGCGGATGACATCCACTATGGCCCATGGACAGAACTGTCCCGAATTCCCGTGGCAGATCGCAATCAAGCGACCTATCAGGCGCTGACCGATCTGACCGGCGACGGCCGGCTCGACTGGATCCTCGCCTCACCCGGCATGAGCGGTTTCCACACCCTCAACCCCGATCGCAGCTGGTCAGGGTTCATTCCCTTTTCGGCATTCCCGGTGGAGTTCTTCCACACGCTTTCACAGTCTGGCGACTTGATGGGCGACGGGCTCAGCTCGATGGCGCTGATCGGCCCGCGCAGCGTGCGCCTGTACGCCAATCGGCGTGAGGACGGTTTTGCCCAGGGCCAGGACGTCGAGCACACACCAGACACCGATCGCCTGCCGCTGTTCAGCCATTCACGCAGCGAACTGGTGATGCTGGGTAACTTGCTGGGCAGCGACATGACCGAGCTGTGCCGCATCCGGCACGACGAAATCAAATGCTGGCCGAACCTCGGTCACGGTCGGTTCGGCAAGGGTTTTGTCATGAGTGCCCTGCCCTTCGACTACGCGACATTCGATGGGGCGCGTGTGCGAATTGCCGACCTCGACGGCTCCGGCGCACCGGCACTGATTTATTTGAAGTCCGACAGTTTCGAGATCTATTTGAATCACGGCGGCAATGGTCTGGAGCAGATCCCCGTCACGGTCCCCTGGCCCAATGGCATTCGTTACGACAACTTGTGCCAGGTCACCATCGCCGACCTGCAAGGCCTGGGGTGCGCGAGCCTGATCCTGACCGTGCCGCACATGAAGCCGCGGCACTGGCGCTACGATTTCGTCGGCGCCAAGCCTTACATGCTGGTCGCCAGTAACAACAACATGGGTTGCAGTACCGAGGTGGTTTATCGCAGTTCGGCGCAGGAATGGCTGGATGAAAAACCGGCAACCGACCCGGTATGCTACCTGCCGTTCCCGGTGCCTGTGGTCAAGCAACAAAGCCAGCTCGATGAAATCACCGGCAACTGCCTCAGTCAGAGCTTCCAGTATTTTCAGGGTTACTACGATGGCCGGAACCGGGAGTTTCGCGGTTTCGGGCTGCTGCGCCAGACCGACAGCGAAACCGCTGCAATTGAAGATGACATCGGTTTTACCGCCCCGGCGCTGGTCTGCACCTGGTTTCACACCGGACGGCAAATCGACCTGCCACGCGATGGCTATTTCAACCGTGACTCCGAAGCGTGTGATTTGAAACCCACGCTGTTCTGCCAGTATCACCGCAACGACGATTTTGATGACCCGATCCCGCCACCCGATGACACCACCGTTCACGAAATCGCCCGCGCCCTCGCTGGTTCAGTGTTGCGCGTGGAGACCTACGCTGGCGACGATGACCCGTCCACGGCGGTGCCGTTCGCGGTGGAGGAAAGTCGTTACAAGGTCCGCGAACTGCGCAAAAAGGGAGACCATGACGCTTACCCGATCATGCTGCCCTTGCCACTGGAGAAGATCAGCTATCAGTACGAACGCTTTGTGAATGATCCTCGGTGCCGGCATGAAACCATCTTGGGCCATGACGAGTTCGGTCTGCCCATCCATTCCTTCGCCGTCTGCTATGCACGGCGAAGGACCAACACCAAGATAGAAAACCCCTTCGAAGATCCCGACGAAAGAACATGGTGGTCGGATGCCCACGACCCGGCGCAACAGTCTTATTACCTGAGCGAATCCCGCGCCGAGTTCATTCATTTGAAGGAGGACCTGCAAAGCTGGCGACTGGGTCTGCCCTATCTGCAACGGGGCAACGCAATGGTCTTGCCCAAGGGGCCGGCACCTGCAGGACTTACCCCGGCAGATATCTCCCATGAACGGTTTATCGAGCTGTACGCCACGCCCGAATGGGCCGCACAGAGGTTGCTGACCACGCAGTCGGTACATCGCTACCTCAAGACCGACAATCAGACACCCCTTGCCGATGGCAAGGCCGAGTTCGAGGCACTGCGGGCACCGCTGGAAATTGCACAACTGGACAAGACCGCGCTGGACGCCTACGACACAGTGCCGCCAATCGTTATTCGGGACGAACTGGAAAAGATCGGCTATTCGGCCATGCCTCTGGTGCTGGGGGTAGACAAGGTGGCAGACGAGGAAGAGGACAAGGAGAGAAATCTATGGTCGTCCCGGTATGGTTTTGCCAAGTACGGCAAGCTCGACAGTTTTTACAAAGTGATGGAGTACAACGAAACGTCCAGTCACGGCACCACGACAGCCTGCTACGACGACTACTGTCTGCTGCCGAAAAGCATCACGCAGCCGGACAAGTGCGAAGCCCGTTTCGAATATGACTATCACGCGCTGCAACTCATGCGCAGCATCGATGCCAATGACAATGTCGAGGAAGCCCTTTACGAGCCGTCCGGGCAACCCCTTGCCATCAGTTTTTATGGAACTGAAGACCGCGAAAAAATGGGTTTTCGCCCCCTCGACGAACACGAACGTCCTATAGACCATCGTCCGGACCCGGCCATCGAAGATCCGAAAGGCGCCCTGCAAAAGGCGGCCAGCGTATTGCGCAAGGACCTGTTCAGCTGGATGGGCGAACTCCCCCATTCCGTCAGGCAGACACCTGACTGGCTGACCACCTGGATTGCGCAAGGTTACGTGCTACCCACCCTGCATATTCGCGCCAGCGCCCGCCTTCGCCTGTCCCGGCTCAAGTCCCTGACCGGGCCTGAACAAGCGCTGCTCGACCTGATCCACTCGACTCCCCGCGAGCCGGTGCACAGTGTCGTCCTCACCGCTGACCGCTATTGGGACGATGAGCTGCAGCAAATCCAGATCGTCAAAGCCTTCGTGGATGGTTTCGGCCGGCCACTGCAGATCAAACAATTGGTCGAGCCCGGTCCGGCTTTTGTGGTGGAAAACGGTGAGCTGGTGATTGAAAACGGCGAGCCAAAAATTGCGCACGCCGATCCGCGCTGGCGCGTCAGCGAACGTGTGGAATACAACAACAAGGGATTGCCCGTTCGGGCGTATCGCCCTTACTGCGCCAATGAGCACTGCTATATCAAGGACCATTCCTTTCATGAGTTCGGCCATCACGATCAGAACTATTACGACGTGTTGGGTCGCCGGAACAAAGTCATCAACGCCAAAGGAGATGTCGCGCTCGAGATCATCCATCCCTGGTACACCACCAGCCTGGACTTTAATGACACCTACGTTGCGCCGCCTGAAAGTGGGCTGAAGGCAGGCAAGCCGTGACGACCTCGGTTCATTGGCGCACCCCGAATGTGACGGCCATTGATAGCCGGGGGTTGCCGGTTTGCCAGATCGAATACTTGCGCAAGGTCGCTGCCGGTCCAGTGGAAACCCTGATCACCCGTCAGCACTACGACGCCGCCGGGCGACTGCTCGAACAATCGGACCCGCGACTGTTCGGTGTCGTCCCCAACCTGATCACCGTACACCGCTTATCCGGCGAGCCGTTGAAGGTAGATTCCGTCGACGCTGGCTGGCGCTTGAGCCTGGCCGGACTGGCCGGGGAGGCGCTGCAGCACTGGGACCAACGCGGCAGTCATTGGCGCACCACCTACGACGCTCTGTTGCGCCCGCTCAGCATCGAGGAAAACGGCCTGCCGAACGTCGAAACCTTTACCTATGCCGATGCCTCCGCCGACCCTGGTTTCAACCTGCGCGGTCAGTTGACCGAGCAGCTCGACCGCTCCGGCACCTTGAGTCTCGACAGCTACAGCCTGCTCGGACAGCCGCTACGCGAAACCCGAACCCTGCTCAAGAGCAAGCCCTACCGCAGCAGCCGGATTTATGGCCCCCTTGGCACGGTGCTGAGCCAGACCGATGCCGGTGACCACCAGCAACAATCGCGTTACGACATTGCCGGGCAGCTCAAACAGGTTGAACTGCGACTAAAAGGCAGCCCGAACTGGCAGCCGGTTCTCAAAGACGCGCAGTACAACGCCGCCACTCAGATCATCGAACAACGCGCCGGCAATGACGTGCTGAGCACCTGGACCTACGACCCGGCCGATGGCCGCCTGTCCACGCAACGCGCGCAAAAAAACGCCGAACCGGCGCTGCAAAACTTCGAGTACTTCTACGATCGCGTTGGCAACATCACGCGCATCGAAGACCACGCGTTCAAACCGATTTACTTCGCCAACCAGCTCATCGACGGTCACCGCGATTTCACCTATGACTCGCTGTACCGGCTGACCCGCGCCACCGGTTACGACGATGCCCCGCCGTCGGACATTCCGGGCCGGCCCCTGCCCGGCGATCCGAACAATCGGCTCAACTACACGCAACACTATGATTACGATCACGGCGGCAACCTGATCAAACTGCGTCACGTGCGGGCGGGTGCCTCACATACCCGCGAGATGTTCATCGACCCCACCAGCAACCGCGGTGTGCGCTGGAAAGAGGGGGATCCTGTACCCGATTTTCCCGAATTGTTCGACCGCCACGGCAATCTCCAGGACTTGCAGCCGGGCAAAACCTTGCAGTGGAACAGCCTGGACCAACTGGCATCGGTCACGCTGGTCAAACGCGCCAACGCCCCTGATGACCAGGAGTTCTACCGCTACAGTCAGGGCGTGCGCGTGTACAAACGCCATGAAACCCATACGCCCTCGCGCACTCATTTCCAGGAAGTCATCTACCTGCCGGGGCTGGAAATCCGCACCCGCGACAGCGGCGAAGAACTGCACGTGATCACCCTGCCCGGCGGGCACGGCAGCGTGCGTTGCCTGCACTGGGTCAGCGGCAAGCCTGCCAACATCGCCGCCGATCAATTGCGCTACAGCCTCGATGACCACTTGGGTTCCTGCGCGCTGGAGCTCGATCAACAGGCGCAGGTGATCAGCGAGGAAGGTTATTACCCATTCGGTGCCACGGCCTGGTTCGCGCGGGGCAGTGAGGTAGGCGTTGACTACAAAACCATCCGCTATTCAGGCAAGGAAATGGATGACAGCGGGCTGTACTACTACGGCGCGCGCTATTACGCCCCGTGGTTGCAGCGTTGGGTGAGTGCCGACCCGGCGGGGGATGTGGATGGGCTGAATCTGTACGCGATGGCGGGTAACAATCCGATCGTTTTTACAGACACCGATGGACAGGCTTTTGAGAACTTCAAGAACAGGTTCCTTGAAACGAACGAGCAGCGAACCACAAGAAAAAGTCAGAGTGCAGCAGATCAAATTCAATACAGAGCCAATATGAGCTTATCGGGGGCTATCGTACGACATACGAAAATCCTGGAGCTCACCACCCGAAGAGCCCAGGAAGCTGAGACACAAATTCTCAACCACCAGTCAGCGACGGCACATGGACAATCCGCAGCGATAAGGACGGTGGCGCACATCGGAGGACAATCCATCAGTTACGCAGCGGGCATCGGCATCGGCACCGCAGCAGCAGCACTGGGAAGCGTCACAGGACCTGTCGGTGTCGCCGTTGGCATCTTTCTTGGGTTCGTGGCAAAAAAAGCGGTGAGCCTGGGGGTAGATTTTGCTTCAGAACGCTCGAGCCTCGGCGCCTCGGTTAAATTCAAGGCAAGCAAACTGGACCCAAACCGAATAGTGACCAAAGGCGAATACAAGACCATGAATTATGGCTCATACGCTATTAACAAATTCAGGGGAATAGGCCGCGGCATCATTGAACTGAACAAAAAGGGGTGGCTAAAGGGAGGTAAGGAAGCAGTGAACGTTGGCGCTGGCATCGGTATGAAGGCTTCCGGCACCCCCTTTGCCAGTGAAATCAGCGCTGCGCTCAGTACCGTGACAGGCATATTTGAGATACTGGATGAAATCGCAGGAGCAGGTGCTGAGCTCACTCAGGAGAAAATAGGCAGAGCGGACGCAAACATCAGCGGGATGATCGAGGTATTGAACGCTGGGGTAAGTGAACTTGAAAGCCTGTTTGACCAAGCCGGACGCAGTTCAATTCATACCTATAGTCCGCTCAGTAAAATTTTCGGGAAGTCTCCCGGCGACACACGCGCAAGCGTGAGGAGCGCTACAGACGCAACCATTGCACAATTGAGGCGGACACAAACCATGCTCAGGGCGGCCTGATCGGGCGGCAACACGTCACGCTTTGCGTGCTATCGTGCTCGCCCTGTCTTTCGCCTGATACTTCCATGCTTGCGACTTCACGTTCCTTGCGTTTGATGCTTTATACCCTGCTGATTGCCGCCGGCGCCGCACTGGCTGCGGGTTTCGCCATGCGTCACGCCGAACGCCAGGCGCTAGTCGAAGACGCCGCCCGCGCCAATCAGCAACTGGCGCTGTACGCCAATTCCCTGCATACCCTGATCGATCGCTACCGCGCTCTGCCCGCCGTATTGGCGCTAGACCCGGAGTTGCGCGGCGCCCTCGACGGCTCGGTATCCGCTGAACAACAGGACGCACTGAACCGCAAACTGGAAAAGATCAACGGCGCGGCGCAATCCTCGACCCTCGAATTACTGGATCACACCGGCCTGGCGGTGGCCGCCAGTAACTGGCGCCTGCCCAGCAGTTACGTCGGTCACAACTACGGTTTTCGCCCCTATTTCAGCCAGACGCGCACCCAAGGCACCGGGCGCTTTTACGCGGTGGGCGTAACCAGCGGCATTCCCGGTTACTTCCTGTCCAGCGCAGTCACCGGTGACGACGGCCAGTTCCTCGGCGCGATGGTGGTGAAACTCGAATTTCCGGAACTGGAGCGCGAATGGCGTCAGGGCAGCGACACGCTGCTGGTCAGCGATGCACGCGGGATTATCTTCATCGCCAACCAGCCGGGCTGGCGCTATCGCCTGTTGAAACCGCTGAGTGACAGCGATCACGCCGAACTCAAGGCCACCCGCCAATACGACAAACAACCGCTGACACCGCTCGAGTATCAATCGGTGCGGCGCTTCGACGACAACAGTGATCTGACGCGGGTCGTGGGTCCTGACGGGACGGCGAATTACCTGTGGGAATCGCTGCCGCTGAGCACTGAAGGCTGGACGTTGCACCTGCTGCGTCGCCCGCAACTCGCGTTCGAGGACAGCCGTAACGCCGGACTCGCCGCCGCCGGGTTGTGGCTGGCGGTGGTGTTTCTGTTGCTGTTCCTCAATCAGCGCTGGCGTCTGGCCAAGCTGCGCCAGCGCAGTCGCGAAGAGCTCGAACAACTGGTGGAAGAGCGCACTCGCGACCTGCGCACCGCTCAGGACGGTCTGGTGCAATCGGCCAAACTCGCCGCGCTCGGCCAGATGTCTGCCGCGCTGGCTCATGAAATCAATCAACCGCTGACCGCCCAGCGCATGCAGCTTGCTACTCTGAGGCTGCTGCTCGATCACGGTCGGGTCGACGACGCTTACAAGGCGCTCAAACCGGTGGACGACATGCTGACGCGCATGGCCGCCCTCACCGGTCACCTGAAAACCTTCGCCCGCAAAAGCCCCAGCGGCCTGCGCGAACGGCTGGATTTGGCGGCGGTGGTGGACCAATCATTGCAGCTGCTCGACACAAGGTTGCGCGATGAACAGGTCAGCACGGTGCTGCACCTGACGCGCCCGGCCTGGGTGCGTGGCGATGCGATTCGCCTGGAACAGGTGCTGATCAATTTGCTGCGCAATGCCCTGGACGCCATGCAGGACAAACCCTGCAAACGCCTGGAAATCCGTCTCGAAGCCGATGAACAACTCTGGCGCCTGACCGTCGCCGATAACGGTGGCGGCATTGCCGAAGAGCATTTGGCCAACGTGTTTGATCCGTTCTTCACCACCAAACCGGTGGGTGATGGCCTGGGCCTCGGGCTGGCCGTATCCTTTGCCATTGTTCACGAATCGGGCGGACGCCTGAGCGCCGACAATCATGCCAACGGCGCGGTGTTCACCGTGACCTTGCCCATCGACCTGGAGGCTCCTGGCTCATGCTGAATTCAGTGATGGTGGTCGACGACGAAAGCAGCATTCGCAGTGCCGTTGAACAATGGCTGAGCCTGTCGGGGTTCGAGGTGCAGCTGTTCAGCCGCGCCGATGAGTGCCTGGCGCAGCTGCCGAAGCATTTCCCCGGGGTGATCCTCAGCGACGTGCGCATGCCTGGCATGACTGGCCTGGAACTGCTGGCCGAGGTTCAGCGGCGCGACGCCGACTTGCCGGTGATTCTGCTGACCGGTCACGGCGATGTGCCGATGGCGGTCGAAGCGATGCGCGATGGCGCCTACGACTTCCTTGAAAAACCCTTCAGCCCCGAAACCCTGCTCGGCAGTCTGCGCCGTGCGCTGGACAAGCGGCGGCTGGTGCTGGAAAACCGCGCCCTGCACGAGCAGGCGGACAACCGCGCCAAACTCGATGCGACGTTGCTGGGCGTGTCCCGTGGTTTGCAGACGCTGCGTCGGCAAGTGCTGGACCTGGCGACGCTGCCGGTCAATGTGTTGATTCGCGGTGAAACCGGCAGCGGTAAAGAATTGGTTGCCCGTTGCCTGCACGACTTTGGTCCGCGTGCCGACAAGCCGTTTGTGGCATTGAACTGTGCGGCGATCCCCGAGCAGTTGTTCGAGGCCGAGCTGTTCGGTCACGAGAGCGGCGCGTTTACCGGCGCTTCGGGCAAACGCATCGGCAAGCTCGAGTACGCCGACGGCGGCACGCTGTTTCTCGATGAAATCGAAAGCATGCCGCTGGCCCAACAAGTGAAATTGCTGCGGGTGTTGCAAGAGCAGAAGCTGGAGCGGTTGGGCTCCAATCAGAGCATCCGCGTGGATTTGCGGATCATCGCCGCGACCAAACCCGACTTGCTCGACGAAGCCCGGGCCGGACGTTTTCGCGAAGACCTGGCCTATCGGTTGAACGTGGCCGAGTTGCGGTTGCCGCCGTTGCGCGAGCGGCGTGAAGACATTCCGCTGTTGTTCGAGTCGTTTGCGCAAAATGCCGCCGAGCGTTTGGGGCGTACGTTTCCACCGCTGAGCGGCCCGCAGTTGAGCCACCTGCTGAGCCACGACTGGCCGGGCAATGTGCGCGAATTGGCAAACGTCGCCGAGCGGCAAGTGTTGGGGCTGGGCGAGCCGGAACCTGCGGGCATTGATCCTGGGCAATCGCTGGCGGCGCAGCAGGAAGCGTTTGAAGCGCATTGTCTGCGCGCGGCGTTGACCCGGCATAAGGGCGACGTGAAAGCGGTGCTTGAAGAACTGCAACTGCCGCGCCGGACCTTCAATGAAAAGATGCAGCGTCATGGCCTGACCCGCGAGATGTTCCTGCAAGACAGCTGAGTTTTGCGTTGCCTGACCTGGCCTCTTCGCGAGCAAGCCCGCTCCCACAATGGTCCGGTGTACACAGTTCAAATGTGGGAGCGGGCTTGCTCGCGAAGAGGCCGGCACAGACAACGCACTTCATGACCTATAAGCAATTTTCCGCTCACACACCATCCAGCATAAGCGGATTTCCGCTCACGAAATCTTAAAAACCCCTCTAAACCGGCCCTCCTCCCGTTGGCACAGCTCCTGCTATAGCCCAAGCAGGCTGCGTTTCAACGCGCTCCACAAAAACAATTAAATGAAGGATCCGTCATGGATAACTCACAAACCCTGCCTCTTGGGTCGGCAGCTACGCCTGCCAAAGAAAGAACCACTGCCAGTCGCATCAAATCGATCTTCAGCGGCTCTGTCGGCAACATGGTCGAGTGGTACGACTGGTACGTCTACGCCGCCTTCTCCCTGTACTTCGCCAAGGCCTTTTTCCCCAAAGGCGACACCACCGCACAACTGCTGAACACCGCCGCGATCTTCGCCGTGGGCTTCCTGATGCGCCCGATCGGTGGCTGGTTGATGGGCCTCTACGCCGACAAGGCCGGTCGCAAGAAAGCACTGATGGCTTCGGTGTACCTGATGTGTTTCGGCTCGCTGCTGATCGCCCTGAGCCCGGGTTATGAAACCATCGGCATCGGCGCACCGATCCTGCTGATTTTCGCCCGTTTGCTGCAAGGCCTGTCGGTCGGTGGCGAGTACGGCACCTCGGCAACGTACCTCAGCGAGATGGCGACCAAGGATCGTCGCGGTTTCTACTCCAGCTTCCAGTACGTGACCCTGATCTCCGGTCAGCTCATCGCCCTGGCCGTGTTGATCGTGCTGCAACAGACCCTGACCACTGAAGAGCTGTACGCCTGGGGCTGGCGCATCCCGTTCGCCATCGGTGCGCTGTGTGCAGTGGTCGCGCTGTACCTGCGTCGTGGCATGGAAGAAACCGAGTCGTTCACCAAGAAAGAGAAGGCCAAGGAAAGCGCCATGCGCACCTTGATGCGCCATCCGAAGGAACTGATGACCGTGGTCGGCCTGACCATGGGCGGCACCCTGGCGTTCTACACCTACACCACGTACATGCAGAAATACCTGGTGAACACTGTCGGCATGAGCATCTCCGACTCCACCACCATTTCCGCTGCCACGCTGTTCCTGTTCATGTGCCTGCAACCGATCATCGGCGGCTTGTCGGATAAAGTCGGTCGTCGGCCGATCCTGATTGCCTTCGGTATTCTCGGGACGCTGTTCACCGTGCCGATCCTGACCACCCTGCACACCGTGCAGACCTGGTGGGGCGCGTTCTTCCTGATCATGGCAGCGCTGATCATCGTCAGCGGCTACACCTCGATCAACGCGGTGGTCAAAGCCGAACTGTTCCCGACCGAAATCCGCGCCCTGGGCGTCGGCCTGCCGTACGCGCTGACCGTGTCGATCTTCGGCGGCACCGCTGAATACATCGCACTGTGGTTCAAGAGCATCGGCATGGAAACCGGTTACTACTGGTATGTCACCGCGTGTATTGCCGTGTCGTTGCTGGTCTACGTGACCATGAAAGACACCCGCAAACATTCGCGGATCGAGACGGACTGAGTCCGCCAGCGACATAAAAAAGGGGCAGACCTGGCAAAGGTCTGCCCCTTTTTCATTGGCGCTGAAAGCGTGCGATCAAGACAAGTCAGTGCGCCACGAACATTTTGTCACATAAGCAAAAGAGCGAATTAATCAGCGGTTAACGCCCTCCACGGACTCTCCTCGCCGATTCATTGCATTGTGCAAGCGAACCTGGAGTACACACCATGAAAACCCAACTGATCCTCGCCCTGACCCTCTCTGTACTGGCCGCCAATACCTTCGCCGCTGACGGTTACGATCGCACCGGCTCTGCCGCTTTCACCTTAGGAAGTGGCGCTGCAGTCGCCTCCGCTGGAAACGATCGCACTGACTCAGCCGAGGTCGCTTCCGACGGCGCCGATCACACCGAAGCAACCCGTACCAACTGATCTCACGCTGGAAATTACTCGTCAGCCCTTGCACTATGGCCGTCTTCGCTACGAACCGAATTCAGGAACCCCATGCCATGGCTGACGACATCCATTACTACGAACCCGCCAACGGCCACGGCCTGCCGCATGACCCGTTCAACGCCATCGTCGGCCCGCGTCCCATTGGCTGGATTTCCTCTCAGGATGCCAATGGCCGCCTGAACCTGGCGCCTTACAGTTTCTTCAACGCGTTCAACTACATTCCGCCGATCATTGGGTTTTCCAGTGTCGGGCGCAAAGACAGCCTGAATAACATCGAGCGAACCGGCGAATTTGCCTGGAACCTGGCGACCCGTCCGCTGGCCGAGCAGATGAACCAGTGCTCTGCCATGGTCAGGCCTGAGGTCAACGAGTTCGAACTGTCCGGGCTAACCCCGGCAGCGTCGAAAATCATTCAGGTGCCGCGCGTCGCCGAAAGTCCGGTGTCCTTCGAGTGCAAGGTCACGCAGATCATTCAGTTGCAGCGGGCCGATGGCAACGTGGTGCCGAGCTGGCTGATTCTCGGCGAAGTGGTCGCCGTGCATATCGCCAAGTGGCTGTTGAAGGATGGGGTGTACGACACCGCCGCAGCAGAACCGATTCTGCGCGGCGGTGGGCCAGCGGATTATTTCCAGCTGGGGCCTGAGGCGTTGTTCAAGATGTATCGCCCGGGGGCGGTCAAGTAATTACCAGATCAGGTCGCCGTCTTCGCTGACGTCCCTGAGACGGGTCAGTTCCTTGGCTGCGGCCTCATCGGCCTCATGGGCAGTTTTGAAGGTCTGTTCTTCGAGCAGCTTGTGAAAGCGCGGCGCACCCGAACCACCGATGGCTTTGGTGGCGATTGCGGCGTGATAACCGCCTTCACGGGGTACTACGGCAGATACGGCTTCGAAGGTTTCAAAGGCTTTGCGTGCCATGTCGCGGATCCTGGCTGAATGGAGAATTGAGCCATTAAACCCTCAACCCGCCATTTTGTGTACCCACGACTGGGACTGCCCCAGCGCCTGGGCAGCCGACACGTCCTTGAAGGTATGAAAATCCAGGCTGTTGACCACCAGGTCTTGCACCAACTCGGCAAAAATCTGCATCGCCGGGGTGCTGAAGTAAGCGGTCATGGCCTGCTGGTTCGTCCAGAAACCGGACACCAGCCACAACTCCGGATCGCACTGTGAATGTTGCAGGGCAAAATTCAGGCAACCCGGTGCGCTGCGGGACGGCTCGATCAAGGCGCTCAGGCGCGCGCCGAGCTCCGCCGAACGGCCGGCGCGAGCGCGGACAAAGGCCATATGACTGACGGGGATCTGCGTAGACATGTTCAACCCTCCCAGGTACTCGAGTGGCAGCCGTGGGACGGGCTGCGACAGGATCCAAGATTAAGCGCGCAGGTAGAAGCGCGGTTAGTCGATTCCTGCCGGCTTATTGCACAATCCTGCGCGGTTTCTCGAAAAACCCGTATCAACCTGTAAAAGCTTTCGTGCCAATGAAACAGCGCTTTCAAGCAAGTTTCCCTTGGGTTGCCCTGTCATAGAGGCACCGTTAATCCACGCCATGCAGAATCAGGCAAGCTTGAGGCAGGATGTGTCTACCGCTGTTGCTTGCACAAACTTAAGCTCAGCTCATTACCAACGCCTTGCAGAGGATGCCGTGCATGTCGTCGCTCGATCACTTTGAAGCCCCGCTGGACGCCGACATGGAGAAACAGCGCGCGGAACTGGCCGCTATCATTCGCCATAACACGGCGGAGGATGGCACTTATGCGACTGCCGTCGGCTCGCTCTTCATTTCTCGCCATAGCAAGTCCCATGAGTTTGCCCCGGTACTGGCGCAACCCGCGCTGTGCATCATGGCGCAGGGCCGCAAAGAGGTCAGGCTGGCCGATGAATACTTCAATTACGATCCGCTGAATTACCTGGTGGTGTCGGTCTCGATGCCACTGAGCGGGCGTGTGGTGAATGTCACGTCTGAAGAACCGATCCTCGCGGTGCGGCTGGATATCGACCCGGCGGAAATCACTGCGCTGATTGCCGATGCCGGCCCTCTCGGTGTGCCAACCCGGCCGACGGGACGCGGCTTGTATGTCGAACGGATCGACACCGCGATGCTCGACGCGGTGTTGCGTCTGGCACGCTTGCTGGATGCACCGAAAGACATCGCCATGCTCGCACCGCTGATTCGCCGGGAAATCCTGTATCGACTATTGCGTAGCCAGCAGGGTCATCGGCTGTACGAAATCGCAATCGCCAACAGCCAGAGCCATCGCATCAGCCAGGCGATCAAATGGCTCAACGGCAACTATGAACAGCCGTTGCGCATCGATGATCTGGCGAAGGAAGTGAACCTGAGCGTGTCGACGTTGCATCACCGGTTCAAGGCGATGACGGCGATGAGTCCGTTGCAGTATCAGAAACAACTGCGCCTGCAAGAAGCGCGACGGTTGATGCTGGCGGAAGGGTTGGAGGCTTCGGCGGCGGGGTATCGGGTCGGGTATGAAAGCCCCTCGCAATTCAGCCGGGAGTACAGTCGATTGTTTGGGGCACCGCCGTTAAGGGATTTGGCGCGGTTGCGGTTGACGGTTTGATCTGGTTTTTGTGCTGGTTTTGCCGGCCTCATCGCGAGCAGGCTCACTCCCACATTGGACCGGTGTACACCAGACCACTGTGGGAGCGAGCCTGCTCGCGATGGGGCCAGTCAATCAGGCGCCGAGTACGCGGCACGCCTCGGCAGGAAGGGTCACCGACACCGGATTGCCAATGCTCAACCCAAACCCCTGACACGGCGTGCTCAACGCCGTAAACGACACCCCGGAACACTCCACGGTCGTTTCAATCGTCGCGCCAATATCGCGCACGAACGTCACCTTGCCGAGCAACCGATTCCCCGCCGTCGCCTGTGGATGCGACAGTTGCAGGTCCTCAGGGCGAATCAGCATTTTGACTTTCTCCCCCACCACAATGCTGCTGCAGATCGGCACTTCCAGCGCATCGCCGCCCGGTAACCCAACCTTCCCGTTACCCAGCGCCGTGGCCGGGAAAATATTGCCCGAGCCGATAAAGTCCGCGACAAATTCATTGGCCGGGTGACGATAAATCTCAATCGGCGTGCCCACTTGCTGCACGCGATGTTCACCCAATACCACAACGATATCCGCCATGGTCATGGCTTCACGCTGGTCGTGGGTCACCATGATGGTGGTGATGTTCAAGCGTTGTTGCAGCTGACGGATTTCCACCTGCATCGATTCACGCAGCTTGGCATCCAGCGCCGACAGCGGTTCGTCGAGCAGGAGGATTTTCGGGTGATTGGCAATCGCCCGGGCAATCGCCACGCGCTGACGTTGGCCACCAGAAAGTTTCGACACCGGACGGTCGATCATTTCCTGCAACTGAATCAGTTGCAGCAACTCCACCACCCGCGCCTGCTGATCAGCCTTGCTGACCCCACGCAGTTTCAGCGGATAGGCGATGTTCTCCCCCACCGTCATGTGCGGAAACAGCGCCAGCGATTGAAACACCATGCCGAAGTTACGTTGATGCGCCGGCGTATGGCCGATGTCTTCACCGTCCAGGCGAATCTCGCCGCCGCTCAGGGTTTCGAGCCCTGCGATCATGCGCAGCAACGTGGTTTTTCCGCAGCCCGACGGGCCGAGAAAACACACCAGTTTGCCCTCAGGTAAATGCAGGTTTACATCCTTTACCGCGCAGGCCGAGCCGTAATGTTTCTCGACGTTTTCCAGAATCAGACCAGTCATGTTGCACCTCAAGAATCAGAACGAAACGCCACCTTCACCAACCAGCTTCTCCAACGCCCAGATCAGGACGAAGTCGATCAGCACGATCAGCACGGCAAACGAGAAAACGGTTGGGTCGAGCGAAGACACAGTGCGGCTGTACATCCAGATCGGCACGGTCATGACGTCGATGGTGTAGAGGAAGTAGGTCACGGTGAATTCGTTGAACGAGACGATGAACGCCAGCAGCATCCCCGCCAGAATCCCCGACTTCATCAACGGCACCACCACATCGATAATCGCCCGGGTCGGCGAAGCACCGAGCATCTGTGCGGCCTCTTCGACTTCGCTGCCGATGGAGAGCATCGCAGCGGTGCAGTTTTTCACCACGAACGGTAACGCCAGGATCACGTGGGCAATCACCAGTCGCGACGTCGTGATTTGAAAGGGCAGGCTGTCGAACACCAGCAGCAACGCCAGCCCCAACACCACCATCGGAAACACCAATGGCAGCGACATCAGTTGCAGCGCCACGGCTTTGCCGCGGAACTCGCAACGGGTCAGCGCGTAAGCTGCCGGCACTGCGACGATCGTCGCAAACACCATGGTCAGGCACGCGACCATCAGGCTGGTGGTCATGGCCTTGCCGAGGCTCAGCACATCGCTGGAATCCGGCGACACGAAGGTGTTCCAGGCAGCCTTGTACCATTGCAGGCTGTAGCTGCTCGGCGGGAAGTCGAGGTTCGACGCACCGCTGAACGACATCACGATCATGGTCAGGATCGGCAACACCGCCAGCAGCAGGATGAAGCCCGACAGGATGCCAGCAAACTTGCCGGTCTCGCCGGGCAGCAGCCCATAACGTTTCTTGATCAGGGTGCTCATTGGGAAGCCTCCAGCATGCGCCGACGACGGCCAGTGATGTATTCGGACAAGGTCATGATCGCGAGCGTGGTGACAATCAGCACCACACCGGCAGCGGACGCGGCGGGCCAGTTCATCAGCGGGGCGATCTGGTCATGCACCATCACGGCCAGCATCGGCACACGTCGGCCACCGAGCAGCAAAGGCACAACGAAGCTGCTGGCGTTGTAGGCGAATACCAACGTCGCGCCGGTGATGATCCCCGGCATGCTCATCGGCAGCACCACCTGACGGAACACCTGCAAGCGACTGGCGCCCAGCGTTGCGGCAGCTTCTTCGTAGGTACGGGCGACGCCGCGCATGGCGCTGGCAATCGGCAGCACGGCCAACGGGAACGCGGTTTGCACCAGGCCCATCAATACGCCGTTCTGGTTGTAGAGCAGCATGATCGGGCGCTTGATCAGGCCCAGGCCCATCAGCGCCTGATTGAGCATCCCGCCAGGTCCCAGAATCACCAGCCAGCCGTAGCTTTGCAGCAACAGGTTGACCAGCAACGGCAACAGCACCGCGGCGAGGAAGATCCGTCGCACAAACGGTGAGGTCAGGCGCGACATGGTGTAGGCCACCGGGATCGCCAACACGACCGCGATCACCGCGCTGATCAGCGCCAGACGCAGGGTCAGCAGCAAGGATTTGAGGTAATACGGTTCCAGCAGTTGGGCGTAACTGGCCAGGCTGAACCCGGTCCATTCCGCGCCTTTGGTGCCCACGCTCATGCGCAGTACCAGCAGGCTGGCGGCGATCAGTACGCCCAGAAACAGCATCGACGGCGAGAGAAAAATCCAGGCACGCGTCGTCGGCGAAACACCCCGATTGACGCGCACAGGAGCGGCGGCGACCGGATGAGTCAGAGGTTGGTGTTCCATAGCAAGGGTCTCGTCAATGGAAAGCAGCTGACAAACACAAGTCTTGAAACCACGACGTTCTAGCGTGGGAGCGGGCTTGCTCGCGAAGGGGCCGTGTCAGTCGACATCAATGTTGAATGTCACACCGCTTTCGCGAGCAAGCCCGCTCCCACATTTGATTTGTTGTGCTCTTGGGGCTTGTGTTCGTCACTCGATCAGGAAGAAAAGATTTCCGTGTAACGACGAATCCATTGGTCATGCACGGAGGCCAGGAAGGCGTTGTCGTGCATGATCGCTTTCTCGGCAATCTGCTCAGGCGTGAGGATGTACGGGCTCTTGCGCGCTTCGGCGGAGATGATCGCCTTGGCGTTGACCGGACCGTTGTAGATGTCCTCAGCCATCTTGCCCTGCACCAGTGGGTCCAGAGAGTGGTTGATGAAGGCGTAGGCCAGGTCGGTATCGCCCGGACGATTCTTCGGCATCACCGAGAGCATCAGGTCGGTGTAGAAACCTTCCTTCATGCCGAACGTAGCGCCCAGACCGTATGCCGGGTCGCGGATCTGTTTCGGGAAAAACGCTGGCGCGTACAGGCCACCCATGTCCAGCGAGCCGGTGCGGAACAGCTCGGCGATCTGGTTAGGGTTTTCACCCAGGGTCACCACACGATCTTTCAGCTCGGCGAGTTTCTTGAAGCCAGGCTCGATGTTGTGTTCGTCACCACCGGCCAGTTTGGCGGCGATGATGATCAGGTCCATCGCTTCGGTCCAGTTCGGCGGCGGCAGGAAGATGTTCGGTGCCAGCTCGGGATCCCACAGGGAGGCGTAGCTGTCCGGCGCTTCTTTGATGGTGCGGGTGCTGTAGACCAGGCTGTTGCACCAGAGCAGGTAACCGATGCCGTGACCGTTGGCGCCGGTGCGGTATTTCTCCGGTACGTCGACCAGGTTGGGAATGCGATTGAGGTCGGGTTTTTCCAGCAGGTTGGCCGCGGCCAGGCCTTCGGCACCGACGCCTGCCAGGGTGATGATGTCGTACTGCGGACGATCACCGCCGGCCTTGAGCTTGGCGACCATTTCCGAGGTGCTGCCGGTGCGGTCAGCGATGACCTTGCAGCCGTACTTGTCTTCGAAGGTTGCCGCGATGTTGCGCAGTGCGGCCAGACCGGTGTCATCCGACCAGGTCAGCAAACGCAGGGTCTTGCCCGCAAAGCGTGTGTCGCTGGCGTTAGCCTTGATGAACGGCATGCTCATGGCGGCCGCTGCCACCGAGGCTACGCCCACGGTTTTGATGAATTGACGTCTGTTCAGATCATGCTCGCCCATTACGGACTCCCTTTGTTTTTGTAGGTATGAGGCTGGTCGCAACCGTTGCATCTGCGCCGCCAGATCTGCTTAAAGCCCCCGTATTCACGGGGTTTGCGCTGAGCCGACGGGTTCATCCTGAGGTCGTGCAAAACACCTGACTATCGATAAAAACTCATTGAAGCCATGACGCCAGCGCATGCCTCATCACGAGGCATGTGCTGACCCTTTTCGAGCCGTCAGACCGCTCGAATCACGTGTTTGATTTCCTGGAAAGCCTGCAAGCCCCACGGCCCCAATTCGCGGCCGATGCTGCTCTGTTTGTAGCCACCCCAAGCGGTCTGCGGGAAGATCACTTGCGGCGCGTTGATCCACACAAGCCCCGCCTGCAAAGCGTTGGCAACCCGATCTGCCGCTTCGGCGTCGCGGGTGACCACGCTGGCCACGAGGCCGAACTGGCTGTCATTGGCCAGGGCAATCGCCTCGGCTTCGCTGGCAAAACTGCGCACGCAGATCACCGGACCGAAAATCTCTTCGCACCACAGCGCACTGTCGAGGGGCACTTCGGTAAAAATCGTCGGCTGCAAAAAATAGCCGCGCGACAGGTCTGCCGGACGATTGCCGCCGCAAACCAGCTTGGCGCCAGCACTCAAACCACGATCGATGTGACCAAGTACGCGCTGGTATTGCGCTTGGTTGACCAGTGCGCCCATTTCCACGTTCGGGTCGAACGGGTCGGCCACGCGAATGGCTTCGGCGCGGGCCTTCAACCGGATGAGGAATTCGTCCGCCAGTTCATCGGCGATCAGCACACGACTGGTGGCCGAGCACATCTGCCCGGCGTTGAAGAAACCGCCGCCACAGGCCACTTCCACGGCCAGTTCGATGTCTGCGTCTTTGAGCACCACCAGCGAGGATTTTCCGCCCAGTTCCAGGCTCACGCCCTTCACGGTTTCTGCGGCACGTTGCATGACTTGAACACCGACGGCGTTGCTGCCGGTGAAGGAAATCTTGGCGATGCGCGGGTCAGCCGACAACGGCGCACCGACGGCCAGGCCAGTGCCGCAGACCAGGTTGAACACACCCTTGGGCAGACCGGCCTCGGCGATGATCGTCGCCAGTTCCAGTTCCGGCAGCGGCGTCACTTCGGACGGTTTGAGCACCACGCAGCAGCCGGCAGCGAGGGCCGGGGCGAGTTTCCACGCGGTGGTGACCATCGGGAAATTCCACGGCACGATCAGGCCGACCACACCACACGGCTCGCGGCGCACACGAGCGCTGAAGTCGTCGGTTGGCAGCTCCACGTTGCTGTCTTGCTTGGCATCGAGCCCTTCAGCCAGACCGGCGTAATACTCGAAGGTGGCGATCACGTCGTCGACGTCGATGGCCGCTTCGAACAGTGGTTTGCCGTTGTTGCTCGACTGCAAATGCATCAACTGTTCACGACCGGCCTGCACGCCCGCAGCGATTCTGCGCAGGATCGCGCCGCGCTCGGCGCCGGTGGTTTTCGACCATTCCTTGAAAGCATTGGACGCGGCAGTGACGGCTTGATCGACAGCACGTTCATCGCCGCCGTTCACGGTGGTCAATAAGGCTTCGGTCGCCGGGTTGATCACGCGTAAGTGTTCATTGCCGGCCGACCATTGACCGTTGATGAACAGGCCATCCAGCGCCGTTGGGAAAGTCATGCGGAAAGTCATTTCGACACCGCCTTCATCCACACAGCCTGATCGATTTCAATCAGTGTCGGGCCCTGGCGATCGGTAGCGGCACGCAGGGCGCTGCGCAGTTGCTCGACACCGCAGACGGCTTCAGCTGCACAGCCCAGCGCCTTGGCCACGCCGATGAAGTCCGGGGTGTAGATATCTACGCCAACCGGCTCGATGTCGCGGTTGACCATGTATTTCTTGATCTCTTCGTAGCCTTGGTTATTCCACAGCAGGACGATCACCGGGGTGCGCGCTTCAACGGCGCTGGCCAATTCCGGCAGGGTAAATTGCAGGCCGCCGTCGCCGATCAGGCACACCACCGGAGGACGTGCGCCGTTTTCAACGCTGCCGCCGAGCCAGGCGCCGATGGCTGCCGGCAAGGCGTAACCGAGGGTGCCGTAACCGGTGGACGAGTTGAACCAGCGACGCGGGCGTTCCGGGTTGAAGGTCAGGTTGCCGGTGTACACCGGTTGGGTCGAATCGCCGACGAAGACTGCGTTTGGCAGTTCGTGCAAGACGGTTTCCAGGAAACGGGTCTGGGCCAGGGTCGGAGCGTCCCACGTGGCAGCCAGTTCGTCGCGCAAGCGTGCGGCACGGACCTGGCCCCAATCGTTACGGCGCTCGGCCAGCGAGTGGTGGGACAGTTCGCTCAGCAAGGCTTGAGCGGCGTTGCGCGAGTCAGCTACCAACGCAACTTTCGGCGGGTAGTTGCGCACGGTCTGGTCGGGGTCGATGTCCACACGCAGCAGCACACCAGGAATTTCGAAACCGCCGGCGAAGGTCACGTCGTAATCGGTCTCGGCCAGTTCGGTGCCGATCGCCAGCACCACGTCCGCTTCAGCCACCAACGCACGAGTCGCGACCAGGCTCTGGGTCGAGCCGATCAACAACGGATGGTTGGATTCGAGCATGCCTTTGGCATTGATGGTCAGGGCCACCGGGGCGTCCAGCAACTCGGCCAGTTCAGTCAACTCGGCGGCGGCATCGATGGCGCCGCCACCGGCGAGAATCAGTGGGCGCTTGGCACCGGCCAGCAGCGCGGTCATGCAGCTGATTGCGCTCGGCGAGGCACCGGCGCGGTCGATGTTCACCGGTACGCTGGCGAGCAGGTCATCGGCCTCTTCGACCAATACGTCCAACGGAATTTCGATATGGACCGGACGCGGACGGCCGGCCTGGAACAGTGCAAAAGCGCGAGCCAGGACGCCCGGCAATTCAGCCGCCGACATCAAGGTGTGGGAGAACGCCGCCACGCCACCGACCAATGCGCTCTGGTTCGGCAGCTCGTGCAGCTTGCCGCGACCGCCGCCCAACTGGCTGCGCGATTGCACGCTGGAGATCACCAGCATCGGGATCGAGTCGGCGTAGGCCTGGCCCATGGCGGTGGTGATGTTGGTCATGCCAGGGCCGGTGATGATGAAGCACACACCCGGTTTGCCGCTGGTGCGAGCGTAACCGTCGGCCATGAAACCGGCGCCCTGTTCGTGACGCGGAGTGACGTGGTTGATGCTCGAACGGGCCAGCCCGCGATACAGCTCCACGGTATGAACCCCGGGAATGCCGAACACCTGCTCAACCCCGTAATCTTCGAGTAACTTGACCAATACTTCGCCGCACGTCGCCATGTCTTTGCCCTTCTTGTTCGTTTGAGACGCCGGACCTGCGCAGTGTTTATGATGAGTGGGCAGGTCCAGGGATGGCCTCATTGGAACGGGCGACACGTAGCCGCAACAATGGATAAAAAGTCATACTAGCCATGTCCTCACGTCATACCTTGGATCCCAATGAAACGATTGCCTCCCCTGCCGGCGCTGCACACCTTTCTGATTACCGCGCAGTGCTGCAACTTCACCCGTGCTGCCGAACAGCTGTACATCACCCAAGGTGCGGTGAGTCGGCAGATCGCCGGGCTGGAAGAACATCTGGGTTATGAACTGTTCATTCGCCAGGCCCGAGGCCTTGACCTGACGGCCGAAGGACGGGAATGGCTGCCACGGGTCCAGCAGATTTTCGGCTTGATCGACGAGGCGGTGGAGCAGATCGGCGAGAAGCGCGAAACCCTGCAACTCAAGGCCCCGACGTGTGTCATGCGCTGGCTGTTGCCACGGCTGTTGCAGTGGCAACGTGAGCGCCCGGATGTGCCGGTGGAATTGACCACCACGGTCAAGCACGGTGTGGATTTTCATCGCGAGCAGTTCGATGCGGCGGTGATGTACGGCGCGCCGCCGGACAGCGCGCTGGCCTCTTTTCATTTGTTCGATGAACAACTGACACCGGTCTGTTCCAAGCCGTTGCTCGAAGGTCCAGTGCCGCTGATGACGCCGGAGGATCTGGAGCAGCACATGTTGCTGCACCCGACACGGGATGAACGGGACTGGAAAGCCTGGCTGGCCACTGCGGATATTCGCTTGAGCAATGTCGGCAAGGGTCAGCATTTCGAAACGCTGGATCTGGCGATGTCGATGGCGTCCCAAGGGACAGGCGTGGCGATCGGGGATTGGTCGTTGATTGGCGATGATTTGAGTGCGGGGCGGCTGGTCATGCCGTTTGAATTGAAGGTGAAGACCGGGTTGGCGTATTACCTGGTTTTCCCGGAAAAACCCGGGCCTTCGCCGAAGTTGCGCGAGTTGATGGGGTGGTTGGTGGAGCAGGCTCAGGCGCGGTGAATGTGTGTGGCGTGGTGTGTCAGTTAGATCCACCCCTCACCCTAACCCTCTCCCCAGAGGGGCGAGGGGACTGATCGAGTTGTTCTTTCAAGCTACGTCGACCTGAAATATCGAGTCGAACTCAGGCTTTGAAAAGCATGGAGATCGGCTCCCTTTCCCCCTCTCCCCTATGGGGAGAGGGCTGGGGTGAGGGGTGGTTTTCAGCTCAATACCCGACTGTGAACCGCTGGCGGGAATGCTTTGGCGCTTCCACTTCATCCAGCACCGCAATCGCATAATCAGCAAAAGTGATCCAGCTCCGCCCTTCGCTACTCACCAGCAAATCATCTTTGCCGATCCGAAACGTCCCCGTGCGTTCACCTTCGACAAACTCTGCCGACGGCGACACAAAGGTCCAGTCCAACTCTTTTTCCTGCCGCAGGTTTTCCAGAAACAGCGCACCGGCACTGGCCTCAGCCTTGTACGCCTGCGGAAAACCCTCGCTGTCGATGACGCGAGTGCCGTCCGGCAGCAACAGCGATCCGGCACCGCCCACCACCAGCAAACGTTTCACACCGGCCTTCTGCACCGGCCCGACAACGGCGCTGGCAGGAAGGGTCGCAAAGTGCGCAGCGCTGATCACCACGTCATGGCCCGCGACTGCCGCTTGCAACGCTTCGGCATCAAGGGCATCGACATTCTTGGTGACCACACCGGCACGCTGACCGATCTTCAAGGTGTCGCGGGCAATGGCGGTGACGCTGTGACCACGACGCAGGGCTTCTTCCAGCAGTTGGCTACCGGCACGACCGGTGGCACCAATGATTGCGATTTTGCTCATGACGTTCTCCAGCTGTTTGAGTGGCTTATGTGTTACCTGTGGCGAGCGAGCTTGCTCCGGGCGGCGTTCCGACGCTGGGCTGCGCAGCGGCCCCAAAATCCTGCGAGTGCTACGCACTCGAACGGGAGCAAGCTCCCTCGCCACAAAAGCGGTTCAGCTTCAGGTACGGCGAGTTACCACTTCATCTCGCCCTTGGCGACTTTGGCGCTCAGTTCCAGGGAGCTTTCTTCACCCAGCTTCGGGTAGCGTTTTTTCATCGCGGCGATCAGCGCGGCAGCGTCCTTTGCCTTGGCGGTTTCTTCGTCGAAGGCCTTGATGTAATCGGCGGTGAACTGCACGGCGGCCAGCGAACGAGCGCTCTCACCGAGGTAATGGCCCGGCACGATGGTTTTCGGTTTCAAGGTTTCGATTGCATGCAGCGTAGTCAACCAATCGGCGTGGGACTGCGGCGTCTGGGTGTCGGCCATCCACACGTGGATGTTTTCCGCGACGACGACGCCACCAACCACGGCCTTGATCGACGGAATCCAGACAAAGGTGCGGTCCGGCTGCTTGCCCTCAAGCCCCACCACCTGCAACTTCTGCCCTTCGAGCATCAGGCTGTCGCCTTTGAGTACCTGCGGCACGATGGTTTTGGCAGGCACGTCGGTGCCCATTTTCGGCCCCCAGAACGCCAGTTTGCCGTCGACGGTTTTCTGGATGTGATCCACGGTCGGCTGCGAGGCGAGCACTTTGGCGTTGGGGAATGCGGCGGTCAGGGTGTCGAGGCCGAAGTAGTAATCCGGGTCACCGTGGCTGATGTAGATGGTGGTCAGTTGCTTGCCGCTGGCGCGGATCTTCTCGACCACTTGCTCGGCCTGGGATTTGCCAAATTGCGCATCCACCAAAATCGCGTCTTTCTCGCCGCTGACCAACACCGAGGTCACCGGGAAGATCGCCTTGTCGCCCGGGTTGTAGACGTCCAGGGTCAGGGTCGAGGCTGCCGCTGCGTGGGCGGCGAAACCGAGGGTGGCGGTGGCCAGCAAAATACGTTTAAGCGAGGTGAAGCCGATCATCTGTTGCTCCGTTGTTCAATTGCCGTGCTTGGCGATGGGACAGAGCTTAGTTGCATGACTCAGTACAAAAAATGCGATGCTTGAACATAGTTTGTTTCTGAAAGCGGGCAAATCATGGATCGTCTACAAGCAATGCGGGTGTTCGTCACGGTGGTTGACCTCGGCAGCCAATCGGCCGCCGCCGATCACCTGGACCTGTCACGGCCAGTAGTTTCGCGCTATCTGGCGGAGCTGGAGGATTGGGTCGGCGCACGCCTGATGCACCGCACCACGCGCAAGCTGAGCCTGACCGCCGCCGGCAGTGAAATCCTGCCTCGATGTCGGCAGATGCTCGACCTGTCCACGGACATGCAAGCCGCCGTCAGCGAACCGGACGAGGCACCGCGCGGCCTGCTGCGGATCAGCGTCAGCACTTCGTTTGGTCAGGCACAACTGGCGGATGCCATGGCCGCTTACGTCAAACGTTACACCGGCGTCAGCATCGACCTGCAGATGCTCGACCGCACGGTGAACCTGGTGGATGAACGCATCGATCTGGCGATCCGCACCAGCAACGACCTGGACCCGAACCTGATCGCGCGACGGCTGACGGTCTGCCGCTCAGTGATCTGTGCCTCCCCCGCTTATCTGCTCGAACACCCGACGCCGCTGCGGGTCGAGGATCTGAGCCAGCACAATTGCCTGACCCACTCCTACTTCGGCAAAAGCCTCTGGCATTTCGAGGAGGACGGTGAGCAGGTGTCAGTGCCGGTGCAGGGCAACATCAGCGCCAACGAAGCCAGCACGTTGTTGCGCGCGGCGATGGCCGGCGCCGGGGTGGCGATGCTCCCCAGCTATCAGGCCGGCGTGCATATTCACAGCGGCGAACTGATCCGCCTGCTGCCCCACGCCGAACCCCGGCAAATGAACGTTTACGCGGTGTATGCCTCACGCAAACACATGCCGGCGGCGTTGCGCAGCATGCTGGATTTTCTGGTGCTCAGATTTCCGGAAGAGCCTGCGTGGGATATCGGCCTGTGAACACATTCCCCCACACAACTCACTGGCGCTGACCTATGCTGAAAGTAGTACCGAAGGGTATTCGTTCAGAGGTCAACGCCATGAACATCAAAACAAGAAGATACCTCGCGATTTTCATCACCTGCGCAGCCACGCTCGCGCTGTATGGCACCGCGGCCTGGCGCGTCGAGCAGTTGCGACAACTGCCCCGTGAATACGCGAGCTGCAACTTCGAACGCTGCATTCCCCACAACGCGACCCTCAACGCCCTCAAGTAACGAAGGGGATCAGGCCTCGTTGTCCTGATCGGCCTTCAAGCGGTCGCGAAATGCCTTGGGCGAGATCCCCACTCGACGTCGGAACAGGCGCGTGAAGTTGGTCGGATCAGAGAACCCCAACACGTCGGACATTTCATAAATGGTCATGCTGGTATAGGTCAGCAAACGCTTGGCCTCCAGCAATTGACGCTCGTGCATGATCTGCAACGCCGGTTGTCCCGCCAGCTCACGGCAGGTGCCATTGAGGTGGGACACGGAAATCCCCAGCCGATGGGCCAGGTCTTCGACCTTGACGTGTTGGCGATAGGTCTCTTCCACAAGCTGGATAAACCCGTTGAGGTATTCCCGGGCACGCTGCAGACGCTGGCTGGCGTTGCGACGGGAAATCACCTGGCGGCTGACCCACACCATGATCACGCTGACCAGCGAATGCATGAGCATTTCGCGAGCCGGTTGGTGGCCGGTGTATTCGTCTTGCAGCGCTGAAAACAGGCTGTTGAGGTATTCACCTTCCTTGCCCGCCGGATAACTTTCGGCCTGGGCCAGGGCGTTCACCGAGTTACCCAGTTGCGCCTGAAGATGGGCGACCAGCGGCGCAGCCAGGGTCACGACAAACCCTTCGACGTCCTCGGAAAACCGGAAGCCGTGAACGGACAGCGGTGGCAGGATCTGAATCGCCGGCTCGGTCAGCTGCGTACGTTTGCCTTCGATTTCAAGCTCTGCCTGACCTTTGAATACGAAGAGCAACTGGCACAAGTCGGCGTGGCGGTGGGGTTTGATTTCCCATTGGTGTTCGCGGCTGCGTTTGGAAATGGTTTCACAGTGCAGCAAGTCCGGGGTCGGCCAATCCAGGCTTTCACCGTAGAGCTTGAACACTGGAATCGAAGGTAGGTCAGGCTTGTTCATCACTTCAATCCAGGCCTCGGGGGTAGGCGGGCGATAATCGCACCGATTGGCAGAATGTACAGGTATCGGCTCAGTTTTCCCCTTCAATTGACAGACTCGCGAGAGAAAAATGCAAGCACTCGATCCATAAAAATTGTTCACCGGCCCTTGTCGCGTGAAGCTTGCGAGTCATAAAAACAATGAAAACGCTGAAAACCCAAATCGCCATCATCGGCGCCGGTCCGTCCGGTTTATTGCTTGGCCAATTGCTGCACAACGCCGGCATCGACACCCTCATTCTCGAACGCCAGACCCCGGACTATGTGCTCGGACGAATCCGTGCCGGCGTCCTCGAACAAGGCATGGTAGAGCTGTTGCGCCAGGCCGGGGTGGGTCAGCGCATGGACGCCGAAGGGCTGGTCCACACAGGCTTCGAACTGGCCCTCGACGCACGCTGCGTACACATTGATCTGCAAGCCCTGACCGGTGGCAAAACGGTGATGATCTACGGCCAGACCGAGGTCACCCGCGACCTGATGGCCGCTCGTCGGGAGGCCGGTGCGCAGACGATTTACGAGGCCAACAACGTCGTTCCTCACGGGATGAAAACCGAAGAGACGTTCGTGACTTTTGAGAAGGACGGCGAGCTGTATCGACTCGATTGCGACTACATCGCCGGGTGCGACGGTTTCCATGGTGTGGCTCGGCAGTCGATTCCTGCCGAGTGCCTGAAAGTGTTCGAGCGGGTCTATCCGTTTGGCTGGCTCGGCATCCTCGCTGACACGCCGCCTGTTCACGAAGAGCTGGTCTACGCCCGGCATGAGCGCGGTTTTGCCCTGTGCAGCATGCGTTCGGCCACCCGCACTCGCTATTACCTTCAGGTACCGGCCGACGAGCACGTCGAGAACTGGTCTGATCAGCGCTTCTGGGATGAACTCAAATCCCGTCTGCCTGGCGCGTTGGCAGCATCGTTGGTCACTGGGCCTTCCATCGAAAAAAGCATCGCGCCGTTACGCAGTTTTGTCGTCGAACCGATGCAGTACGGACGGATGTTTTTGGTCGGCGATGCCGCGCACATCGTCCCGCCTACCGGCGCCAAGGGCCTGAACCTGGCGGCCAGCGACGTCAGTACGCTGTTCAACATTCTGCTGAAGGTTTACCGAGAAGGCCGTGTGGATTTGCTGGAGAAGTACTCCGAGGTCTGTTTGCGCCGGGTGTGGAAAGCCGAACGGTTTTCCTGGTGGATGACCTCGATGCTGCACTGCTTCGACGATCAAGACGCCTTCAGTCAGCGGATTGCCGAGTCGGAATTGGGGTATTTCGTCGACTCCGAGGCCGGTCGAAAAACCATTGCAGAAAATTACGTCGGCCTTCCATACGAGGCTATCGAATAGCCTGCTACCGACTTACACTGGCGAGCATCCCCGCTCGCCTTGCTCCTTGCGGGTCAATCACTGTCCGCAGGTTCTAACCCGTGACCAATCTCAACCAGCCTGAAACGCCCAAACCGGCCATTCGTAGCGTGTTGATCGCCCTGATGCTGGCAATCTTTCTTGGCGCGTTGGACCAGACCATCGTCGCCGTGTCGATGCCGGCCATTTCCGCACAATTCAAGGACGTCAGCCTGCTGGCTTGGGTGATTTCCGGCTACATGGTAGCGATGACGGTAGCGGTGCCGATCTACGGCAAACTGGGCGATCTGTACGGTCGCCGCAAGTTGATGCTGTTTGGCATGGGGTTGTTCACGGTCGCTTCGTTTTTCTGCGGCATGGCCCAAAGCATGGAACAGCTGGTGCTGGCGCGAATTCTTCAGGGCATCGGCGCCGGCGGGATGATTTCGGTCAGCCAGGCGATTATCGGCGACATCGTGCCGCCCCGGGAACGCGGCCGCTATCAAGGCTATTTCAGCAGTATGTATGCCGTGGCCAGCGTGGCCGGTCCCGTACTCGGCGGTTACATGACCGAGTACCTGTCGTGGCGCTGGGTATTTCTGATCAACCTGCCGTTGGGCCTCGGTGCCTGGCTGGTGGCCAATCGAACGTTGGTGGGTTTGCCAGTGCCGCAACGCAAACCGATCATCGATTACCTCGGCACGTTGCTGATGATCATCGGCTTGACCGCCTTGTTGCTGGGCATCACCCAGGTCGGCCAGGGCCATTCGTGGCGCAGTGCGCAAGTGCTGGGCCTGCTCGGTTGTGCGGTGTGGGTACTGGCGCTGTTCGTCTGGCATGAACGCCGGGCGCGGGAACCGCTGCTGCCGATGCATTTGTTCGCCAATCGCAATGCGATCCTGTGCTGGTGCACGATCTTCTTCACCAGCTTCCAGGCGATCTCGCTGATTGTGTTGATGCCGCTGCGCTTCCAGAGCGTTACCGGCGCCGGGGCCGACAGCGCCGCATTGCACCTGTTGCCGCTGGCGATGGGCTTGCCGATCGGGGCGTATTTCGCCGGCCGCCGGACGTCTGTGACCGGGCGCTACAAACCCATGATCCTGACCGGCGCCCTGCTTATGCCGATCTCGATTCTCGGTATGGCGTTCAGTCCTCCCCAGGCATTTGTGCTCAGTAGTCTGTTCATGTTGCTTAGCGGGATCGCTAGCGGCATGCAATTCCCGACGTCCCTGGTCGGAACGCAGAACTCGGTGCAACAGAGGGATATCGGTGTCGCCACCAGCACCACCAACCTGTTCCGCTCATTGGGCGGGGCGGTGGGTGTGGCGTTGATGTCGGCCCTGCTGCTGGCGTTGTTGCAAGACTCAAGTTTTGCCCACCTGGCCGGCTCTTCGATGATTGCCGAGGGCAGTTCCGGAAATGTCTTGCTCGATGGTTTGAACGCCGCGCCGGGGGATGCGCAGAACGCCTTGCGTGCCGAACTGCTGCTGACCTTTCAACATTTGCTGATGGTCAGTGCGGCGGTGTCGCTGCTGGGGTTGGCGGCGGCGGTTGCCATGCCGAATATGGTGTTGCGGGGGCGGGAAGACAAGGTTCGATAGGAAGACCGAGTCGCCTGCATTCGCGAGCAAGCCCGCTCCCACATTCGACCGAGTTCGCACAGGGGAATGCGATCCAATGTGGGAGCGGGCTTGCTCGCGAAAGCGGTCTGTCAGGCACCGCCATTCAAGGGCTGTAATACCCGACAGCCACCAGAAAATGCCCGACCTTTTTCAGGTAGGCATGCTTGTCCTCGACCTTGCCCGTCACCGGGTTTTTCCAGCGGTACTCGTATTCGCCGGAGTCCTGCGAGGCCATCAGCGCCAGGATCGGCTCGCCAACCGGTTTGCCATCAGGATCATTGATCTTGCTGAAATCGGTATTGATCAACCGCAGGTTGGTGCCGTGGGCGACATATCGCTGGTTATCCAGGTCGACGACGAAGACGTACAGGTCATCCTGCAAGTAACCACCCTTGAGGGAGTTGATGGCCGTGAGCGTGCCCTTCTCGTCCTTGGCCAGATCGGCTGCTGCTTTGTTCAGCAAGGCCATCGCCTGTTCCGCTGAGGCCCGTGGCAAGTAGTACCCCACCGCCAGGATCCGCTGACCGATGCGCTGGTAGAACACATGCTTGCGTTCGACCTTGCCGTCGGACCAGTTCTGCCAGCGATATTCGGCCTGCTGAATGCCATTGCCCTCCGGCACTTTCAAGGCGTCTTTGAAGGCTTTCTGCAAATCCGGCCCGAGCACATCGGACACATCACGGCCAATCAACGCCGAAGACGGTCCGCCGCTGGCAAGCATCACGCCTTGGGTGTCGACCACGAACACGTAACGATCCTTGTCGACAAACTCCCCCTGACGACTGAAAGCAGCGAAGGCCTTGTCGCCATTATCGTGGTAGTACGCCAGGGCTTTTTCCAGCAGGGCTTTGGCAGCCTGGCTGTCGTCCTTTTCCGTGCCGGCGGCTTGAACCTGACCCAGGCACAGCAAAAGCATCACGCCCAGCAAGGCCAACCTATGCAAAAACCCCATTGCGCATCCCTCGTTCTTGTCGGTGTTTCAAGAGCGTAGACGGCAATGGGGTATGTATGGATATTCAGCGAATGGCAGTGTGTAAGGAAATCATTCCCGGAGAATCCGGGAATGATTCATGGCTCAAGGCCGGGCGCGCAGCTGCTGTTGCAGATTCTGAATCTGCGCCTGAAGGGTGTTGATGTTGCGGGTGACCTGGCTACGGAAGGCGTCGAATTCGGCGGTATTGGTCCCGCCTTGAGACGCGGCCGGGCGATTGTCCTGTTGGCTTTTCAGGATGATGACTTCCTGCTCCAGACGTTCGATGGCGGCGCTCGGGTTGCCTTGTTTCCTCAGTGCAACGATATCGGAGCCAAGGCTCTTGAGTTGCGCGTCGAATTTGTCTGTGTCCGCCAGGTTGCTTTTCAGCATGGCTACATCGCTGTTCAAGACTTTGACCTGAGCCTGCAACTGAATGGTGGCGGTCTGTTGTTCGGTGCCTTGCTCGGTTATCTGCGCCAAGCGCTTATCCAGATCGGTGGTTTGTGCGCTCATCAGTGCCAGGCGCTTGTCCAGATCGGTGGTCTGGCCGACAACGCCTTGCTGTTGTTTGCTTTGATCCTGGAGTTTGCTTTCCAGCTGTTTGATTTGCAGCTTCAAGGCTTCGCTGTCGCTGCTGACGTTGGTCTGACTGGCGACAACCTTGCCGGAAATGTCCTGCAAGCGCCCCGCCGCATCTTCACTGATACGCGCGAAACTTTCCTGGGTCGCCACCAATTGCTGTTCCATCAGCGAGAGCTGCTGAAAGCTCCACCAGGCAAGGCCGGCGAAAGCAAAGAACAAGGCGCCAACCAACGCCCACAGCGGGCCGGTGCTCGAGCTTTTGACTTTGACGACTGGCGCGGTCCGCGAATGCACGGAGTTACGAGCCGTGGTCGGAAAATCATCATCGTCGAGGCTGTCGGCACGCAGGCTCGGTACATCGAAGTCGTCGTTGGCATCATTACGCATGGACATTGAGTCAACCTTTGTGGAACGCGGTGATGGCTTGATGCGGCGCAGTATAACCCCCACTGCCGCATCGATTGACCCTCAACCCCGAACTCGGTTCAGTGTGGCGGCGCTAACCCGCGCGTCAGCGGATGTCCTGTGCCTTCCACCAGCCGCAGAATTCATCGAGGGCGGTCCAGAGACTGACTTTGGGATCGTAGTCCAGATAATGCCGGGCGCGACTGATGTCGAGGGTGAAATTTTTGTTCATGACCTGCATGCCCAGGCGTGACAGGGTCGGCTCGGGACGACCCGGCCACAACTTGCACACCCCCTCGTTGAGCGCCGCTACGGTGTAGGCCAAGCCGTAGGAACGGTAGCGCGTGACCTGTGGGACATCCATCTTGCGCATCACGTAATTGACCACGTCCCACAACGGCACCGGTGTGCCGTTGCTGATGTTGTAGGCCTTGCCCAACGCCGAACCACTGGCCAGCAAACTGCTGAGCAACGCTTCATTGAGGTTTTGCACGCTGGTGAAATCAACCTTGTTCAGGCCGTTGCCGATGATCGCGAGTCGTCCCTTGCGCTGCATTTTCAGCAATCTCGGGAAGATGCTCATGTCACCAGCCCCTGTCACGAAACGCGGGCGCAGGGCCAGGGTTTCGAGGCCGAACTCCTGAGCGCCGAAAACTTTTTGTTCGGCCAGGTATTTGGTCGCGGCGTAGGGATGCTTGAAGCGCTTGGGCACCTGTTCTTCGGTCAGCCCCAGATGATCGCGGCCATCAAAGTAGATCGACGGCGACGACAAGTGAACCAGTCGCCGAACCCGCTGTTTCAGACAGGCCTCGACCACGTTTTCAGTGACCTGGACATTGCCTTGATGGAAGTCCTGATAACGCCCCCACAAACCGACCGCACCGGCGCAATGCACCACGGCTTCGACGTCTGAGCACAGATCGCGTGCCAGTTCCGGGTCGCTCAAGTCCCCCTGGATGAACTCGGCGCCACGGCGCACCAGATGCTCCACACTTTCGGCCCGGCGACCGTTGACCCGCACGTCCAGGCCCTGCTCCAGGGCAAAACGCGCAAAGCGCCCGCCGATGAAGCCGCTTGCGCCGGTAACCAGAATCTTCATGAATTGCTCCGAATATTTCGTTTTGCGTATTGCGTGAGGTCTTGACGCTGCCCGTCAGTCCAACGGCACCAGCCATTGCTTCGACGAACGCACCAACTGATCGGTGAGTAACCCCAGCAACTGACCGCCATTGCGCCAATGATGCCAGTACAGCGGCACATCGATCGGCTTATCGGGCAAAAGCTCTACCAATACACCGCGTTCCAGTTGCTCGCGCACCTGCAGTTCAGGCACCAGGCCCCAACCGAGTCCCGCTTCCGTGAGGCGGATGAAGCCTTCGGACGAGGGGCATAGATGGTGTTCGAATCCGCCATCGACGCCGAGGGACGCGAGGTAGCGATGCTGTAGGAAATCGTCCGGGCCAAACACCAGTGCGGGCGTTTTCGACAACAGATCGGCGCGTACACCTTCAGGAAAATGCCGGGCGATAAAGGCCGGGCTGGCCAACGCACGGTAGCGCATGGCCCCCAGCAAAACGCTGCGCGCGCCGGCCACCGGGCGCTCGCTGGCGCAGACGCACGCCGCGACTTCACCGGCGCGCATGCGTTTGAGGCCGACGGTCTGGTCTTCGACTACCAGATCGAGCAGCAAATGCTGCTGCGCACAAAAATCCCCGACCGCCACGGCCCACCACGTGGCGAGGCTGTCGGCATTCAAAGCGATGCGCAGACGTTCCGGCAGACCTTCTTCGTCGAGTGCCGGCACCAGTGTTTGCAAGTCCCGTTCAAGCAAACGCACCTGCTGCACATGGTTGAGCAGCCGTCGGCCGATTTCGGTCGGGGCCGGCGGTGTCACCCGCACCAATACCGGTTGGCCAACTCGCGCCTCGAGCAATTTGATGCGCTGGGAGATCGCCGATTGCGACAAGCCGAGCACCTGAGCCGCACGTTCGAACCCGGCCTGCTCGACCACCGCGGCCAAGGCAGAAAGCAATTTATAGTCGAACATCAGTTTTCCTAATGAGCGATCAGCATGATTGATTTTTCTTATACAGCCTGGCACCAGAGAATGGCCAGCAAGAACTCTTCAACAAGGATCATCGACATGGCTGGCGAAACTTCATTGGCAACCTTGCTGCGCAGCATGAGCCCGCAACTCAACGTCGGCGAATACGTGTTCTGCACCCTGCGCGACGGCAAGTTGCCGGCAGGTCTTGAGATTGTCGGCAGCTTTCGCGAGCAGGAAGGTCTGACGGTGATTCTGGAACGATCCCACGCCGAGAAGGCCGGTTTCAGTTTCGACTACGTCGCGGCCTGGATCACCTTGAACGTGCATTCGGCCCTCGAAGCCGTCGGCCTGACCGCCGCGTTCGCCACGGCATTAGGCCAGGCCGGCATCAGCTGCAACGTGATCGCTGGCTATTACCACGACCATTTATTCGTCGGCCAGGCCGATGCCGAACGCGCCCTGCACGTGCTGCGGGATCTGGCGGCCAACGCGGAGTAAACATCTTATGTGGCAAAGCTATGTGAACGGCCTGTTGGTGGCCGCGGGGCTGATCATGGCGATCGGCACTCAGAATGCGTTTGTGTTGGCTCAGAGCCTTCGACGCGAACATCACCTGCCCGTGGCGGCACTCTGCGTGACCTGCGATGCCTTGCTGGTCGCCGCCGGGGTATTCGGCCTGGCGACGGTGCTGGCGCAGAACCCGACGTTGTTGGCAGTCGCCCGCTGGGGTGGCGCGGCGTTTCTGATTTGGTATGGCAGCCTGGCGTTGCGTCGGGCCTGCTCGAAACAGAGCCTGCAACAAGGCGAAAACCAAACGGTGCGCTCGCTGCGCGCGGTGATGCTCAGCGCGTTGGCCGTAACGCTGCTTAACCCGCACGTTTATCTGGATACCGTGCTGCTGATCGGCTCCCTCGGCGCCCAACAAACCGAGCCCGGCGCTTATGTCGTGGGCGCGGCCAGTGCGTCGTTGCTGTGGTTTTTCACCCTGGCGCTCGGCGCGGCGTGGTTGGCGCCATGGTTGGCTCGGCCAAGTACCTGGCGAATCCTTGATCTGTTGGTGGCAGTGATGATGTTCACCGTGGCGTTTCAATTAATCGTCGCCAGCTGATTATTCCAAAAGGCTCTGGAACCTCTATTCCACACAGTTGTTGCGTGGTTATGCCGCACCCCCGGTGCTATGATCCGATCCGATGCGCCGCAAAGAGTACAAACTCCCCGGCGCTTGTCTGGCCGCCCGTGATCGGCCTTGCGCTCACCGCAACTGACCTGATTAGGAGAATCATCATGGCTTTCGAATTGCCGCCGCTGCCTTACGCACACGATGCCCTGCAGCCGCACATTTCCAAGGAAACTCTGGAATACCACCACGACAAGCACCACAACACCTACGTCGTGAACCTGAACAACCTGGTGCCAGGCACCGAGTTCGAAGGCAAGACTCTGGAAGAAATCGTCAAATCTTCCTCGGGCGGCATCTTCAACAACGCCGCTCAGGTCTGGAACCACACTTTCTACTGGAACTGCCTGGCGCCAAACGCCGGCGGTCAACCAACCGGCGCACTGGCTGACGCGATCAACGCAGCCTTCGGTTCGTTCGACAAGTTCAAGGAAGAGTTCAGCAAGACTTCCATCGGCACCTTCGGTTCCGGTTGGGGCTGGCTGGTGAAAAAGGCTGACGGTTCCCTGGCCCTGGCCAGCACCATCGGCGCCGGCAACCCGCTGACCAACGGCGACACCCCGCTGCTGACCTGCGACGTCTGGGAACACGCTTACTACATCGACTACCGCAACCTTCGTCCAAAATACGTCGAAGCGTTCTGGAACCTGGTCAACTGGAAATTCGTGGCTGAGCAGTTCGAAGGCAAAACCTTCACCGCTTAAGATCGACGCCAGTCAAAAAAACCCGGCTTTTGCCGGGTTTTTTTATGGGCTCGGGAAAGTCCAGGAAGCGGGTACATCCATGAAAAATGTGTCGATTGTCCGGCCGTCTTCGCGAGCAAGCCCGCTCCCACAGGGGGAATACATTTCAAATGTGGGAGCGGGCTTGCTCCGGGCGGCGTTCCGACGAAGAACGATGACGCGGTAGAACTGACTGAACGCCTATTCCTGCGGGTCGACGATATCCAACGCCCGATTAACGGCTAAGTCCGCCAACATGACGATCTGCGCGATGGCCAACGCCGTACTGCGCTGGGAGCCGGTCAGGTAGGTGGCAAAGTCGCTGGCCAGAACACTTGCCGAGGCCAATGACTCACAGGCGTGTGCCAGGAGGGTTTCGGTGTTCATGTCCGGGGAGATCAGGAACATGGGGCTGGGGTTGTAGGGTTTGGAGCTGTTGAAGGGGGGATCGGGGATTAATTTATCCAAGGGAATGCCTATGATGTTGGGTGCCATTCCCTCGCCGTTTCTCACGCGACGAAGAGGTGGCAGCTATGTGCGAGGTGAGAAACCGGTCATAGACACCCGGCCAGACCGAAGTCTGCCCGCACACAGCCGCCATAACGCATATGCAGCAGATAAGCTGGCGGCAATTATGCGGATACTGGCGATGGATGACTATGACTTGCCGGGTTCTCACACCCGATCGCTGAGTTTTCAGCGACAACCAAAAGGTAATTGAACCCGCTTCCTACGGGCAACCTGAAAACCTCGTGGGAAAGGTCTGGTTTTTTTACCGCTGTTTAAACGGACGCATCCGTTGCCTGTACGGCCGCCATCGCGAGCAAGCTCGCTCCCACAGGGATTGGATGTTTGGCAGGAAGAGATTGGTCGGCTGTCAGGCCGCCTTCGCGAGCAAGCCCGCTCCCACAGGGGGATCGGTGTTCGCCTTCTGCTTCTCACCACTCAACAGGCCGAGCGTTAGCTCGCCTGCAGCCCTTGATCTTGATCCACCCGCCCCTTCACGCCCTGAGCCTCTCCGTCAACCCGCAGCCTCCTCCATTGGCGCCTCTATCAACGTTGATCCGCGCCGCGTTAAAGCCTGCAAGTAAGCCTTTTCGTCATAGAAGGTGCTGGTTTTCCAGCACCGATAAACGATTCTGATCCACTTGAAAGCGAGTGCTCTGAGGGCCGCTTGGTATGAGCAGCCTTTAGCCCGCTGCTGCCGATAAAAAGCCTCGGCCCACCTTGATTGAGTGATGCTGTGAGCGGCCCATTCGACAAAGGTCTGACGCAAAAAGGTTGAGCATTGGTAGCGCCAATACACGACTTTCTTCTTTCCGCTACGCTGGGTAACCGGTGCGATTCCGGCATATCGCTGCATCGCATTGGCGTCGCTAAATCGATCACGCTGTTCACCAAAAGCCACCATCAGGCGCGGTGCAAGATGTTGGCCGGCGCCAGGGAGTGCCTTAAAGATCGGGTAATCGGCCAAGCTGTTGGCCGTTTCTTCGATCTCGCAATCAAAATCCTTGATGGTGGAAATGAGCCCTTTGAGTTGCGACGCCAAGGCTGTTGCGTACAACTGCGAAGGACGTATTACCCCCGGGTCCTGCGTCAAAGGCATCGCTTTGGTGATGATTTCCCAGCGCGCTTGATTGAGTTGAGGGTGACGAGCGTTGTGCTCGTTAAAGAACTTGAGAAAGGCACTGTGACGAGAACGCTTGATGTGTTCAAGCGTGGGCCAGCGCATCAGAAAGTCACAGAACACCACGGTGTCATGATTGCTAAACAGCTCCAGGGCCAATGGATAATACTGTTTGAGCGTGCAGATCAAGCGGTTGCTGACCTTCACTCGCTCATTGACCAGTGCGCGCCGATGCTCTGTCAGGCTGGCCAAAATACGCATGGTCGGGCTTTGCGGCATCAGCTGCGCAAACCGTTGAGGATAGGTGAGCAACAACTCAAGGGCCCATTGAGCATCGGTCGGATCATCCTTGGCACCGCTGCGGACAAAGGTTTTACGGTGTTTGGCCAAGGTGCTCGGATTTATTGGAAACAGGCAAAAGAACTCGTACTTCTGCAGGGCCGCCACCAACGGGCCCTTGTCGAACTCAAGAGCAATCGCAATCGGAGCGCCGTAGCGCTCAAACAACGATTTCGCCCAACGATCAATCGATTGGGGTGTGTGGTCGATGACAGAGAAGTGCCGCAGGGTTTCCCCAGCGACCTGCAAACACACGTCGTGCTTGGTATCTGCCCAATCTATTCCGATATAAGCAGTGAATCTCTGAGACAGGAGCGTTTTCATCAACAACCTCCACAGGCGCTAAAGTACATGCAGGGACATGCATGCTTACGTCCAGCGAAAGCGATATAGAGAGCCGTGTCGGGCTTTCCCTGAGGATTCGTTAAAGGGCGCAAGCGCACCTGTGGGCTCGAAGGTGAAGGGGAAATCATCGCGTGCTAGAGAGGCATATTCGTAGCCCACAGGTGCATGTTCCTTCCTTGATCAAAACTGACTTCCAGACAGCGAAGTATGGAAGAAGAAAGGAACGGACAATCTATATCGGGAGGCTGAGTGGAGGTGTTCATCTGGGGGGAAGGCGCGCAGCGCCGTTCGACGAAGTCGAACACATCGAGAGGAGGTCGAAGCGAAGCCGACCGGAGGCGATGCCCCCAGATGAATGCCGGAGCGAAGGAACGCCGAGCCTAAGCGAGGGGCCGGACGCTCGGGGCGAGACCTTTGCTTCCTTTGGGGCGTTTGCCAAAGGGAGTCGCCGTAAGGGCGAAACCATTAGCAGCCGTTACCGCAGAAATGGATATACACACCAGACCAAATCCCCCCAGCGAACCCTTGCCCCAACGCCACAGCCGTCTAACATCAACCAAAAGGAAAAATAGTCCCAATCCCCCTCAAGTTGAAGGACCCAACAACCGACACAGTACAACCAGTACAAATACTCCAAACCACAGCATTTCGGCCAAGCTACAGGCAAAACCCCATGTGATTGATTGTCCCTTTGACTGCCATCACCGGATTGCCAATACTCATGGCAACTTGACGCTACCCGCACGGAACAAGGAATGACTCTTTGAAGCTGGAACTCAAGAACAGCTTGTCGGTGAAGTTGCTCCGGGTCGTGCTCCTGTCGGCATTGATCGTTGGCGTGGTCTTGAGCTGCGCGCAGATCGTTTTCGATGCCTATAAAACACGCCAGGCCGTGGCCAGCGATGCCCAACGCATCCTCGACATGTTCCGCGACCCCTCGACCCAGGCCGTCTACAGCCTGGACCGGGAAATGGGCATGCAGGTTATCGAAGGCCTGTTTCAGGATGACGCTGTGCGCAAGGCCTCCATTGGCCATCCCAACGAAGCCATGCTCGCGCAAAAGTCTCGCGAGTTGCAGCATTCCGACAGTCGCTGGCTGACCGACCTGATCCTCGGCAAGGAACGCACCTTCACCACCCAACTGGTGGGTCGCGGTCCTTACAGCGAGTATTACGGCGACTTGAGCATCACCCTCGACACTGCCACCTATGGCCAGGGTTTCATTGTCAGTTCGGTGATCATCTTCATCTCCGGCGTTTTGCGTGCGATGGCCATGGGGCTGGTGCTGTACCTGGTCTATCACTGGCTGCTGACCAAGCCGCTGTCGCGGATCATCGAACACCTCACGGAAATCAATCCGGATCGCCCCAGCGAACACAAAATCCCGCTGCTCAAAGGGCATGAAAAGAACGAGCTGGGGATCTGGATCAACACCGCCAACCAGTTGCTCGAGTCCATCGAGCGCAACACCCATTTGCGCCACGAAGCGGAAAACAGCCTGCTACGCATGGCCCAGTACGACTTCCTCACCGGCCTGCCGAACCGTCAGCAATTGCAGCAGCAACTGGACAAAATCCTGGTAGACGCCGGCAGGTTGCAACGTCGGGTCGCGGTATTGGTGGTCGGCCTGGACGACTTCAAGGGCATCAACGAACAATTCAGCTACCAGACCGGCGACCAACTGCTGCTGGCCCTGGCCGATCGCCTGCGCGCTCACAGCGGACGCCTTGGCGCCCTCGCCCGTCTCGGCGGCGACCAGTTCGCCCTGGTTCAGGCCGACATCGAACAACCCTACGAAGCGGCCGAACTGGCCCAAAGCATTCTCGATGACCTGGAAGCGGCATTTGCCCTCGATCATCAAGAGATTCGCCTGCGCGCCACCATCGGCATCACCCTGTTCCCCGAAGACGGTGACAGCACCGAGAAACTGCTGCAAAAAGCCGAGCAGACCATGACCCTGGCCAAGACTCGCTCGCGCAACCGTTATCAGTTCTATATCGCCAGCGTCGACACCGAGATGCGCCGCCGTCGCGAGCTGGAAAAAGACCTGCGCGACGCCTTGGCCCGTAGCCAGTTCTACCTCGTCTATCAGCCACAGATCAGCTATCGCGATCACCGGGTGGTGGGTGTCGAGGCGCTGATTCGCTGGCAGCATCCCGAGCACGGGCTGGTTCCGCCGGACTTGTTCATCCCCCTGGCCGAGCAGAACGGCACCATCATCGCCATCGGCGAATGGGTGCTGGATCAGGCGTGCAAGCAATTGCGCGACTGGCATGACCAAGGTTTCGTCGACCTGCGCATGGCCGTGAATCTGTCCACGGTGCAGCTGCACCACGCCGAGTTGCCACGGGTGGTCAACAACCTCCTGCAGATGTACCGCCTGCCACCGCGCAGCCTGGAGCTGGAAGTCACCGAAACCGGCCTGATGGAGGACATCAGCACGGCCGCCCAGCACCTGCTGAGCCTGCGCCGCTCCGGTGCGCTGATCGCGATCGACGACTTCGGCACCGGTTACTCGTCATTGAGCTACCTGAAAAGCCTGCCACTGGACAAGATCAAGATCGACAAGAGCTTCGTCCAGGACCTGCTCGATGACGACGACGATGCGACCATCGTTCGGGCCATCATCCAGCTGGGCAAGAGCCTGGGCATGCAGGTGATTGCCGAAGGCGTGGAAACCGCCGAACAAGAGGCCTACATCATCTCCGAGGGCTGTCACGAAGGTCAGGGCTATCTCTACAGCAAGCCGCTGCCGGCGCGGGAATTGAGCGCGTATCTGAAACAGGCCCAGCGCAGTAACGCCGCTATTTTGTAGAGATCCGAAAATCGCAGCCTCGTTTCACTCTGTAGCAGCTGTCGAGTGAAACGAGGCTGCGTTCTCTTGATCCACGACATAACCCCCGCGCGAATAAGAAATATTTCCACCTGCACCCTTTACACATAATGCGAAAGATTTGCATTATGTCGCAGTTTTGCGCGCTTGCTGCGCCATTCCACCCCTCTCGAAGCAGGATGTTCGCCATGATTCGTATGCCTCTGGCTACCGCCAGTCTGTTGGCCATCGCTATTTCCCTCGCCGGTTGTGGCGAAGGCAAAGACAAAGCTGTCGCTGCGCAAGCACCGACGCCGGCCGCCAGCACCACGGCCCCGGCTGCTGCACCTGCCGCTGTCAGTAAAGTCGACGAAGCCGCCGCCAAAGCCGTTGTCGCGCATTACGCCGACATGGTCTTCGCCGTTTACAGCGATGCCGAATCTACCGCGAAGACCCTGCAATCCGCCGTCGACGCCTTCCTCGCCAAGCCGAACGCCGACACCCTGAAAGCTGCCAAGGCTGCCTGGATCGCTGCCCGCGTTCCTTACCTGCAGAGTGAAGTGTTCCGCTTCGGCAACACCATCATCGACGACTGGGAAGGTCAGGTGAACGCCTGGCCACTGGACGAAGGCCTGATCGACTACGTCGACAAATCCTACGAGCACGCACTGGGTAACCCGGGCGCCACGGCCAACATCATCGCCAACACCCAGGTTCAGGTCGGCGAAGACAAGGTCGATGTGAAAGACATCACCCCGGCAAAACTTGCCAGCCTGAACGAGCTGGGCGGTTCCGAGGCCAACGTCGCTACCGGCTACCACGCTATCGAATTCCTGCTCTGGGGCCAGGACTTGAACGGCACCGGCCCTGGCGCCGGCAACCGTCCAGCTTCCGACTACCTGGAAGGCAAAGGCGCAACCGGCGGTCATAACGATCGTCGTCGCGCTTATCTGAAGTCCGTGACCCAATTGCTGGTCAGCGACCTGGAAGAAATGGTCGGTAACTGGAAGCCGAACGTGGCCGACAACTACCGCGCCACCCTGGAAGCCGAGCCAGCTGAATCCGGCCTGCGCAAAATGCTGTTCGGCATGGGCAGCCTGTCCCTGGGCGAACTGGCGGGCGAGCGCATGAAGGTTTCCCTGGAAGCGAACTCCCCGGAAGACGAACAGGATTGCTTCAGCGACAACACCCACAACTCGCACTTCTACGATGCCAAAGGCATTCGGAACGTGTACCTGGGCGAATACACCCGCGTCGACGGCACCAAAATGACCGGCGCCAGCCTGTCGTCCCTGGTGGCCAAGGCTGACCCGGCTGCCGACACCGCGCTCAAAGCCGACCTGGCCGCCACCGAAGCCAAGCTTCAGGTCATGGTTGATCACGCCAACAAAGGCGAGCACTACGACCAACTGATCGCCGCCGGCAACACCGCTGGTAACCAGATCGTCCGCGACGCTATCGCCTCCCTGGTCAAGCAGACCGGTTCGATCGAAGCCGCCGCTGGCAAACTGGGCATCAGTGACCTGAACCCGGACAACGCTGATCACGAATTCTGATCAACGCTGGCTGAATAAAAAGGCGACCTTCGGGTCGCCTTTTTATTGGCCGTAACGCAGATCAAAATGTGGGAGCGGGCTTGCTCGCGAAGGCGCCGTCACATTCAACATTATTGGTGACTGACAAACCGCTTTCGCGAGCAAGCCCGCTCCCACAGGGGATTGTGATTAACCTGATGATCATCGCAAAACCCTGCGCTACATCAACCAAACGATAATTCCTCTTATTCAATCTCCCCTGCCCTGTTAGACTTTGCGCCCCTTGTTTTGCTCGTCTTGCAGGATGTCTGATGCCCTCGCTGCCTCTTCGCTTGTCCGCACTGTTTCTGGCCCTGGGCCTGAGTGCCTGCGATGACGCCCCGCGTTTTACCCAGGCCGAACCCGGTGAAGCCCGGTCCGGTGGCAGCGCAACCGTGCGCAAGACCGATCAGAACTCATTTTCCTTGCCATCCGCCAACCTGTCGCCGTCACGGCGGGTGGATTTCAGCGTTGGCAACAGCTTCTTCCGCAACCCCTGGGTGATCGCCCCGTCGACCACCACCGCCAGGGATGGTCTCGGCCCGTTGTTCAATACCAACGCCTGTCAGGGCTGCCACATCAAGGACGGTCGCGGTCATCCGCCCACGCCTGATGCGCAGAACGCCGTGTCGATGCTGGTACGCCTGTCGATTCCCGATGCGCCGGCCTATGCCAAGGTCATCGAGCAGCTCGGTGTCGTCCCGGAGCCGGTCTACGGCGGACAATTCCAGGACATGTCCGTGCCGGGTGTCGTGCCGGAAGGCAAAGTGCGCGTCGATTACACGCCCGTTCCGATTCGCTTCAAGGACGGCACCGAAGTCGAGTTGCGCAAGCCGACGTTGCAGATCACCCAGCTCGGCTATGGCCCGATGCACCCTGACACGCGCTTCTCGGCCAGGGTCGCACCGCCAATGATTGGCCTGGGCCTGCTCGAAGCGATTCCCGACGAGGCGATCCTGGCCAATGCCGAGGCTCAGGCAAAAGACAAAAACGGTATCGCCGGACGCCCGAACCGGGTCTGGGATGACGCGCAGCAAAAAACCGTTCTCGGCCGATTCGGCTGGAAGGCCGGCCAACCGAACCTCAATCAACAAAATGTTCATGCGTTTTCCGGTGACATGGGCCTGACCACAAGCCTGAGGCCCGTCGACGACTGCACCGACGCGCAAACCGCCTGCAAACAGGCACCGAATGGCAATGGCCCGGATGGCGAGCCGGAAGTCAGCGACAACATCCTGCGTCTGGTGCTGTTCTACAGCCGTAACCTCGCCGTACCGGCCCGCCGCGATGTCAGCGCCCCCGAGGTGCTGGCCGGCAAGAATCTGTTTTTCCGGGCTGGATGCCAGTCCTGCCACACCCCGAAATACACCACCGCCGCCAACGCCGCAGAACCTGAACTGGCCAATCAAGTGATTCGCCCTTACAGCGATCTGCTGCTGCATGACATGGGCGACGGTCTGGCCGACAACCGTACCGAATTCCAGGCCAGCGGCCGCGACTGGCGTACCCCGCCGTTGTGGGGCATCGGTCTGACGCAAGCGGTCAGTGGGCACACTCAGTTTCTGCACGATGGCCGCGCCCGCAATCTGCTCGAAGCCGTGCTCTGGCATGGCGGCGAAGCAACAGCGGCGCAGCAACAGGTTTTGTCTTTCAACGCCGGGCAGCGCGCTGCGTTGCTGGCGTTCTTGAATTCCCTTTAATACGTATTCCATAGCGGGAGCCCGACATGTTCCGTCCCAAATTGTTGTTCACCAGCCTTGCCGCGCTAGCCTTGGGCGCCTGTTCGCCTCAGGATCCACAGGCCGTCACGTCAGCAGCCATCGCCAAATCGGTGATCCTGCCGACCTACACGCGTTGGGTTGAAGCCGATCGCCAACTGGCCGTCAGTGCGTTGGCCTACTGCGAAGGCAAGGAGAACCTCGACACCGCCCGCGCCGACTTCCTGCACGCGCAGAAAGCCTGGGCCGAGCTGCAACCGCTGCTGATCGGGCCGCTGGCCGAAGGCAATCGCGCCTGGCAGGTGCAGTTCTGGCCGGACAAGAAAAACCTCGTCGGCCGTCAGGTCGAGCAATTGGTCACCGCACAGCCGCAGATCGATGCCGCTGCCCTGGCCAAGTCCAGCGTTGTGGTTCAAGGCCTTTCCGCCTACGAATACATCCTGTTCGACAGCAAGCCTGATGTGGCCAACGCTGAACAGAAAGCCAAGTACTGCCCGCTGCTGATCGCGATTGGCGAGCGTCAGAAACAGCTGGCCGAAGAGATCCTGAAAACCTGGAACAACACCGACGGCATGCTCGCGCAATTGAGCAAATTCCCGAACCAGCGCTACGCCGATTCCCACGAAGCCATCGCCGATCTGTTGCGCGTGCAAGTCACCGCCATCGACAGCCTGAAGAAAAAACTCGGCACGCCGATGGGCCGCCAGACGAAGGGTGTGCCGCAACCGTTCCAGGCCGATGCATGGCGCAGCCAGTCGTCCCTGACCGGCCTCGAAGCCAGCCTCGCCGCCGCCAAAACGGTGTGGGAAGGCGTCGACAACAAAGGCCTGCGCGGCCTGTTGCCGAGCGAGCAAAAACCGTTGGCCGACAAGATCGATGCCGCTTATGCCGCGGCCCTGAAACTGTTCGCCAGCAACCAGCGCTCGCTGACCGAGATGCTCAATGACGACGCCGGTCGCCAGCAACTCAACGATATCTACGACGGCCTCAACGTCGTCCACCGCCTGCACGAAGGCGAACTGGCCAAGGCGCTGGGCATCCAACTGGGCTTCAACGCCAACGACGGTGACTGATGAGGGCAAGTTCCATGCTGCGACGCCAGGCTCTGACGTTAGGTAGTTTGCTGCTGGGTGCGGTGACACTGGGCGGCTGGACGCTGTTCAAGCAGAAGGACAAAAGCCCGCTGCTGCTCTCGGCGCGGGACGATTCCGACGGCAAACACTACGCCGTTGGTTACCGGCTTGACGGCACCCGGGTGTTTGCCACCCAGGTCGGCCAGCGTTGCCACGACATCATCAACCACCCGACGCTGCCGATAGCGCTGTTCGTCGCCCGTCGTCCTGGCACCGAGAGTTACCTGATCGACCTGCGCGACGGCACGCTGCTGCAAACCGTGACCTCGCTGCCGAACCGGCACTTCTACGGTCACGCGGTGATTCACAAGAACGGCGACTGGCTGTACGCCACCGAGAACGACACCTCTGATCCGGGGCGCGGCTTGCTCGGTGTGTATAAGCTCGAAGGTGAGCGGCTGGTGCACAGCGGTGAGATTTCGACTCATGGCGTCGGTCCGCATCAGGTGTCCTGGATGCCCGACGGTGAAACCCTGGTGGTGGCCAACGGCGGCATTCGCACCGAGGCCGAAAGCCGCGTCGAGATGAACCTCAACGCCATGGAACCGAGCCTGGTCCTGATGCAACGCGATGGCACCCTGCTGAGCAAGGAAACCCTCGCCCAGCAGATGAATAGCGTGCGTCATTTGGGGATTGCCAGCGACGGCACCATCGTCGCCGGCCAGCAATTCATGGGCCCGTCCCATGAGTCGTCGGAGCTGCTGGCGATCAAGCGTCCCGGTCAGCCGTTCGTGGCCTTCCCGGTGCCTGAGCATCAGTTGCAGGCCATGGGGCATTACACCGCCAGCGTCGCGGTACACAGCGAACTGCGCCTGGTCGCGTTGACTGCGCCACGGGGCAACCGCTTTTTCATCTGGGACCTGGACAGCGGCGAAGTGCGCCTGGACGCGCCACTTCCCGATTGCGCCGGGGTCGGTGCGGTAGCCGATGGCTTTGTCGTGACCTCGGGTCAAGGACGCTGCCGGTTTTACGACTGCCGCCAGACAAGCCTTGTAGCAAAACCCCTCGATCTACCCGCAGGGCTCTGGGACAACCACCTTCACCTCATCTAAACACAGCCCTTTGTAGCAGCTGGCGAAGCCTGCGTTCGGCTGCGAAGCAGTCGCAAATCCTGACACCTCGGTTGGCATGAAACATCGCGGTGCCTGATTTCACGACTGCTTCGCAGCCGAACGCAGGCTGCGCCAGCTGCTACAGGTCGGGGTGACGCCTACCTGTAAGTTCTGCCAGTTGGAATCCCCGGCACACTCGGAGTAATGTTCCCGACTGTCTCACCTGATTTTCTCCAAGGAAGTGGAAATATGCTGCGTCGCCGCATGCTGATCATGTTGGGCGTTGTTTTGCTGATCGTGCTGGTGCTGGCCGGTTACAAAGCCCTCTCCATCTATACGATGATTCAGGGCTTTGCTGTGCCGAAACCAGCGATCAGTGTCGCCGTGGCCACTGCCACCGAACGGCCGTGGCAAGCCCGCCTGCCCACCGTCGGCACCCTGAAGGCGCTGCAAGGCGTAGATCTGAGCCTGGAGACCGACGGCACCGTCATCGATTTGCAGTTCGAGTCAGGCCAGAAGGTCAAGGTCGGTCAACCGCTGCTTCTGCTTGATAGCGTGGTAGAAACCGCCCTGCTCGAAACCGCTCAGGCCGACCTGGGTCTGGCGCAGCTCGATTACGGTCGCGGCAGCCAATTGGTGGGCAGCCAGGCCATTTCCAAAGGCGAGTTCGACCGGCTCTCGGCAGTGCTGAAAAAGAGCCGGGCCACGGTCAATCAGCTCAACGCGGCACTGGCTAAAAAACGCTTGCTCGCACCGTTCAGCGGGACCATCGGCATTCGTCAGGTGGACATCGGTGACTATCTCGCCAGTGGCACCATGATTGCCACCCTGCAAGACCTCAGCAGCCTCTATGTAGACTTCTTCGTACCCGAGCAGTCGATACCGAAGATTGCTCTCGGCCAACCGGTGCAGATCATTGTCGCGGCCTACCCGACACAAACCTTCCCCGGCACCATCAGCGCGATCAACCCGAAAGTCGAAAACAGCACCCGTAACGTTCAGGTCCGCGCAACCCTGGCTAACCCTGACGGCAAGCTGCTACCCGGAATGTTCGCCAGCCTGCAGGTGTTGTTACCCGACCCGCAGCCGCGCATCGTCGTGCCGGAAAGTGCGATCACTTACACGCTGTACGGCAACTCGCTCTATGTCGTCGCGCAGAAAAAAGCCGAAGACGGCAGCCTGGAAAAAGACGATAAGGGCCAACCGATCCTGATCGCCGAACGGCGTTTCATCGAAACCGGCGAGCGCCGCGATGGGCAAGTGATGATCACCAAAGGCGTGCAGAACGGCGAAAAAGTGGTCACGGCCGGCCAGATCAAACTGGACAACGGCGCACACATTGCGATCAGCGACGACAAGACCTTAGCCGAGAAGAACAGCCCGCCGCGTGCGGACTGATCAAGGAATCCCCATGGCTTTTACCGACCCGTTCATCCGCCGCCCGGTGCTCGCCACCGTGGTCAGCCTGTTGATTGTGCTGCTGGGCTTCCAGGCCTGGAGCAAGTTGCCGCTGCGCCAATATCCACAAATGGAAAACGCCCTGATCACGGTGACCACCGCTTACCCCGGGGCCAACGCCGAAACCATTCAGGGCTACATCACCCAACCGATGCAGCAAAGTCTGGCCAGTGCCGAAGGCATCGATTACATGACCTCGGTCAGTCGCCAGAACTTCTCGGTGATCTCGATCTACGCGCGCATCGGCTCCAACAGCGACCGCTTGTTCACCGAACTGCTGGCCAAAGCCAACGAGGTGAAGAACCAACTGCCTCAGGACGCCGAAGACCCGGTGCTGAGCAAGGAAGCCGCCGACGCCTCGGCACTGATGTACATCAGCTTCTTCAGTAAGGAGCTAAGCAACCCGCAAATTACCGACTACTTGTCGCGGGTCATCCAGCCGAAACTGGCGACCCTGCCGGGCATGGCTGAAGCCGAGATTCTCGGCAACCAGGTGTTCGCCATGCGCCTGTGGCTGGACCCGGTAAAACTGGCCGGTTTCGGCCTGAGTGCCAGCGACGTGACCGATGCAGTGCGCAAGTACAACTTCCTCTCCGCCGCCGGCGAAGTGAAAGGCGAGTACGTCGTTACCAGCATCAACGCCAATACCGAGCTCAAGTCCGCCGAAGCCTTTGCCGCGATTCCGCTCAAGGTCGAGGGCGACAGTCGCGTGCTGCTCAGCGATGTAGCGCGGGTTGAAATGGGTGCGGAAAACTACAACTCGATCAGCTCCTTCGGCGGCACCCCTTCGGTGTACATCGGCATCAAGGCCACGCCCGGCGCCAACCCGCTGGACGTGATCAAGGAAGTGCGCAAGATCATGCCGGACCTGGAAGCCCAGCTGCCGCCGAACCTCAAAGGTGAAATCGCCTACGACGCCACGCTGTTTATCCAGGCCTCGATCAACGAGGTGATCAAAACATTGTTCGAAGCGGTGCTGATCGTCATCGTGGTGGTGTTCCTGTTTCTCGGCGCGCTGCGCTCGGTGGTGATCCCGGTGGTCACCATCCCGCTGTCGATGATCGGCGTGATGTTCTTCATGCAGATGATGGGCTACTCGATCAACCTGCTGACGTTGCTGGCGATGGTATTGGCCATCGGCCTGGTGGTGGACGACGCCATTGTGGTGGTGGAAAACATCCACCGGCACATCGAAGAAGGCAAGACACCGCTGGATGCAGCCATCGAAGGCGCCCGGGAAATCGCCATGCCGGTGGTCTCGATGACTATCACGCTGGCGGCGGTCTATGCGCCGATCGGCTTCCTGACGGGGCTCACGGGGGCGCTGTTCAAGGAGTTCGCCCTGACCCTGGCCGGCGCGGTGGTGATCTCCGGCATCGTCGCCCTGACCCTGTCGCCGATGATGTGCGCCTTCCTGCTGCGTCACGACGAAAATCCCAGCGGTCTGGCCCATCGTCTGGACCTGATTTTCGAAGGCCTCAAGCGCCGTTACCAAAGCATGCTCCACGGCACCCTCAACACCCGGCCGGTGGTGCTGGTGTTCGCGGTAATCGTGCTGTGCCTGATTCCCGTGCTGCTCAAGTTCACCAAGTCGGAACTGGCGCCGGACGAGGACCAGGGCATCATTTTCATGATGGCCAACGCCCCGCAACCGGCCAACCTCGACTACCTGAGCACCTACACCGACGAGTTCGTCACGATCTTCAAGACGTTTCCCGAGTATTACTCGTCGTTTCAGATCAACGGCTTCAACGGCGTGCAATCGGGGATCGGCGGCTTCCTGCTCAAGCCGTGGAACGAACGCAGCCGCACGCAAATGCAGATCCTGCCCGAGGTGCAGGCCAAACTGGAGAGCATTTCCGGGCTGCAGATTTTCGGCTTCAACCTGCCTTCCCTGCCCGGTACCGGCGAGGGGCTGCCGTTTCAGTTCGTCATCAACTCAGCCAACGATTACGAGTCGCTGCTGCAAGTGACCGACCGGGTGAAAAAGCGGGCAATGGAGTCCGGCAAGTTCGCCTTCGTCGACGTTGACCTGGCGTTCGACAAACCTGAAGTGGTGGTGGATATCGATCGCGCCAAGGCCGCGCAGATGGGTGTTTCCATGCAGGACCTGGGCGGGACGCTCGCGACATTGCTGGGTGAGGCCGAGATCAACCGTTTCACCATTGAAGGTCGCAGCTACAAAGTCATCGCGCAGGTCGAACGGCCCTTCCGGGATAACCCTGATTGGCTGAACAACTATTACGTGAGGAACACCCAAGGCCAACTGCTGGCCCTGTCGACCCTGATCACCGTGACCGATCGGGCGCGTCCACGGCAGTTGAACCAGTTCCAGCAGCTCAACTCGGCCATCCTGTCCGGGGTGCCGCTGGTCAGCATGGGTGAAGCCATCGACACCGTGCGCCAGATCGCCCGGGAAGAGGCCCCGGTGGGTTATGCCTTCGACTATGCCGGCGCATCACGGCAATACGTCCAGGAAGGCAGTGCGCTGTGGGTCACCTTCGCCCTGGCACTGGCGATCATTTTCCTGGTACTGGCCGCTCAGTTCGAAAGCTTCCGCGATCCGCTGGTGATTCTGGTGACCGTGCCGCTATCGATCTGTGGCGCGTTGATCCCGCTGTTCCTGGGCTGGTCGAGCATGAATATCTACACTCAGGTCGGCCTGGTGACGTTGATCGGGCTGATCAGCAAGCACGGAATCCTGATCGTCGAATTTGCCAACCAGTTACGCAAGGACAAAGGCCTGACGCCGCGCGAGGCCGTGGAGGAAGCGGCGGCCATTCGTCTGCGTCCGGTGTTGATGACCACTGCTGCAATGGTGTTCGGCATGGTGCCGTTGATCATCGCCACGGGGGCGGGCGCCGTCAGCCGGTTCGACATCGGCATGGTGATCGCCACGGGGATGTCGATCGGAACGTTGTTTACGTTGTTTGTGCTGCCGTGTGTTTACACGTTGCTGGCTAAACCCGACAAACCCTAAAATCAAATAAAAGGCCTCGCATTAGCGAGGCCTTTTATTTGGGCTTCAATCTGTTCAACTTTGCGGCCTCAGTCCTTGAGAAAGTCCGAACATGAACAGCAATAAATCATGATCGGGGCGGGGTGCCACGGATGCCTTGGCAACTCGTGGCAATGGACAATGCGCGTCGCCGCTCACGGAACTGAGGACCTGCGGGCGGGGCTGCTCCCATGCCGCCACCGCCAGTGAAGCAACTGCCAAGGCTCCTATTAAAAATACACCTCGTGCAATTTCGAGTTTCATTGCTATAAACCCTTGATAGCGCTGCCAAACGCCGTCTCATAAAAATAGACGAGTTTTTGCCAGTCCGTCGTGCTGAACGACGAGTGGCGACGCAGTTGCTTCATGTCATGAATCGCCGCTTGCCGTGCGGTCAAACGCTGCCGACATTTCTCCAGATCGATCAAGGCCACTTCAACTTTGGCAGCCTCGCCTTCATCGGTAACGCGTACGAATACGTGCTTGGCGTAAAGGCAGCTGTGCTGCCAGCGGCCCTTGTGCATCCGGGCCAGGTTGTCGGCCAGTTCCTTCAACACTCGATCATGCACGGCCTCACCGTGACGCTCACGACCGCCGCCAGCGTACCAGTGTTCGATTTCCTCGAAGCCGTCCAGCGCCTTGGTGATCAGCAATGCGCGCCATTTATGCACCGGATCGCGCTGTGCACCGCAGAAAACGATTTCTGGAACGCAAACGTTGAGCAGGTTCAGGCCGATGAGCGCATCGCGCTCGCGCAATACCGTCGGCCGACCGAACGGGTGCAGCAAGCTGCGATGGATATGCCCGGATTGACGTTTAACGTACAGCAGCTGTCCATTGCCGCTCACGACGCGCTGCACACCGCTTTCTCCACCGCGACGGGCGTTGGGTTCTTCTACCCATTCACCGCGCTGATTCCAAAAATAATCGAAGCGGTCCTGGGGAGTGACTTCCGTTTCTGCTGCACATTGCACTGCCATTCTGTTACCTCTTGCGTAATACGTAGACCCGCCACATGGCATAGAGCGGTAAAAAGTCCAGTTGTTCCTGGATACGAAAACCCGCCTGCTCAAATTCCTTTTCAACCGTAGCAGCCGGTAACACAAATCGATTTTGGTAACCTTCCTGCTCACGGGTTTTCTCGGCGCGTTTGCGTTTCCACGCCTTGAAATTGCCGTCCACCCACAGAGAAAGGATCACGCTATCACGCGTTACTCGCTCGAATTCACGCAAAATAGCCAGTCGATGCTCGGCTTCACCGATGTGATGGAGCAAACGCATGCAAAAAATGCTGTCGACGGCGTTATCAGGCAAGGCGATGTCGAATGCAGAAGTGTGCAAGGGTTGTACCCGTTTCACCACCTCGGCAGGTTGCGCCTGCATGGCAATCTTCAGCATGGATTCAGAGTTGTCGGCCCCGATGATCGCACGATTGGTTTTTTCCGCCAGCAATGGCCAGAAACGTCCAGCACCACAGGGCAAATCGAGGATCAGCCCCGGCTCACCGGCCAGTGACAACGCCTTGCGCGCCAGTTGCTCGTCACGCCAGTGAGACAGGCGGCGGCCAAGGCCATCCTGGTGTTTGCGCAGGTATCGTTGAGCGTGTTGATCGTCGTATTTTTCGGAAAAATCAAGTTTGATCGGGCCGTCCATTATCAATGGTCTCCTGAGCTGCTGATGGCCCCCAAGATAGGTAGCGCCGTGTCAGCGTCAGGTCATGCCCTTGTGAAAAAAATGTGATGTAAAAGCCCGAATCATTTCGAGGATTTACAGACGAAAACGATTGCACCGGGTTACTGCGCTTCAATCAGGCGATCAGTTATTCGATGACAACTCCACCTGAAAACGACAACCGTTGGGCTCCATATTCGTCAGGCTGACGCTCCAACCCTGGTTTTCACAGATTCGTTGCACCAGCGACAGCCCCAGTCCCAGGCCTTCGCCGCGTTTCTCGCTGCCACGCACGAAGGGCTCGAACATCGCCTCGCGTTTTTCCTCGGGAATGCCCACGCCGCTGTCTTCGACGATGAAACCGGTGGCCGTCAGCGTCAGGCGAATAAAGCCGCGCTCGGTGTAATGCAGCGCATTACGCAGCAGGTTGCCCATGACCGCGTGCATAAGGGTTGCGTTGTAGCAAGTGTCGGCCGGATTGCCCGGTTCAAAGATCAGCGCCAGCCCCTTGGACTCGATCGGCTCGCGCCACAGATTGAGCAGTCCATCGGCGACCTGGTTCAGGGTCTGCTGGGGCGACATGCTGGCGTCTTCACGTTGTGCGCGGGCCAACATCAGAAAGGTTTGCACCAGCTCGCGCATTTCTTCACAGGCGCGGGCGATTCGCTCGACCTGAGCACGTCCACGCTGATCGATACCGGGGTTTTCCAGCAGCAGCTCGCAGGAACTGGCCAGCACCATCAATGGCGTGCGCAGCTCATGGCTGACGTCGCTGGTGAACAACCGTTCGCGGGTCAACGCCTGGCGCAAGCGCCCGAGGGTGGCGTCGAAGGCCACGGCCAATTCGCCCACCTCATCGGCCGCGTAATCCGGCGCCAGCGGTGGCGCCATACCTAACAATTGATCACGGTGACGGACCTGTCGGGCCAGTCGCACCACGGGCGCCATCACTTTGCGCGCCAGTACCCAGCCGAGAAACACCGCCAATGCCAGACTCAGAACGAAGCCCACCAGCACTACGGCAAACAGCACCCGTTCACGCTCTTCGAAATCGCTCTGATCCTGCAACAGCACATAACGCCGGCCGTCGACGACTTCGACCATCGCGTGATACGACAGATGTTCGCGAAACACTTCGTGAAAACCCGACTCCAGATGGCGTAAATCCTTGGGCAACTGAAAATCGCCCGGCCCGCCACTGAAATAGAACAGCTGATCCGGCTCGGGACGATGGCTCCAGTCCGTGACACTGTCCATCAGCAACAGCCGTTGTAAATCGCCCCCCAGACCTGCCGAAATCAGTTTTTCTTCCACCAGGTGCACGGTCGCCACAATACCCATGGCAAAGGTTCCCGCGACCAGTGCGCTCATCAGCGCAAAGGCGATGATGATCCGTTGAGCAAGGCTCTGTTTAAACTCCATCTCGGCCCTCGGCCAAGCGATAACCCACACCGTGCACGGTTTGCAGCAACGGTTTGGCGAACGGCTTGTCGATCACCTGGCGCAATTGATGGACGTGGCTGCGCAGGCTGTCGCTGTCCGGGCAGTCGTCACCCCACAGAGCCTCTTCGAGAATTTCCCGGCGCAGCACATGCGGACTTTTCTGCATCAGCACGGCCAGCAACTTCAGGCCCACCGGGTTGAGTTTGAGCAGACGACCTTCGCGGGTGACTTCCAGGGTGTCGAGGTCGTAGTTCAGATCGCCGACCTGCAACGTACGGCGACCGCCACCCTGGGTGCGACGCATGACCGCCTCGATTCGCGCCGCCAATTCAGACAGGGCAAAGGGTTTGATCAGGTAGTCATCGGCGCCGGATTTAAAGCCTTGCAGCCGGTCGTCCAATTGATCGCGAGCGGTGAGCATGATCACCGGCGTGTCGCGGCGCGCGTCTTCGCGCAGGCGTTTGCAGAGGGTGTAACCGTCGATGCCAGGCAACATGATGTCGAGCACGATCAAGTCGTAATGCTCAGTAGCCGCCAAGTGCAAGCCTGACAAACCGTCCTGCGCGCAATCCACGGTATAACCCTTGAGCCCCAGGTAATCGGCCAGATTGGCCAGGATATCGCGGTTGTCTTCAACCAATAGAATTCGCATGGGTATCTCCTGCGTACACAGTAACGGCCGTCTTGGCCCGCGCAGCTTAAGGCCAAGTGTGACTCAGGGCTAGGGTTACGGTGCCTGGAATCAATCCGCTCAACCAAATGATAGAGTTAACACGTTTTTCACTATCGATTCACAAGCCGACTACAGGGGTGGGGCGAGAATCCCACGCAATTGTTGTTAAGGAATGTACAAACAATGGACCTCTTCAAGACCGCGCCAATGCGCTTTCTCCTGCTCGTGACCGGCACATGGCTGGTCATTTTCTTGCTGACCCGCACGGTGTTGCTGCTCACCCATCTGGACGAGGCCGGTAGCGGATTTCTGTCGGTGTTTGGCATCGGCCTGCTTTACGACCTGGGCTTCATTGCCTACGCAGCGCTGCCGATGGGCCTCTACTTGCTGCTCTGCCCACCGGCCTTGTGGCGCCGCCGCGGCCATCGCTGGTTCCTTCAGGGGCTGCTGACCGTCAGCCTGTTCGCCATGCTGTTCACTTCCGTGGCCGAATGGCTGTTCTGGGATGAGTTTGGTGTGCGATTCAATTTCATCGCCGTCGATTACCTGGTGTACTCCGACGAAGTGTTGAACAACCTGTTGGAGTCTTATCCGATCGGTACGCTGCTGAGCATCCTTGCCGTGTTGGCCGTCACCCTGAGCTTTGCGTTGCGCAAACCTTTCAATGCCGCGCTGGACGCACCGTTGCCGCCATTGCGCGGGCGCCTGCTGAATGCGCTGGGCCTGTTGATTGTCGCAGGCCTGAGCTTGCAACTGCTCAGCCAGGATTCGCCGCGCGCCCAGGGCGGTAATGCCTATCAGAACGAACTGGCGAGCAATGGGCCCTATCAGTTCTTTGCAGCATTCCGTAACAACGAACTGGATTACCCGCAGTTCTACAGCAGCCTGCCGCCGGCAATCGTTGCTCAGCAGATTCGTGCCGAATTGAACGAACCCAACGCACGTTTCATCGGCGAGGATCCGCAGGACATTCGCCGGATGATCGACAACCCGGGCACTGCGCGCAAACCCAACATTGTGCTGGTGACGATTGAAAGCTTCAGCGCCAAGTACATGGGCAGTAACGGTGACAACCGCAACCTGACACCCAACCTCGATGCCTTGCGCAAGCAGAGTCTGTATTTCAACAACTTCTATGCCACCGGCACCCGCACCGATCGCGGCCTTGAGGCCATTACCCTGGCGATCCCGCCAACCCCGGGGCGTTCGATCGTCAAGCGTGTGGGCCGTGAAAGCGGTTTCGCCAGCCTCGGCCAGCAACTCAGCGCCGTGGGTTACGACAGCGTATTCGTCTATGGCGGACGCGGTTACTTCGACAATATGAACGCGTTCTTCAGTGGCAACGGTTACCGTGTGGTGGACCAGAGCAGCGTCGATGAATCAGAGATCCATTTCAAAAATGCCTGGGGCATGGCTGACGAAGACCTGTACAGGCAGACCCTCAAACTGGCCGACGCTGACTATGCGAAACAGCAGCCGTTTCTGCTGCAACTGATGACCACCTCCAATCATCGTCCTTATACCTACCCGGACAACCGGATCGACATCAAATCCGGCAACGGTCGCGACGGCGCGGTGAAGTACACCGACTATGCCATTGGTCAGTTCCTCGATCAGGCGCGCCAGAAGCCGTGGTTTGACAATACAATCTTCGTCTTCGTCGCCGACCACACGGCTGGCAGCGCCGGCATGGAAGACTTGCCGATCAAAAACTATCAGATTCCGCTGTTCATCTATGCACCGAAGCTGATCCACGCACGGGAAACCGCGCAGCTTGCCAGCCAGATCGACCTGGCGCCGACCTTGCTGGGGTTGCTGAATCTGGATTATCAATCAACCTTCTTCGGCCGTAACCTGCTGCAGGACAATCCACTGCCGCCCCGCGTGGTCGTTGGCAATTACCAGCATCTGGGCTTGTTCGACGGCAAGGATTTGGCGATCCTGAGCCCTCGCCAAGGGCTGCGCCGTCATGATGAAGCACTGACCGAGAGCCGCGAGTCCCGGGCCACCGCCAGCGACCCATTGATTGCCCGCGCTATCACCTATTACCAAACCGCCAGTTATGGCTTCAAGCAACAGCTGCTTGGCTGGAGGGCGCCCATGGAGGGCACCGACCAGGTCAGCGAACGTTAATCGAATCGCCCCGGGCTGATGCCCCGGGGCTTTTTCCTTAGTTCAGGATCCACCATGTCATCAACTGCTGTCCGTCCCGCCTCCCTCCCGCTGAATTTCTGGGTATGCCTGGGCGTTCCCGCCATCGCGGCGATCATTCTGGTGCTGCTCGAACTGACGTCCCTGGACATGGACCTTGCCAAGCTGTTCTATGACCCGGTCACGGGGGATTTCATCGGGCGGCACAGTTACTTCCTGGAAGACATCCTGCATGACCGCGCCAAGCAAGTGGTCATCGCCTTCTCGGTGTTGGCCATCTTTGGTTTCATCGCCTCCTTTTTCATGGACAGTCTCAAACCGATCAAACGGGAACTGGGCTGTCTGGTGCTGTCTCTGGCGCTGGCGACCTCCTTTGTCACGCCAGTCAAAGCGGTGACGGCCGTTCAATGCCCGTGGAGCCTTGAGCAGTTCGGTGGTCACGAAACCTATAGCGAACTGCTCAGCCCTCGCCCGCACACCGATAAACCGGGCCGTTGCTGGCCCGGCGGTCATGCGGCAACCGGTTTCACACTGTTTGCGCTGTTCTTTGTCCTGCGCGACCGTCGTCCGCGCCTGGCGCGCAAGGCGTTTGTGTTCGCTTTCGCGCTGGGCACGGTGTTTTCCATCAGCCGGATGATGCAGGGCGCACACTTCTTTTCGCACAACGTGTGGACGGCGATTTTCTGCTGGCTGATTTGTCTGGGGGCGTATTACTACATCCTTTATCGCCCGGCTTCCAAGGCTGAGCGAGAGTCCGAAGCACAACCGGCCAGCGCCTGAAACACAGATCAAAAATGTGGGAGCGGGCTTGCTCGCGAAAGCGGTGTTCCATTCAACACATAAGTTGACTGATCTACCGCCTTCGCGAGCAAGCCCGCTCCCACATTGACTGATGTGACTATCAAAACTCCGGGCAATAAAAAACCCCGCCTGCTTATCGCAGGCGGGGTTTTTTCGTACGGGGTAAGGCTGGCTTACATCATGCCGCCCATGCCGCCCATACCGCCCATGTCTGGCATGCCGCCGCCAGCTGGACCGTCTTCCTTGATCTCAGCGATCATGGCTTCGGTGGTGATCATCAGGCTGGCAATCGACGAAGCCGCTTGCAGAGCCGAACGAGTCACTTTAGCCGGGTCCAGGATACCCATTTCGATCATGTCACCGTATTCGCCGGTAGCAGCGTTGTAACCGTAGTTACCCGAACCCTGCTTGACCTTGTCGACCACTACGCTTGGCTCGTCGCCGGAGTTGGCAACGATCTGACGCAGTGGCGCTTCAACAGCGCGACGCAGCAACTGGATGCCAACATTCTGGTCATCGTTGTCGCCTTTCAGCTCGGAGATTGCCTGCAGAGCGCGAACCAGTGCTACGCCGCCGCCAGGTACCACGCCTTCTTCAACGGCTGCACGGGTAGCGTGCAGGGCGTCTTCAACGCGGGCTTTCTTCTCTTTCATTTCAACTTCGGAACCAGCGCCAACCTTGATCACTGCAACGCCGCCGGACAGCTTGGCCAGACGCTCTTGCAGTTTTTCACGGTCGTAGTCGGACGAAGTGTCGGCCACTTGCTGACGGATCTGCAGAACGCGAGCCTGGATGTCAGCCTCAACGCCGGCACCGTCGATCACGGTGGTGTTTTCTTTGGACAGGATCACGCGCTTGGCATTACCCAGGTGTTCCAGGGTAGTGCTTTCCAGGCTCAGACCGATCTCTTCGGAGATAACGGTACCGCCAGTCAGAACAGCGATGTCCTGCAGCATGGCCTTGCGACGGTCGCCAAAGCCTGGAGCCTTGACGGCTGCGACTTTAACGATGCCACGCATGTTGTTCACAACCAGAGTCGCCAGGGCTTCGCCTTCAACGTCTTCGGCCACGATCAGCAGTGGACGGCCGGCTTTGGCAACGGCTTCCAGTACTGGCAGCATTTCGCGGATGTTCGAGATCTTTTTGTCGACCAGCAGGATCAGCGGACCGTCCAGCTCGGCAGTCATGGTCTCTGGCTTGTTGACGAAGTACGGGGACAGGTAGCCACGGTCGAACTGCATGCCTTCAACAACCGACAGTTCGTTTTCCAGGCCCGAGCCTTCTTCAACGGTGATCACGCCTTCTTTACCGACTTTTTCCATGGCTTCGGCAATGATGTCGCCGATGGAGCTGTCGGAGTTGGCCGAGATGGTGCCGACCTGAGCGATGGCCTTGGTGTCAGCGCAAGGCTTGGACAGGGCTTTCAGCTCTTTGACGATAGCGATGGTCGCTTTGTCGATGCCGCGCTTCAGGTCCATCGGGTTCATGCCGGCAGCGACGGCTTTCAGGCCTTCGTTGACGATCGATTGAGCCAGAACGGTAGCGGTGGTGGTGCCGTCGCCTGCGTCATCGTTGGCACGGGAGGCAACGTCTTTGACCAGCTGCGCGCCCATGTTTTCGAAGCGATCTTTCAGCTCGATTTCTTTGGCAACGGACACGCCGTCCTTGGTGATGGTCGGAGCGCCGAAGCTCTTCTCGATGATCACGTTACGGCCTTTAGGGCCCAGGGTCGCTTTTACTGCGTCAGCCAGGACGTTGACACCGGCGAGCATTTTCTTGCGGGCGGAATCGCCGAATTTAACTTCTTTAGCAGCCATGATCGATATTCCTTAAATACTTTGTAGTAGCGGGAAAATGAGCGGGGAATCAGCCTTCGATAACAGCGAGGATTTCGTTCTCGCTCATTACCAACAGGTCTTCGCCGTCGACTTTCACGGTGTTGCTGCCGGAGTACGGGCCGAACACAACCTTGTCACCCACTTTAACGGCCAGTGCACGCACTTCACCGTTGTCCAGCACGCGGCCGGTACCGACAGCGAGGATCTCGCCGCTGTTGGCTTTTTCAGCAGCCGAACCTGGCAGGACGATACCGCCAGCGGTTTTCTTTTCTTCTTCGCTGCGACGGATGACGACGCGGTCATGCAGAGGACGAAGCTTCATTGTCGATCTCTCCTAATTGTGGTTTTCATCGGCCGGTGTATTCCCGGCGGGTTTAACAAATCCGGCGGTGCCGGGTGCGGTTCGTCGAGCGAACCGCGGAAGTCTGTCTGGCGTAATCGCCAGAAACCTTGCGGTGACCGTTACATAAGGGCGCATAAGCTTATTACAAGGGCGGGGATCGAAATTTTTTACATTGACGCCCCGAAAACGAACACGGCACCCGAAGGTGCCGTGCAGGTGAAACGATTTACTTGGAGTCGCGGTGTTCGAACTCGCCTTCGATCACATTGGGCTCACGCCCCAGCGGCTGCTGCGGAGCAGGACCGCCACGTGGTTGCAGGTCGTCGGCGAACGCACGCTGACGGATCGCCGCTTCTTCGGCACGCTGGCGCATTTTATTGGCCAACAGTCGACGAGAGATCGGCAGCAACATGATCAGACCCAGCACGTCAGTGACGAAGCCCGGCAGGATCAACAGACCACCCGCCAGCGCCAGCATCAAGCCTTCGAGCATGGTCTGGGCCGGCAACTCGCCCCGGTTCAGGCTTTCACGAGCACGCAATGCGGTTGCCAGACCAGCGATACGCAGCACGAACACGCCGAGCATCGAGCCGAGAATGACCAGCAGCAGGGCCGGGAAAAACCCGATCGCCCCGCTGACCTTGACGAATACGAACAGCTCCAACACCGGGAACAGTACAAAGAGCAATAAAAAAGGGCGCATCAAATGGTTCCTCAACGCAAGAATGCCTTGCCAGTCTTCCCTAGATGACGTCGCCGATTCGTGAATTCAAGCGTCGGCCACTTCATTTTTCGGCCAATGTTCGGCGTGAGCCAGGAAAACCAAGGCTTCGCGCACTTGTGTCGGCGTATTACACGGCGCTTGAAACGGCAACCAATAGAGCCCCTGACCAATGCGCAGGTGCATGCCTTCGGTGTCGATACCCGCCAGTTGTGCCGGTTCGGTTTTCGGCAGGCCCGCCAGCTCGACGTAGTGGGCGATGGCTTTGGCGTGATCGGCATTCATGTGCTCGACCATGCTCGCTTCGGCCTTGCCGGCAAACGGGTTGGCCAGCGTTAACTGATCGACCCAGTGAATCGCACCGAAGCCGCCGATGTAACGGTGACGTACCGGTTTGAGCACCCAGAAATCGAAATCGTGGGCCTTGTGGTAGCTCTGCGAATCCGGGAAATAGCGGTAGTAACGCTCAGCCGCCGCTTCGATGGCGGTGTCGTCCTCGAGCTTTTCCGCTTCGGCGAGGTAGGTCAGGCGACCAACGGCTTGTACGTCTTCGGCCCCGCGCTCACCCACAAACAGTGAGCATTTTGGATCCTTCTGCAGGTTATGCGTGTGCTGGGCGATGCGGCTGATAAGGATCAGCGGCCGGCCCTGCTCATCCAGACAGTACGGAACCACGGAGCCAAACGGGAAACCGGGCATCGCCTTGGAGTGTGTCGAGAGTACTCCACGGTATTCCTTGAGAAGCAATTCTCGGGCATTCTTGGCCGCTTCAACGCTCAATTTATGACTCCTTATATAGAATCCGTCGAAAAAACGGACAGGCGCCTGGGGATAAGTTCCAGTACGCCATCGGGGCAGTTCTCATGTGCAGCCAGGCCGCATCAGGTGCAGATCGAGAGGCTACTCTCTGAAAGGAAATCACTCCTCTGATCTGCTATTGGGGCATGCGAATGAAACTCACTGACAAAGTAATCATTATCACCGGCGGTTGCCAGGGTTTAGGCCGTTCCATGGCTGAGTATTTCGCCGGTAAAGGCGCGAAGCTGGCGCTGGTGGACCTGAACCAGGAAAAGCTCGACGACACCGTCGCCGCTTGCACGGCTAAAGGCGTCGAGGCTCGCGCTTATCTGTGCAATGTCGCCAATGAAGAGCAAGTGACGCACATGGTCGCCCAGGTGGCCGAAGACTTCGGCGCGATCCATGGCCTGATCAACAACGCGGGGATCCTGCGCGATGGCTTGCTGATCAAGGTCAAGGACGGCGAGATGACCAAAATGAGCCTGGCCCAGTGGCAGTCGGTCATCGACGTCAACCTCACCGGCGTATTCCTGTGCACCCGTGAAGTCGCGGCCAAAATGATCGAGCTGAACAACAGCGGCGCGATCATTAATATCTCGTCGATCTCCCGTGCCGGCAACGCCGGCCAGACCAACTACTCCGCCGCCAAGGCCGGTGTCGCTGCGGCGACCGTGACCTGGGCCAAGGAATTGGCACGCTACGGTATTCGTGTGGCAGCCATTGCACCGGGCTTTATCGAAACCGAAATGACGCTGAGCATGAAGCCTGAGGCGCTGGAGAAGATAACGTCCGCGATTCCACTCAAGCGCATGGGCACGCCTGAAGAGATCGCCCATTCAGCGGTCTACATTTTCGAAAACGACTACTACAACGGGCGGATTATCGAGTTGGATGGCGGGTTACGGATTTAAAGCAAGATCAAAAGATCGCAGCCTCGCTTCGCTCGACAGCTCCTACATGGATTGGCTTAATACCTGTAGGAGCTGTCGAGCGAAGCGAGGCTGCGATCTTTTTTCAGCGAATCAATCGTCGCTGATCGTGATGTTCGGCATGGCCGGTGTCGCCGCTTCCTGCAACACGATTCGTGCGCCGACATGGCGGGCCAGTTCCTGGTAAACCATCGCAATCGGACTGTCAGGCTCGGCGATCACCGTTGGCTTGCCGCCGTCGGCCTGTTCGCGGATGGCCATCGCCAGCGGCAACGAAGCCAGCAGCTCGACGCCGTACTGGTTGGCCAGTTTCACACCACCGCCCTCACCGAACAGATGCTCTGCATGCCCGCAGTTGGAGCAGATGTGCACGGCCATGTTTTCCACCACGCCCAGCACCGGGATGTTGACCTTGCGGAACATCTCCACGCCCTTGCGTGCGTCCAGCAATGCCAGATCTTGTGGCGTGGTAACGATCACCGCGCCGGCCACCGGGACTTTCTGCGCCAGAGTCAGCTGGATGTCGCCGGTGCCTGGCGGCATGTCGATGACCAGGTAATCCAGGTCGCCCCAGGCGGTCTGAGTGACGAGTTGCAACAAGGCGCCGGAAACCATCGGTCCGCGCCAGACCATCGGCGTGTTGTCGTCGGTCAGGAACGCCATGGACATGACTTCGACACCATGGGACTCGATCGGAATAAACCACTTCTGATCCTTGACCTTCGGTCGGGTGCCTTCGGGGATGCCGAACATGATGCCCTGGCTCGGTCCGTAAATGTCCGCGTCGAGAATTCCGACCTTGGCGCCTTCGCGGGCCAGGGCCAGGGCCAGGTTGGCGGCGGTGGTGGATTTACCCACACCGCCCTTGCCGGACGCCACGGCCACCACGTTCTTGACGTTGGCCAGCCCCGGGATCTGCGCTTGAGCCTTGTGCGCGGCAATGACACTGGTGATCTCGACGCGGGCGACGGTCACGCCGTCCAGCCCTTCAATGGCCATTTGCAGCAACTGCGCCCAGCCACTCTTGAACAGACCGGCGGCGTAACCCAGCTCCAGCTGGACGCTGACGCGATCACCCTGAATGTCGATGCCGCGTACGCACCCGGCGCTGACCGGGTCCTGGTTCAGGTAAGGGTCGGTGTATTGGCGAAGGACGGCTTCCACCGCTGCGCGATTGACGGCGCTCATGGGCAACTCCGATAGCAAGACTGGAAAATCAGGCGGGTATCGTACCTGTTCTATAGTCCGGACGGCATGCTTTCAGGATGTGACAAACAACCCATGGTCAAATGCTACCTGTAGCAGCTGGCGAAGCCTGCGTTCGGCAGCTGCTACAAAGGTCCGCGGTGCCGGTAGCGGGGGTGAAAAATATGCGCCGGCGCTTTATAGTGGCCGACCTCCGTTTCATCAAGTAGCCGAGCCCCATGTCCGAGCCACGCAAGATCCTCGTCACCAGCGCCCTGCCCTATGCCAATGGTTCGATCCATCTTGGCCACATGCTGGAATACATCCAGACCGATATGTGGGTGCGCTTCCAGAAGCACCGCGGCAATCAATGCATTTATGTCTGCGCCGACGACGCCCACGGTTCGGCCATCATGCTGCGCGCGGAAAAGGAAGGCATCACCCCGGAACAACTGATCGCCAACGTCCAGGCTGAACACAGCGCCGACTTTGCCGAGTTCCTGGTGGACTTCGACAACTTCCACTCCACTCACGCCGAAGAAAACCGTGAGCTGTCGAGCCAGATCTACCTGAAGCTGCGCGACGCCGGGCATATCGCCCAGCGTTCGATCACTCAGTACTTCGACCCGGAAAAGAAAATGTTCCTGGCCGACCGCTTCATCAAGGGCACCTGCCCGAAATGCGGCACCGAAGACCAGTACGGCGACAACTGCGAAAAATGCGGTGCGACTTACGCGCCAACCGACCTGAAGGATCCGAAGTCGGCGATCTCTGGCGCCACTCCGGTGCTCAAGGATTCCCAGCACTTCTTCTTCAAGCTGCCGGACTTCCAGGAAATGCTGCAAGCCTGGACCCGCAGCGGCACCCTGCAAGAGGCCGTGGCGAACAAGATCGCCGAATGGCTGGACGCCGGCCTGCAACAGTGGGACATCTCCCGCGATGCGCCGTACTTCGGTTTCGAAATCCCTGACGAGCCAGGCAAATACTTCTATGTCTGGCTGGACGCGCCGATCGGCTACATGGCCAGCTTCAAGAACCTCTGCGACCGCACGCCTACACTTGATTTCGACGCGTTCTGGGGCAAGGATTCCACCGCCGAGCTGTACCATTTCATCGGCAAGGACATCGTCAACTTCCACGCCCTGTTCTGGCCAGCCATGCTCGAAGGCGCCGGTTTCCGTAAACCGACCGGCATCAACGTGCACGGTTACCTGACCGTCAACGGTCAGAAAATGTCCAAATCCCGCGGTACCTTCATCAAGGCCCGGACCTATCTCGACCACCTGTCGCCGGAATACCTGCGCTACTACTACGCGGCGAAGCTGAGCCGTGGCGTCGACGACCTCGACCTGAACCTTGAAGACTTCGTGCAGAAGGTCAACTCGGACCTGGTCGGCAAAGTCGTCAACATCGCCAGCCGTTGCGCCGGTTTCATCCATAAAGGCAACGCCGGTGTATTGGTGGCGGGTAATGCCGCGCCGGAACTGACCGAAGCGTTCCTGGCCGCAGCGCCGAGCATCGCCGAAGCCTACGAGGCTCGCGACTTCGCCCGTGCCATGCGCGAGATCATGGGCCTGGCCGACCGTGCCAATGCCTGGATCGCCGACAAGGCGCCTTGGTCGCTGAACAAACAGGAAGGCAAGCAAGACGAAGTCCAGGCCATCTGCGCCCTGGGTGTGAACCTGTTCCGCCAGCTGGTGATCTTCCTCAAGCCGGTGCTGCCGCTGCTGGCCGCCGACGCCGAGGCGTTCCTGAACGTCGCGCCGCTGACCTGGAACGACCACGCCACCTTGCTCAGCAACCATCAGCTGAACGAGTTCAAACCGCTGATGACCCGTATCGACCCGGTGAAAGTGCAAGCCATGAGCGACGCCTCGAAAGAAGACCTGACCGCCAGCGCTACCGACACCGGCGACGCTGCACCTGCCGGCAATGGCGAACTGGCCAAGGATCCGCTGTCGCCGGAAATCGAGTTCGATGCCTTTGCCGCTGTCGACCTGCGCGTCGCCCTGATCCTCAAGGCCGAACACGTGGAAGGTGCCGACAAACTGCTGCGCCTGACCCTGGACATCGGTGACGAGCAACGCAACGTGTTCTCCGGGATCAAGAGCGCTTATCCGGATCCGTCCAAGCTCAATGGTCGTCTGACCATGATGATCGCCAACCTCAAGCCACGGAAAATGAAGTTCGGCATCTCCGAAGGCATGGTGATGGCGGCCGGCCCTGGCGGTGAAGAAATCTACCTGCTCAGCCCTGACAGCGGCGCCAAACCAGGTCAGCGCATCAAGTAAGGCTCTGCTGTAAACCGATCCCACAGTCGTACCTGCTGCGACTGTGGGATTTTCATGTCTGGCCCACCCTCCGTCCTTGCCGGATAATGCCTAAGCTTTTTAGACCGCTCCGTTAAAAAGCCCCGTTCTTGCCGGCACGATCATGACCGAAATTATTCTTACGCTTATCAGCACTGCCCTGATCAACAACCTCGTGTTGCACTGGCCGCTGGGCGTCGATCCGCTGCTGGGCAACGAGCATCGGCAAGTCCACGCACTGGGCCTTGCGACAATGTGTTTGATGCTGATCGTCGGCACGGTGGGCTACTCGGCGTACCGTTGGTTGCTGGTCCCAATGGAGCTGACGTCGCTACGCCTTTTCGTCTTCCTGCCATTAAGCGTTCTGCTGATTGGCCCGCTGCTGAAAGTGCTATCCCGGTTACTTCCAAAGCTTGCGTTCGATGGCCTCTGGCCCCTGCTGCTGGGCAATGCTGGCGTACTCGGCCTGACGCTGCTCAACGCTCAGGACGACAAAGGCTTCTTCCACGCCATGGCCCTGAGCCTGGGTGCCGGCCTGGGTTTCTGGTTGGTACTGAGTCTGTTCAGCGACTTGCGCCAACGCACACTCGAAAATGATATCCCCCTGCCCTTTCGCGGCCTGCCGATCGACCTGATCGGCGCCGGACTGATTGCAGTGGCCTTTCTCGGATTCAGTGGACTGATCAAAACATGAGTCTGATTCAACGCATCGACGCCCTCTTGCCGCAGACCCAATGCGGTAAGTGCGGCCATCCCGGATGCAAGCCGTACGCCGAAGGCATTGCCAGTGGCGAACCGATCAACAAGTGCCCGCCGGGCGGCAGCGAGACCATCGCCGCCTTGGCCGAACTGTTGAAAGTGCCGGTGCTGGAACTGGACGTCAGTCGCGGTTCAGCCCCGGCGCAGATCGCCTATATTCGTGAAGCGGAGTGTATTGGTTGCACCAAGTGCATTCAGGCCTGCCCGGTGGATGCCATTGTCGGCGCGGCGAAATTGATGCACACGGTGATCGTCGATGAATGCACCGGGTGCGACCTGTGCGTAGCGCCGTGCCCGGTGGACTGCATCGAAATGCGGCCATTGCCGCTGGCCACGGTGCTGCCGATTGTCGGCGGCCTGGCGTTCAGCCTTGAGGAACAACGCGCTCGGGCGGCCAAGCGCGATCACGCGCGGCGCCGATTCGAACAGCGCAACGCTCGCCTGCGTCGTGAAGAAGAACAGAAAATCGCCGAACGTCAGGCCCGAGCCCAGCGCGCCGTCCAGCACACTGAGGTGGCGACACTCGATCCGGTTCAGACCGCTCTTGAGCGAGTCCGCGCACAGAAGGCAGCTAACGCGGATGCTGCATTGAAAAAGGCCAAGATCGATCTGGCGATGAGTCGGGCGCAACTCAACAAGTCACTCAAGGCGTTCGGGCATCCACCGACCTTCGAACAGCAGTCGCAACTGATCGTCCTGCAACAGCAATTCGAGGTTGCCGAACAGGCGTTGGCGAAACTGGAAAGTACCGCACCGCCAGCCCCGGCGCCTGTCGCTCCGGCGAAAAATGCGCAGCTGAATCGGGCAAAGATCCAGTTGGCCATGCGCCGCGCCGAACTCAAGAAAGCCCAAGCCAGCGAAGCGTCGGCTGAGCAGATCCAAGCCCTGGAACTCGCAGTGAATGAAGCCGAGCGTCAGGTGGATGCCTATGCCGCCCCTTGAGTCGGTCGACGAGCGACTTCAGCAAGCCATGAAGCTGGTCTTGCTGGCCACCGTGCCGGGAATGCTGGTGTTTTTCTGGCTGTATGGCTGGGGCGTGTTGATCAACCTGATTCTGACGGGTGTTACCGCACTGGCCGTTGAAGCGACCGTGTTGCGCTTGCGCAAGCTTGCGCTCAAGCCGACCCTGAGCGACGGCAGTGCACTGGTCAGCGCGACGCTGTTGACTCTGGCCCTGCCGCCTTACTGCCCGTGGTGGCTGACGGTCTGTGCCGCGGCGTTCGCGATGGTGTTCGGCAAACACCTGTATGGCGGCGTTGCCAAGAACCCGTTCAACCCGGCAATGCTGGGCTTCGCCCTGGTGCTGGTGACCTTTCCCCAACAGATGACCCACTGGCCGTCATCCCATGGGCTGGACCTGATCGGCGGCTTGCAGCAGGTGTTCGGGTTCAGCCTCGGGCAGACGCCAGATGCGTGGGTCCAGGCCACGGCGCTGGACAGCCTGCGGATCAACAAAAGCCTGACCATGGATGAACTGTTTGCCGCTAACCCGGCGTTCGGTCATTTCGGCGGCCGAGGCATGGAATGGGTCAACCTGGCCTTTCTGGCGGGCGGCGCGTTTCTGCTGCAACGACGGGTGTTCAGCTGGCATGCGCCGGTCGGCATGCTCGCCAGCCTGTTCATCATCAGCCTGCTGTGCTGGAACGGCTCGGGCTCCGACTCCCATGGTTCGCCGCTGTTTCATCTGCTCACTGGCGCGAGCATGCTGGGTGCATTCTTCATCGTCACGGAACCGGTGTCCGGCGCAAAAAGCCCCGGCGCGCGACTGCTGTTCGGCGCGGGCGTGGGGCTGCTGACGTACCTGATTCGTACCTGGGGTGGCTATCCGGACGGCGTAGCCTTTGCCGTGCTGTTGATGAACCTCTGTGTGCCGACGCTGGAGCGGTTTGCCGCCTCCAGACTGGAACGGGGTACGCCATGAGCCGAGCGTCGAGCGTTGTGATCCTGGTGTTGCTGGCAGGCCTGGGGATTGGCGCGACTTACCTCGTGCAGCACACCAGCGCGCCGCGCATTGCGGCCGAACAGCGCCTGATCGACAGTCGTAACCTGCTGGACCTGCTCCCCGCTGAAAGCTACGACAATCAGCCGCTGGAACAGCCACTCGCCCTCGGAAACATTGGGTTGGCCAACAGCACGCTGCTAGGTGGCTACCTGGTGACCAAGACAGGCCAGCCCAGCGCTGTGTTGCTGCGCAGCCAGACCCTGGGTTACGAGGGTTCCATCGAATTGCTGATCGCCATCGGCGCAAACGGCAAGGTGCTGGGCGTCAAAACGCTCAAGCAATCGGAAACTCCGGGGCTGGGCGGTCGACTCGCTGACTGGCCCAATGCCTGGCTCCAGGCTTTTTCCGGAAAATCCCGAACCGAACCGGCCGACAATGGCTGGGCCTTGAAAAAGGATCAGGGGCAATTCGATCAAATAGCGGGGGCGACCATTACGTCGAGAGCAGTCATCAACGCCATCCATGACGCGTTGCGCTATTTCGACGAACATCAGCAACAGTTGATCGGGAGCAGCGCACATGAATAAGTCATCGACACTGCAGAATTCGCTGATGCTTGCACCGCTGATTGGTGCCACGGATTCATTGGTGACCGCTGTGGGTTTGTGGCTGATGTTCATCTTGGTGATCAGTGCTTTTGGGGTGAGCATGGGCGCCTTGCGATCCCGGCTGATCCCTGCGACACATCTGCTTGCCTGCGTCCTGCTGGCGGCCACGCTGACCAGCTGCACGGAACTCGCCGCGCAAGTCTGGTCGCTGCAATGGCACCAACATGCAGGGTTCTATGCAGGATTGATTGCCTTGCAATGCGTTGTGCTGGAACACACCGGTTTTTTCCAGAGCGCCTGGCGTGATCGCCTGCGCCTGTGTGGCCTGTTCGGCGCGTTGATGGCGGGCCTTGGCTTGCTACGCGAACTCATCGGCAGCGGGACACTCGGCAGCCATCTGCCATGGCTGGCTGGCACTGCGCAAGCGGACTGGCAAGGCTGGGTACTGACCGCCGACGGTGGGTTGCGCCTGGCCACCCTGGCTCCTGGCGGATTCATTCTGCTGGGACTGCTGATCGCCGTACGTCAGGCCTGGACCCGCTCGACGCCCTCACACTGACCGCCTTCGAGGATATGCATTGCCCATGAATGCCGCAAAACGTCTGGAAATTTTTCGCCGATTTCACGAAGACAACCCGGAGCCGAAGACCGAATTGGCCTACTCCTCGCCGTTCGAATTGCTGATCTCCGTGATTCTCTCGGCGCAGTCGACCGATGTCGGTGTCAACAAGGCCACCGCCAAGCTCTACCCGGTGGCCAATACACCGGCGGCGATTTATGCCCTGGGTGTCGAGGGGTTGTCGGAATACATCAAGACCATCGGCCTGTTCAACAGCAAAGCGAAAAACGTGATCGAGACCTGTCGCTTGCTGATGGAGCGTCATGGAGGCGAAGTGCCGCAAACCCGTGAAGAGCTGGAAGCGTTACCCGGCGTCGGCCGCAAGACTGCCAACGTGGTGCTCAACACCGCATTCCGTCAGCTGACCATGGCCGTGGACACGCATATTTTCCGGGTCAGCAATCGTACCGGCATTGCTCCTGGCAAAAATGTGGTCGAGGTTGAGCAAAAACTGATGAAGTTCGTACCGAAGGAATATCTGCTGGATTCCCATCACTGGCTGATCCTCCACGGACGTTACGTTTGCCTGGCTCGCAAGCCTCGCTGCGGCAGTTGCCGGATCGAAGACTTGTGCGAATACAAGCAAAAGACATCGGACGATTGAGGCGCTATTAGGTTTTTTGATTTATCGATTGAAAAAATCTTTTTTACCCGCCGGGAGTTTATCGATATAAGGAGCGCCAAAGGCAGCCTTAGCCTGGAGTAACACTATGAGCACTGGCAAAGAGCAATTGGACGTAGAAGACGACTTCACCCCTGTTGAGGCTGATGATGCTGAACCGGTGGTTGAAGTGGCGAAGACCAACCTGAGCAAACGCCGTACCATCGACAATCTGCTGGAGGAGCGCCGACTGCAAAAGCAATTGGCCGATTACGATTTTGATCTATGACACCTAAAAGCCTCCCGAAACGGAGGCTTTTTACTAAGTGCCGACCCCTGATACCCCCGGTCATCGCGCCTCGTCAAACGCTGAGGCAGTCACACCAGACCATTGCGTTGAGCCAATTCGATCAGGTCGACCAGGGAGCGAGCATTGAGCTTCAACAACAGACGAGTCTTGTAAGTACTGACGGTCTTATTGCTGAGGAACATTCCATCGGCGATCTCCTTGTTGGTCTTGCCTCGGGCCAATTGTTGCAAGACCATCATCTCCCGTCCCGACAGTCGATCCACCATATCGGCTTCACTGGCGTTCCCCAAACTGGAACGTACGGTATGCAAGGCCTGATTCGGAAAGTAACTGTAGCCCGACAATACTGCCTTTATTGCACTGAGTAATTCAGTGAGATCCTGTTGCTTGCAGACATACCCTGCGGCACCCGATTGCATACAACGCATGGAAAAATGCCCAGGCGCCTGGGAAGTTAGTATCAGTACTTTCATGGGCATTGCTGTCGATGTCAGACGCGCAATGACTTCCAGGCCATCAAGTTTCGGTATTCCAATATCCAGGATGACAATATCCGGCATATGCTCACGGGCAAGTTGCAACGCATCCACGCCATTATCTGTCTCTGCAATGACTTCGTAGCCATGACGTTCCATTAGCATACGTACCGCAAGACGAATGACAGGGTGATCATCCACGATCAGCACTTTATTCATGGGCAAGTCCAATTTTCGCTGTTCGAATTTTTAGAGCCCGCACGATAGCCTAGTCGTTTCACCCGTGGCATGCCGCCCCCCTCGGCCACCCACACCGAGAGACATTCCCTACAGACATTAAAGAATAGTCTTACAAAATTCCCAAAAATACCGAGAGGGTAAAAATTTTATCAACCTGAAAACATTTCGTTTTTCCGAAGTTTTTTTGTTTCTATTTACAACCAGAAAACCAAAAAACGGAGTTCGTCGCAAGACGATCAAACGAATACTGACTATTGAGCTACCCTTAAAAGTAACTGATATTTACCACTTGAAACGCCACACCACAAATACCGCATATCAAGGATTTAATAAAAAATCACACCAGGCAACACTTCAACAACAAACTCAACCCAACACCGCCTAAAACCCAACAACAGAGGCACCCGCCGCACGTTCAATACCGTTACTATCAAACCTTCGAAATCCAAAACTTAAAAGGAGTACTGCACAAATATAAACACCGACCACTTAGTTATTAAAATCAAAACCAAAAATATAAATCAACCGAGAAAAGACAATATTCCAATGAGCAAAAAACATGACCAAATCAAAGAAAAAAATCATCAACCCCATGACAGTTATTGCAATATTTGCCGCTATTTCTGAAACATCGGCCGCCGTCTCGCTGCCCTTTCTCGACAATAAGGAGCGGGAGCTCTATGTCTGGTTCCTGATCAGCTTCCCTTTTTATTTGCTTTTTCTTTTCTTCGCCACACTCAACTTCAACTACCGGTCGCTGTACGCGCCATCCGATTTCGGCAAGGGAAAGCATTTTATAAAAGTGATGGACAACGCTGAACGCGGTCAGCGGCCAGATAACCTGAAGGACCCTCCCGTTCGGATCGGTATTCAAACGGGCCTCTCGGCGCTACAGCACGTTTGCCTGGCCGAGCAGCTAAAAAACCTGCACATCGTCGATGCGCGGTGGCTAAACAAGAGAATGGAATTCGGTGCATGGATTGAAAAAAACCGGCACCCACAGGGAAGCCCAGCACAAGTGATCGTATTTCTTACCTGTACCGATTCGGAGGCATTACTGAAGGAAAGCGCAAGCAAGCAATCAAAACAGGCAAAGAATCGCAGCGGCCCAACGCTTTGCATTGCTTACAATTTGAATTCACGCGGTCTGACGATTCTTGATCACTCTTTTTACCTGACACGCAGCAGGTAACGCTTGAAGAGCATTCAGAGAGAGGAAACAGAAGGAAGGTATTACAGATACAAAAAGAGCGCTGATAACACGATGTCCGGCAGGAAAACTCCCCCTATTCAGAAATTGTGGCCTTGTCACTGACAAGGCCACAACTCTATTAACGTCGTTCCACTACGGTTTCAAAGATCTCAGAAAAGTTTCCGGCCTTTGTTCGCCGCAATACGCATGCGCAACGCGTTGAGCTTGATGAAGCCCGCCGCGTCGGCCTGGTTGTAGGCGCCGCCATCTTCTTCGAAGGTCGCGATGTTGGCATCGAACAACGATTCGTCGGACTTGCGACCGGTGACGATCACGTTGCCCTTGTACAGCTTCAGGCGCACAACGCCGTTCACGTGGGCCTGAGACGCATCAATCATCTGTTGCAGCATCAGACGCTCAGGGCTCCACCAGTAACCGGTGTAGATCAGGCTGGCGTATTTAGGCATCAGCTCGTCTTTGAGGTGAGCCACTTCGCGGTCCAGGGTGATCGATTCGATCGCACGGTGAGCGCGCAGCATAATGGTGCCGCCAGGGGTTTCGTAGCAGCCGCGGGACTTCATGCCCACGTAACGGTTCTCGACGATGTCGAGACGGCCGATACCGTGTTCGCCGCCGATACGGTTCAGGGTCGCCAGCACGGTGGCCGGGGTCATTTCGACGCCGTCCAGTGCGACGATATCGCCGTTGCGGTAGGTCAGTTCCAGGTATTGCGCTTTGTCAGGAGCCTTCTCCGGGGAGACGGTCCATTTCCACATGTCTTCTTCGTGCTCGGTCCAGGTGTCTTCCAGCACGCCGCCTTCATAGGAGATGTGCAGCAGGTTGGCATCCATCGAGTACGGGGATTTTTTCTTGCCGTGACGCTCGATCGGGATGTTGTGCTTATCAGCATAATCCATCAGCTTTTCACGGGAGAGCAGGTCCCATTCGCGCCACGGAGCAATCACTTTCACGCCTGGCTTCAAGGCGTAGGCGCCCAGTTCGAAACGAACCTGGTCGTTGCCCTTGCCGGTGGCACCGTGGGAAATGGCGTCAGCGCCGGTTTCGTTGGCGATTTCGATCAAGCGCTTGGCGATCAACGGACGAGCGATGGAGGTACCCAGCAGGTACTCGCCTTCGTAAACGGTGTTGGCGCGGAACATCGGGAAAACGAAATCGCGCACGAACTCTTCGCGCAAGTCGTCGATGTAGATCTCTTTCACGCCCATGGCCTGTGCCTTGGCGCGTGCAGGTTCGACCTCTTCGCCCTGACCCAGGTCAGCGGTGAAGGTCACGACTTCACAGTTATAAGTATCCTGCAGCCACTTGAGGATCACCGAAGTGTCCAGGCCGCCGGAATACGCCAGAACGACCTTGTTTACGTCCGCCATGCCATCACTCCACGGGGTTCTACGGAAAGCCGCCAAGTCTACCGCTCATGCAGGATAATTTACAGAGGCGCGACAGCTTATGACGACGAAGCGACAGATTATGTCGAGTGAGCGACGATAACAGCGGCTTCAGGAGGTCGACGCGGCGCTCGCCGATGCAGTGGCCTGAGGGGCCGCCTTTTCGGTGGGCGCAACGCGCGCGAGGTGCACATTGACCCGACGGTTCTTCGCCCGGTTGGCGGAATTGGTATTGGGCGCCAATGGATAACGCTCGCCGTGAAAGCGCACGGTGATCTGTGATTCCTGAACGCCGTTGGCCTTGAAGAACTCCATGACGGCCAGGGCCCGACGCCGCGACAGGTCACGATTGGTCAGGCGGTTGCCACTGTTGTCGGAGTGGCCATCGAGTTCGATGTGGTTGACCGTCGGGTCGGCCTTCATGAACTCCAGCATCACTTGCAATTGAGCCTTGGCCTGCGCGTCGAGATCGAGGCCTTCGCCGGGGAAGCCGATCTGCGATTGTTTAACCTGCTCGAAATTCTTCGGCAGCAACTTCGCCACACAGCCCTGATAATCGTTGAACGCCTTGCTGAACTTGACTGGCAACAGACGCACTTCCGACACCCGGCCATCGCCCGAGTAATGCCGAACGACCGGACTGCGACCATCCATCAGGCCACTGATCAAGCGGCCGGCCTGAACTTGCGAACTGTTGAACAACACATTGCCGCTGCCTATACGCACAGAGCCGAGGTTGATGTCGCCACGCCCCGGCTGCCAGGGCGCTGCGGCCGCCAACAAGGTCGCCGAACCGCCGCCGATCATCGAGTTATAGGCCTTCAGACGAAACGTCGCTTGCTCGCCAGCGCGACGCACGAACTCACCCGAACCGAAATCGGTGATCGGCTGAGTCAGGCGGCACTCGAACTTGTCCCCTTCGACCGTCCACTCGATGCTCTCCAGACGGGTCTGGAAAGTGAGCGCCATCGCAGGAAGGCTGGCAAACACGCTGAGCAAGGCTAAATAACGCTGGCGCACGGGAGGCTCCACTGGCTTCTACAACAAAAAGACCGACACACAGATGTTTACGGCATACCTGTTGGATATCGGAAGCTTCCAGCAAAACTTGATAGCGAGTGCCTGCAAGAGTCTTTTCCGGTAGCATTCCCCTCAGTTTGACCCGCCTGGAATCCCCTCATGTCCGACCGCCTGACCCTGCTGCGTCCCGACGACTGGCATATTCATCTTCGCGATGGTGCTGTGTTGCCCAATACAGTCGCGGATGTCGCGCGCACCTTTGGTCGCGCCATCATCATGCCCAACCTGGTACCTCCGGTGCGTAACACCGCTGAAGCCGACGGCTATCGCCAGCGGATTCTCGCTGCACGCCCGGCTGGCAGCCGCTTCGAACCGTTGATGGTGCTGTACCTGACCGACCGCACCCAGCCCGAAGAAATTCGCGAGGCCAAGGCCAGCGGTTTCATTCACGCCGCCAAGCTGTACCCGGCCGGCGCGACCACCAACTCGGACTCTGGTGTCACCAGCATCGACAAGATTTTCCCTGCACTCGAGGCCATGGCCGAAGTCGGGATGCCCTTGCTGGTTCACGGTGAAGTCACCCGTGGCGATGTCGACGTTTTCGATCGCGAAAAATTCTTCATCGATGAGCACATGCGTCGTGTGGTCGAGCGCTTCCCGACGCTCAAAGTGGTGTTCGAACACATCACCACCGCTGACGCCGTGCAGTTCGTCAACGAGGCTTCGGCCTATGTTGGCGCGACCATCACCGCGCATCACCTGCTGTACAACCGCAACCACATGCTGGTGGGCGGGATTCGGCCGCACTTCTATTGCCTGCCGATCCTCAAGCGCAACACCCATCAGGAAGCCCTGCTCGACGCCGCCACCAGCGGCAGCGACAGGTTCTTCCTCGGCACCGACTCGGCGCCCCATGCCCAGCACGCCAAAGAAGCCGCTTGCGGTTGTGCCGGTTGCTACACCGCTTATGCAGCGATCGAGATGTATGCCGAAGCCTTCGAACAGCGCAACGCGCTGGACAAGCTCGAAGCCTTCGCCAGCCTGAACGGCCCTCGTTTCTACGGCCTGCCGGTGAACACCGATCGCATCACCCTGGTCCGCGAAGAGTGGACCGCCCCAACCAGCCTGCCATTTGGCGAGCTGAACGTAATCCCGCTGCGCGCCGGTGAAAAACTGCGCTGGCGCCTGCTGGAGGAACACGCGTGAGTGAAGACCATTTCGACGACGAACAGGACGGTCAAGGCGGCGGAGGTGGTTCACGCCACCCGATGGCTGAGCGCTTCCGTGGATACCTGCCAGTCGTTGTCGACGTTGAAACCGGTGGTTTCAACTCTGCCACTGACGCCTTGCTGGAAATCGCCGCAACCACCATCGGCATGGACGAAAAAGGGTTTGTGTACCCCGACCACACCTACTTCTTTCGCGTAGAGCCTTTTGAAGGCGCGAACATCGAAGCGGCCGCCCTGGAATTTACCGGGATCAAACTCGATCACCCGCTGCGCATGGCAGTGAGTGAAGAAGCCGCGCTGACCGACATCTTCCGCGGCATCCGCAAGGCCCTGAAAGCCAACGGTTGCAAACGGGCGATTCTGGTCGGGCACAACAGCAGCTTCGATCTGGGTTTCCTCAACGCTGCTGTCGCGCGCCTGGACATGAAGCGTAACCCGTTTCATCCGTTCTCGAGCTTCGATACCGCGACCCTGGCCGGTCTGGCTTACGGCCAAACCGTACTGGCCAAGGCCTGTTCGGCAGCCGACATCGACTTCGACGGTCGTGAGGCCCACTCGGCTCGCTACGACACCGAGAAGACGGCCGAGTTGTTCTGCGGCATCGTCAATCGCTGGAAACAAATGGGCGGCTGGGAAGACTACAACGACTGATCGTTGGGTTTATCCCGCCCATAAAAAACCGGCCTCAACGGCCGGTTTTTTTATGCCTCAAACGTGCCTTACAGCGCAGCAGCGTGCTCGGTCAGGTAAGCCGCAACACCTTCGGTGGAAGCGGTCATGCCTTTGTCGCCTTTTTTCCAGTTGGCAGGGCAAACTTCACCGTGCTCTTCGTGGAATTGCAGAGCGTCGACCAGACGAACCAGCTCTTCGATGTTACGGCCCAGCGGCAGGTCGTTGATGATCTGCGAGCGGACAACGCCTTTGTCGTCGATCAGGAACGCACCACGGAAAGCTACGCCGTCAGCGGACTGAACGTCGTAAGCCTTCATGATTTCCTGCTTGATATCGGCAGCCATGGTGTAACGGACCTGGCCGATACCACCATTGTTGACCGGGGTGTTGCGCCAGGCGTTGTGGGTGAAGTGCGAGTCGATCGAAACGGCGATCACTTCAACGTTGCGTGCCTTGAAGTCAGACATGCGGTTGTCCAGAGCGATCAGCTCGGACGGGCAAACGAAGGTGAAGTCCAGTGGGTAGAAGAACACCAGGCCGTATTTGCCTTTGATGGCCGACGACAGGGTGAAGCTGTCTACGATTTCGCCATTGCCGAGTACGGCCGGTACGGTGAAGTCTGGGGCTTGTTTGCCTACGAGTACGCTCATTGGATATCTCCTGGTGTAAAAACGTGAAGTTCCGGGTTTGCGCCAGCCTGCCACCTTCAGGCGACAGCCCTGTGACACGAACCCCCTTCATAAGGACCGGCCATCATACACTGCGTTTTTGCCCTGTCCTTAACGGTTTTTTTGTCAGGGGAAATGCTATCGACAGGTTTTCCTCGTGATCGACGCCGAGAGGAAACCGTTCGTCAGCCCTGAGCAAAGCTTTCAGAAACCACTTTGACAATCATTCTCGTTAACATTAAGATCCATCGCAATTGAGTCACAACCAGCGACGGTTTTCACTTATGTATGTTTGCCTCTGCACTGGCGTCACCGACGGTCAAATCCGCGAAGCGATCTATGAAGGTTGCTGCAGCTATAAGGAAGTCCGTCAGGCCACCGGCGTAGCCAGCCAATGCGGCAAATGTGCCTGCCTTGCCAAGGAAGTGGTCCGCGAAACGCTGACCAAATTGCAATCGGCCCAGGCCGCGATTCCGTACCCTGTAGAATTTACTGCGGCGTAAGTAACGTATTTCAAAGAACCGGACTTGATGTCCGGTTTTTTTATGTCTGAAAATCAATCGCTTACGCTCTAGACGCGGAACACAAACATTCTTATTCCGATTAATTTTCACTTAAGTTTCAATAACTTAGGTTTGACACTCTTAATTACGCGGCCCAAACTCAGCCTTATTGACAGCTACTTAGGGCAGGACCCCATCATGAAAGGCGACGTTACAGTCATCCAGCATCTCAACAAGATCCTTGCCAATGAGCTGGTCGCGATCAATCAATACTTCCTGCATGCACGCATGTACGAAGATTGGGGCCTGAACAAGCTCGGCAAGCACGAGTACCACGAATCCATCGACGAGATGAAGCACGCGGACAAGCTGATCAAGCGCATTCTGTTCCTTGAAGGCCTGCCGAACGTCCAGGACCTTGGCAAGCTGCAGATCGGCGAACACACCCAGGAAATGCTTGAGTGCGACCTGCGTATCGAGCGCACCGGTCATGCGGATCTCAAAGTGGCTATCGCTCATTGCGAAACCGTTGGCGACTTTGGTAGCCGTGAACTGCTTGAAGATATTCTTGAATCCGAAGAAGAACATATCGACTGGCTCGAAACCCAACTGGGTCTGATCGATAAAGTCGGTCTTGAGAACTATCTGCAATCGCAGATGGGCGAAGAGTAAGTTAGCGCCCGCTAAACTCGAGACAATAAAAAGCCCCGCGCTCTTTTAAAGAGGCGGGGCTTTTTTAATGCCTTGGTTTCAGGCTTCGGTCTTGCCAGCAGCAGCTTCGACAGCAGCCTTGATGGTGGTTTGCAGCGAACCGTCTGCAGCCATCTCGGTCATGATGTCGCTACCGCCGACCAGCTCACCGCCAACCCACAGTTGCGGGAAGGTTGGCCAGTTGGCGTATTTTGGCAGGTTGGCGCGGATTTCCGGGTTCTGCAGGATGTCCACGTAAGCAAATTTTTCACCACACGCCATCACGGCCTGCGCGGCTTTCGCGGAGAAGCCACACTGCGGGGCATTCGGCGAGCCTTTCATGTAAAGCAGAATGGTGTTGTTAGCAATCTGCTCTTTAATCGTTTCGATGATATCCATGGAGCACCTCGGCTGAACTTTCCGACTCAGGGGTCGGCACGGTGGCGCATTGTAACGGAAACCCGAGCACCCTGCTCGGTCTCCCCGACAGACTTGATCAAGCCGCCGCCACGGTCACTGGCACACCGTTCAACGCCGCATTGCCCGACAACTCATCGAGCTGACATTCGTCGGTCAAGTCATTGGCGCTGGAACCCGGCTGACCACTGGCAATGGTCATCTGCACACCCGGCCGCGCATGGCCCCAACCGTGCGGAAGGCTGACCACGCCTTTCATCATATCCAGACTGCCGAGTACTTCAACTTCGATCTCACCGACCCGCGAACTGACCCGCACGCGTTGCCCGTCGTTGAGCCCACGACTGGCCAGATCATCCGGGTGCATCAGCAATTGATGGCGCGGTTTGCCCTTCACCAGGCGGTGATAGTTGTGCATCCACGAGTTGTTGCTGCGCACATGACGGCGACCAATCATCAGCAACTCATCAAAGGCCGGCGCTTTCAATGCCGCAAAGCGCACGAGGTCCGCAAGGATCGCGGCAGGCGCTGCCTGGACTCGCTGATTAGCCGTTTTCAGACGTGGAGCCAGATTGGATTTCAATGCCCCAAGATCGACACCGTGAGGGTGATCGAACAAGGTCGCCAGCGACAGTTTGTACTCCGAAGCGTCGCCATACGGCCCCATCCGCAAGCCATGATCAATCATCTGCGCCGGAGCGACGGTTGGTTTTAATGCTTTGCCAGTCTTCGCAGCAAACGCCTTGGCCAGCCCCACGAAAATCTCCCAGTCATGCAACGCACCTTCAGGTTTGGCCAGAATCGCGCGATTGAACCGACTGACGTTACGCACCGCAAACATATTGAAAGTCGTGTCGTAATGATCGTTTTCCAGGGCCGAGGTGGACGGCAGAATCAGGTCGGCATAACGCGTGGTTTCATTGATGTACAAGTCGATGCTGACCATGAACTCCAAACCGTCCAGCGCCTGTTCCAGTTGCCGGCCATTAGGCGTCGACAGCACCGGATTGCCCGCCACGGTAATCAGCGCGCGGACCTGCCCTTCCCCTTCGGTAAGCATCTCTTCGGCCAGCGCCGAGACCGGCAGTTCTCCACCATATTCAGGACGCCCGGAGACCCGGCTCTGCCACAGATTGAAATGCCCACCCGAGGTGGATGCCACCAGGTCCACCGCCGGTTCGGTGCACAACGCCCCTCCTGCGCGATCAAGATTACCGGTGACCAGATTGATCAGTTGCACAACCCAATGACACAAGGTGCCGAACGCCTGGGTCGAGACGCCCATGCGGCCGTAACAGACCGCTGTCGGCGCCACCGCAAAGTCCCGCGCCAGTTGGCGGATCTGTTCGGCAGGCACCGCGCACAGTGGGCTCATGGCCTCGGCGGTGAAATTCGCGACGGCTTCCCGCACCTCATCCAGACCGTCCACCGGCAAATGACTGTCGCGGGTCAGGCCTTCAGCGAACAAGGTGTTGAGCAGCCCGAACAACAACGCCGCATCGCCACCGGGGCGCACAAACAGATGCTGATCGGCAATCGCCGCCGTTTCGCTGCGGCGCGGATCGACCACCACCACTTTGCCGCCCCGAGCCTGAATCGCCTTCAAGCGCTTCTCCACATCCGGCACGGTCATGATGCTGCCGTTGGAGGCCAGCGGATTGCCGCCGAGGATCAGCATGAAATCGGTGTGATCGATGTCCGGGATCGGCAACAGCAAACCGTGGCCGTACATCAAATGGCTGGTCAGGTGATGGGGCAACTGGTCGACTGAGGTCGCGGAAAACCGGTTGCGGGTTTTCAACAGGCCGAGAAAGTAATTGCTGTGGGTCATCAGCCCATAGTTGTGCACGCTGGGGTTGCCTTGATAGACCGCCACCGCGTTCTGTCCATGACGCTCCTGAATCGCCGCCAGACGTTCGACTACAAGGCTGAAGGCGTCTTCCCACTCGATGGGTTGCCATTCACTGCCGACACGCAGCATCGGCTGACGCAGACGATCCGGATCATTCTGAATATCTTGCAGGGCGACGGCCTTGGGGCAGATGTGCCCGCGGCTGAATGTATCCTGAGCGTCACCCTTGATCGACGTGATCTGCACCGCGCCTTCGACCTCGGTGGTTTCGATGGTCAGGCCGCAGATGGCTTCGCACAAGTGGCACGCACGGTGATGGAGAGTCTTGGTCATGGCCAGTCTCTGTCTTGTTCTGGGCGGGCAATATCGGCCGCGGGAACAAAACTATGGCGCCTGATCCACTGCTGCGCCAGCGACGTTCGTCTTGTGAATCGGCGGCCATCAGGCCAGCCGATGACTGCTGGGGATCAGTTCGGCGGCAGCCTCGGCGGCGCCTGCAACTGGATCTCCTGGATGGTTTCAATCTGCTCTTGAGCAACATGAACACCGGTGAGTTCGCCGATCAGCCGCCAGTGCTCGTCGAGCCCGGTGCTGATGGTTGCCATGCGGTCGATCATCCGCCGGCCGGCAGCCTTGGTCACTTCGTCTTCACTGCGCATCAACTCGAAGGACATCGAAGTCATGGACGCGGTGAGGTGGGTCAGCGAGCGAGCCGTGAGGCCGAGTAACTCCATTAACTGTCGTTCTTTCGATTCCATTCCGAAGGCTTCCTGCGTCGTTCGTGCGTTAGTTATAACCCGCCACTTTGCATTAGCAAATGTTTCAGACCAGACACATCCTTCAATCCTTAGCCCAAATGCTTCGAATGACAGGTCAGAAACCGACCGCTGCTATGCCTTCCCCGCCCCGTTTGATTGCAAAGCCCCGTGACCCCGGTGTACAAATGACGGGCTGCTGTCAGGAAACAGGCTTCAAAAGCGCTACTGCGGTCATCCCGTAGCCCCTCTGAAATCCCCTAAAAACCGTAGCCCTATTGGTAAGACGCGACATTTAATTATAAGATCGCGCCTTCCCCTATTTCGTCGCCCCGTGCGGCTTACGCCGCAGGTCTCGCCCGTTTTTCAGTTAAACAAGGCTTTGAGTATCTGCGGTCTGTTGCAAAAAGGTAGTCAATGATGAGCGCAAGGCACTTTCTCTCCCTGATGGATTGCACGCCCGAAGAGCTGGTCAGCGTGATCCGTCGAGGCGTTGAGCTCAAAGACCTGCGTAACCGCGGCGTACTGTTCGAGCCTCTGAAAAACCGCGTGCTCGGGATGATTTTCGAGAAATCGTCGACCCGCACCCGAATTTCGTTCGAAGCCGGCATGATCCAGCTCGGTGGCCAGGCGATTTTCCTGTCGCCGCGCGACACCCAACTGGGCCGTGGCGAGCCGATCGGCGACTGCGCGATCGTCATGTCGAGCATGCTCGACGCCGTGATGATCCGTACCTTTGCCCACAGCACCCTGACCGAATTCGCCGCCAACTCCCGCGTGCCCGTGATCAACGGCCTGTCCGATGATCTACACCCGTGCCAGTTGCTGGCCGACATGCAGACGTTCCTCGAACACCGCGGTTCGATCCAGGGCAAAACCGTGGCCTGGATCGGCGACGGCAACAACATGTGCAACAGCTATATAGAAGCGGCGATCCAGTTCGACTTCCAGTTGCGCGTCGCTTGCCCGGAAGGCTTTGAACCCAACCCTGAATTCGTGGCCAAGGCCGGTGATCGGGTGACCATCGTCCGCGATCCGAAGGATGCCGTACGCGGCGCCCACCTGGTCAGCACCGACGTCTGGACCTCCATGGGCCAGGAAGAGGAAACCGCCAAACGACTGAAGCTGTTCGCGCCGTTCCAGGTCAACCGCGCCCTGCTCGACCTGGCCGCACCGGACGTGCTGTTCATGCACTGCCTGCCGGCCCACCGTGGCGAAGAAATCAGCGTCGACCTGCTCGATGACCAGCGCTCCGTCGCGTGGGATCAAGCCGAAAACCGTCTTCACGCACAAAAGGCCCTACTCGAGTTTCTCGTCGAGCCGGCGTACCACCACGCATGAGCCATCCATTGCTGCTGAACCTGCGTAACCTCGCCTGCGGCTATCAAGACCAGCGCGTCGTGCAGAACCTCAACCTGCATTTGAATGCCGGTGACATCGGTTGCCTGCTGGGCTCTTCGGGTTGCGGCAAAACCACTACGCTGCGGGCGATTGCCGGTTTCGAACCGGTACACGAAGGTGAAATCCAGTTGGCGGGCGAGACAATCTCCCGCGCCGGTTTCACCCTCGCCCCGGAGAAACGCCGGATCGGCATGGTGTTCCAGGATTACGCACTGTTTCCGCACTTGAGCGTGGCCGAGAACATCGCCTTCGGGATCCGCAAGCACCCGCAAAAGGATCGCGTCACCGAAGAGTTGCTGGAACTGGTCAACCTGAAAAACCTCGGCAAGCGCTTCCCGCATGAGCTGTCCGGTGGTCAACAACAGCGCGTCGCACTGGCCCGCGCCCTGGCGCCAGAACCGCAACTGCTGCTGCTTGACGAACCCTTTTCCAACCTTGATGGCGAGCTGCGACGCAAGCTCAGCCATGAGGTGCGCGATATCCTCAAGGCCCGTGGCACCAGCGCGATTCTGGTGACCCACGATCAGGAAGAAGCCTTCGCGGTGAGCGATCATGTGGGGGTTTTCAAGGAAGGTCGTCTGGAACAGTGGGACACGCCCTACAACCTGTATCACGAACCGCTGACGCCGTTTGTGGCCAGTTTCATCGGCCAGGGTTATTTCATTCGCGGTCAGCTGAGCAGCCCCGAGTCGGTGCAGACCGAACTGGGTGAGTTACGCGGTAATCGTGCCTACACCTGGCCGGTTGGCGGTGCGGTGGATGTGTTGCTGCGTCCGGACGATATCGTTTATGCACCGGACAGCACGTTGAAGGCGCGGATTGTCGGCAAGTCTTTCCAGGGCGCGTCCACCTTGTATCGCTTGCAGTTGCCGACCGGCGCGCAGCTGGAATCGATTTTCCCGAGCCATGCCGATCATCAGGTGGGTTCAGAGGTCGGCATTCGTGTCGCGGCTGAACACCTGGTGCTGTTTCAGGCCTCCGGCAGCATCGCGGCGCAAATTCCAGCGGTCGAATCCGGTGTGCGCCGCTACAGCAGCGCCCACTGAGAAACACGGACAAAAATGTGGGAGCGGCGGTGCGGCGATCCGACTTGCTCGCGAAGGCGGCATAACATTCAACAGAGATGTTGACTGATCTACCGCTTTCGCGAGCAAGCCCGCTCCCACATTGAATTGGGGTCAACCGAGCATTAGCGTTCCGCTTGCAACGAGCGTCGCATTCCCGCCGATTTTTACCCGATCCCCTTCCAGCCGACAGAACAACTCCCCGCCTCGAGCCGAACGCTGATAAGCCGTCAGGCTCGACTTGCCCAAACGTTTCGACCAATACGGGATCAGGCTGCAATGGGTCGAACCCGTCACCGGGTCTTCGTTGATGCCGATCGCCGGTGCGAAGTAGCGGGAAACAAAATCATGCTTGCTGCCCCTCGCCGTGACAATTGCCCCCGGCCACGGCAGTTTCGCCAGCGCTGCCATGTCCGGCTGACATTCGAGCACCGCCTGCTCGGATTCCAGCACCACGAACAACTCGTTCGACCCCAACACATCAACCGCTTCCACACCCAGCGCGCGCTCGACATCCAGGGTCACGCCCACTTCCGACGGTACGACGGCCGGGAAGTCCAGCCACAAGCGCTCACCCTCACGGCTCACACTCAGCGAGCCAGACTTGCAGACGAAGTCCAGGCGCTCTACCGGCTCTTTATAGATTTCAAACAGAACGTAAGCGCTGGCCAGGGTTGCATGACCGCACAATGGCACTTCGGTAGTCGGGGTAAACCAGCGGATGTGCCAGCCCAGCCCTTCGCGCACCACGAAGGCGGTTTCGGCGAGGTTGTGTTCGGCGGCGATCTTCTGCATCAACTCATCGGCAAGCCAGGCATCAAGGCGATAGACCATCGCCGGGTTGCCACCGAACGGCCGATCACTGAACGCATCGACCTGATGAAACTCAAGCTGCATAAACCTCTCCCTTTGTCAGGCCACGGAGCATGAAGCCGCCCACAACCCGGCACCAGTGACAGAGCCCGTAAATTTCCACCATACAGCGCCGGGCTGATAGTCCGCGCGTCAGGCTCGGCCGATGTCAGCGAACTTCGCCTGGGTATGTTCGGCCAGCACCGCGGGTGCCAATTCGACTTCCAAACCGCGACGACCTGCACTGACAAAAATGCTGGCGAAGGGCTGAGCCGAATTATCGATAAAGGTGCGCAAGCGCTTTTTCTGTCCCAGCGGGCTGATCCCACCCAACAGGTAACCGGTGGATCGTTGCGCAGCGGCAGGATCGGCCATTTCGACTTTTTTCACGCCCGCAGCATGCGCCAGGCCCTTCAAGTCCAGACTTCCGACGACCGGTACCACGGCCACCAGCAATTCACCTTTCTCGCTGGCCGCCAGCAAGGTCTTGAACACCTGCGCCGGGTCCAGCCCCAGCTTCTCCGCAGCCTCCAGCCCGTAGGACGCTGCCTTCGGATCATGTTCGTAACTGTGCACGCGATGTTCGGCACGAACTTTTTTCAACAAATCCAATGCGGGGGTCATGGCAGCTCCAGACTGGTCGGCAGTAGAAAAATACTGCGCTGGATTCTAGGGCATTGATCAACAAATGGCTCTATCGCGGCGCTATTTCAAAGGCTTTGCGGCGACTTATGCCGTTCGTCCACCTTCAGTCTGCCGCGTGAACGATGCGGTCATTCACGTGACTAATAGTTCGATTGTGACTGATGGTTCACTTTCGACCTTTGACAGCAGCGTTTCTTGTCTATATTTTTTCGAATCTGAATACTGTACGAATGTTCCTATCGCAGCACCCAGCAGTAGGCCGAGAACAGGATGGGGATCCTGCCTCGGTGAAAATCGCGCTTTTGACCATGATGCAAAAGCGCCAGACAACAACAAAAACGAGGTTTTCAATGACAACTGCTTTACAACAACCGTCGCTCTCAAGCCAATGCATGGCCGAATTTTTGGGCACTGCACTGCTGATCTTTTTTGGTACAGGTTGTGTTGCCGCGCTCAAGGTCGCGGGTGCCAGCTTCGGCCTTTGGGAAATCAGCATCATCTGGGGGGTCGGCGTGAGCATGGCGATCTACCTGACCGCCGGCGTTTCCGGGGCTCATCTCAATCCCGCCGTCAGCATTGCCCTGAGCATTTTCGCTGACTTCGAAAAGCGCAAACTGCCTTTTTATATTCTCGCCCAGGTCGCTGGTGCCTTCTGTGGAGCGTTGTTGGTTTACACGCTGTACAGCAATTTATTCTTCGATTACGAACAAACTCACCATATGGTTCGTGGCACTGAGGCCAGCCTCGAATTGGCGTCGGTGTTTTCCACCTTCCCCAACCCGGTCTTGACCACGGCACAAGCCTTCCTGGTTGAGGTGATCATCACTGCCATCCTGATGGGCGTGATCATGTCCCTGACCGACGACAACAATGGCTTGCCAAAGGGTCCGCTCGCTCCGCTGCTGATCGGCCTGCTGATTGCCGTGATTGGTAGTTCGATGGGGCCGCTGACCGGTTTTGCGATGAACCCCGCGCGCGACTTCGGTCCTAAACTGATGACTTTCTTCGCTGGCTGGGGTGAAATTTCCTTCACTGGCGGGCGCGATATCCCGTATTTCCTGATTCCGGTTTTTGCACCGATTGTCGGTGCCTGCCTCGGTGCTGCAGCGTATCGCGGGCTGATTGCCCGTCATCTGCCCAGCGCCCTACCTGCTACAAAGGACGCAGCACCGGCCATTGACGGCAAACCAAGAACTTCTTGATACCGTTGGCGTGTGATCCTGCCCATCAGATCACGCGCCGGACCTCACTCCCTTTTTTCGTCCAAGGCAATCGACATGACCGACACTCAGAATAAGAACTACATCATTGCCCTCGATCAGGGTACGACCAGCTCCCGCGCGATCATTTTCGACCGCGACGCGAACGTGGTCTGCACCGCCCAGCGCGAATTCGCACAGCATTACCCGCAAGCCGGTTGGGTTGAACATGACCCGATGGAAATCTTCGCCACTCAAAGCGCCGTGATGGTCGAGGCCCTGGCTCAAGCCGGCCTGCATCACGACCAGGTCGCCGCCATCGGCATCACCAACCAGCGCGAAACCACCGTGGTCTGGGACAAGACCACCGGCCGCCCGATCTACAACGCGATCGTCTGGCAGTGCCGCCGCAGCACCGAGATCTGCCAGCAACTCAAGCGCGACGGTCACGAGCAATACATCAGCGACACCACCGGCCTGGTCACCGACCCGTACTTCTCCGGCACCAAGCTCAAGTGGATCCTCGACAACGTCGAAGGCAGCCGTGAGCGCGCGCGCAAAGGCGAACTGTTGTTCGGCACCATCGACAGCTGGCTGATCTGGAAATTTACCGGCGGCAAGGTGCACGTCACCGACTACACCAACGCCTCGCGCACCATGCTCTTCAACATCCACACGCTGGAGTGGGACGCGAAGATGCTGGAGGTGCTGGATATTCCGCGCGAGATGCTGCCGGAAGTTAAATCTTCGTCCGAAATCTATGGCCACACCAAAAGCGGCATCGCCATCGGCGGTATCGCCGGTGACCAGCAAGCAGCCCTGTTCGGCCAGATGTGCGTCGAGCCAGGCCAGGCGAAAAACACCTACGGCACCGGCTGCTTCCTGCTGATGAACACCGGCGACAAAGCCGTGAAGTCCAAGCACGGCATGTTGACCACCATCGCGTGCGGCCCGCGCGGCGAAGTGGCTTACGCGCTGGAAGGTGCGGTGTTCAACGGTGGTTCGACTGTTCAGTGGCTGCGTGACGAACTGAAGATCATCAACGACGCCCACGACACCGAATACTTCGCCAACAAGGTCAAGGACAGCAACGGCGTGTACCTGGTGCCGGCCTTTACCGGCCTGGGCGCTCCTTACTGGGACCCGTATGCCCGCGGCGCATTGTTCGGTCTGACTCGCGGCGTACGCGTGGATCACATCATTCGTGCAGCCCTGGAGTCGATTGCCTACCAGACCCGCGACGTTCTGGACGCCATGCAACAGGACTCCGGCGAACGCTTGAAATCCCTGCGTGTCGACGGCGGTGCGGTGGCGAACAACTTCCTGATGCAGTTCCAGGCCGACATCCTCGGCACTCAGGTCGAGCGTCCGCAAATGCGCGAAACCACCGCACTGGGCGCGGCTTACCTGGCCGGTCTGGCGTGTGGCTTCTGGGGCAGCCTGGACGAGTTGCGCGGCAAGGCTGTGATCGAGCGCGAATTCGAACCGACCCTGGACGAAACCGCGAAGGAAAAACTCTACGCCGGCTGGAAAAAAGCCGTCAGCCGCACCCGCGACTGGGAACCGCATGAAGGCGCTGAATAAGCCGAGCTGAGTACTCGTATCGGTATGTAACTGGTAGGGAGCAGATTCCTGCGGCATCATGGGCAAATTTTGCACGGCAGCCCAAAGGAAGCCCCATGAATCTGCCTCCCCGTCAGCAGCAAATCCTCGAACTGGTCCGCGAACGCGGCTATGTCAGCATCGAGGAAATGGCTACGCTGTTCGTCGTTACACCGCAAACCATCCGCCGCGATATCAATCAGCTCGCGGAAGCTAATTTGTTGCGTCGCTACCACGGCGGCGCAGCCTACGATTCCAGTGTCGAAAACACCGCCTACGCCATGCGTGCCGATCAAATGCGCGATGAAAAGCAACGTATCGGTGAAGCCATTGCGGCTCAAATCCCCGATCACGCCTCGCTGTTCATCAATATCGGTACCACCACCGAATCCATCGCCCGGGCGTTGCTGAACCACAATCACCTGAAGATCATCACCAACAACCTGCATGTGGCTTCGATGCTCAGCGCCAAGGACGACTTCGACGTTCTGCTGACCGGTGGCAATGTACGGCGTGACGGTGGCGTGGTCGGTCAGGCCAGTGTCGACTTCATTAACCAGTTCAAGGTTGATTTCGCCCTGGTCGGCATCAGCGGCATCGATGAAGACGGCAGTCTGCTGGACTTCGACTATCAGGAAGTTCGGGTGTCCCAGGCGATCATCGCCAATGCCCGACAGGTCATCCTCGCGGCTGACTCCAGCAAATTCGGGCGCAACGCCATGATTCGTCTGGGGCCGATCAGCTTGATTGATTGCTTGGTGACCGATCAGCAGCCTGTGCCGGCGTTGGCGCAGTTGTTGAGTCAGCACAAGATTCGGTTGGAAGTCGTTTAAGGCTTTCAGCCTATAAAGATCGCAGCCTTCGGCAGCTCCTACGGGTTCACTCACCCCTGCAGGAGCTGCCGAAGGCTGCGATTTTTTGCTTTTAATGTTCGAAAATTTTCCTTTAACGGCCCTTCGATCAGTATTTTCAATCGAAGTTAACTGGCTGCGGGCGACTTTATGGGCTACCATTTTCGCAAATGAACATTAATGTTCGAATTCCAATACCGAAAATCATAAAAGCCCGAGGCTAGCCGATGCCCACTTCTACCTTGCCTATGCCCCCTCTCGCTGAGATCTACGATATCGCCGTCATCGGTGGCGGGATCAATGGCGTGGGGATCGCAGCGGATGCCGCCGGTCGCGGTCTTTCGGTGTTTCTTTGCGAAAAGGACGACCTGGCCAGCCACACCTCGTCAGCCAGCAGCAAGCTGATCCACGGTGGCCTGCGCTACCTTGAACATTACGAATTCCGTCTGGTGCGCGAAGCCCTGGCCGAACGCGAAGTGCTGCTGGCCAAGGCCCCGCACATCGTCAAGCAGATGCGCTTCGTGCTGCCACACCGCCCACACCTGCGTCCGGCCTGGATGATCCGCGCCGGCCTGTTCCTTTATGACAACCTCGGCAAGCGGGAAAAACTCGAAGGCTCTAAAAGCCTGAAGTTCGGCCCGGACAGCCCGCTGAAAAGCGAAATTACCAAAGGCTTCGAGTACTCCGATTGCTGGGTCGACGATGCTCGTCTGGTGGTGCTGAACGCCATGGCCGCCCGCGAAAAAGGCGCCCATGTTCACACCCAGACTCGCTGCGTCAGCGCCCGTCGCAACAAGGGAATGTGGCACCTGCATCTGGAACGCGCCGATGGCAGTCTGTTTTCGATCCGCGCCAAGGCACTGGTAAACGCGGCCGGCCCTTGGGTCGCCAAGTTCATTCGTGACGACCTGAAGATGGAGTCGCCGTACGGTATCCGCCTGATTCAGGGCAGCCACCTGATCGTGCCGAAGCTGTACGAAGGCGAACACGCGCACATTCTGCAAAACGAAGATCAGCGCATCGTTTTCACCATTCCGTACCTGAACCACTTCACCCTGATCGGCACCACCGACCGCGAGTACACCGGCGATCCGGCTGCAGTTGCGATCACTGAAGGCGAAACCGACTACCTGTTGAAAGTGGTCAACTCCCATTTCAAGAAACGCATCAGCCGCGACGACATCCTGCACAGCTATTCCGGTGTTCGCCCCCTGTGCAACGACGAATCCGACAACCCGTCGGCCGTTACCCGCGACTACACCCTGGCGTTGTCGGGCACCGGCGAAGAAGCGCCTCTGTTGTCGGTGTTCGGCGGCAAGCTGACCACCTACCGCAAACTGGCCGAATCGGCGCTGGCGCAACTGGCTCCGTACTTCAAGAACATCAAGCCAAGCTGGACCGTCAGCGCTACCCTGCCGGGCGGCGAAGACATGACCACCCCGCAAGCCTTGTGCGCCTTGATCCGTGACAAATTCGACTGGGTGCCAACCGAAATCGCCCGCCGCTGGGCCACCACCTACGGCAGCCGCACCTGGCGCATGCTGGAAGGCGTGCAGAATCTCAGTGATATGGGCGAACACATCGGCGGCGGTCTCTACACCCGCGAAGTCGATTACCTGTGCAACGAAGAGTGGGCGACCACGGCACACGACATCCTGTGGCGCCGCAGCAAGCTGGGTTTGTTCACCACCCCGGCGGAACAGGAAAAGCTCAAGGAATACCTGAACAAGGTCGAACAGAACCGCAGCAAGATCGAAGCGGCCTGATCGGCAATTCGGTTAAAGCCAAGCCCCTGAATCTCACGATTCAGGGCTTTTTTGTCTGGAAGATCAAAAGATCGCAGCCTTCGGCAGCTCCTACATTAGATCGGGATGCACTCGAACCCTGTAGGAGCTGCCGAAGGCTGCGATCTTTTGTATTCGGTTTTCCGAACGCGACCTGTCGGTCGATTCGGTTAACCGGATTTCCCCAACATCAAAAACCTCGCCTTTAATATTTAATATCCTTATAAATCAATGATTTGATCTATATCACCTGGCCTGGCACGAGTCATGCTCTACACTCTTGGACGAATGCCTGTTGCACCAACACTTCAGGAGCCGTCAGGCATTCAAAGCACAAAAAGGCCGATGAACTGGCTCCATATAAAAACAATGTCGAGGAAAATTTGATGCGCATCGTTCCCCATCTCCTGGGCGCAGCCATTGCTGCCGCTCTGATCAGCACTCCAGTTTTCGCCGCCGAGCTCACCGGCACCCTGAAGAAGATCAAAGAGTCCGGCGTTATCACCCTCGGGCATCGTGACGCTTCCATTCCGTTTTCCTATATCGCGGACGCTTCCGGCAAACCGGTTGGCTACTCCCACGATATCCAGCTGAAAATCGTTGAAGCCATCAAAAAAGACCTGGACATGCCGAACCTCCAGGTCAAATACAACCTGGTGACCTCGCAAACCCGTATCCCGCTGGTGCAGAACGGCACCGTGGACGTTGAGTGCGGCTCCACCACCAACAACGTCGAACGTCAGCAGCAAGTTGACTTCTCCGTCGGAATCTTCGAAATCGGCACCAAACTGCTAGCCAAGAAAGATTCGCCTTACAAAGACTTCGCCGACCTCAAAGGCAAGAACGTCGTGACCACCGCCGGCACTACGTCCGAGCGCATCCTCAAGTCGATGAACGCCGACAAGCAGATGGGCATGAACGTCATCTCCGCCAAAGACCACGGCGAATCGTTCAACATGCTGGAAAGCGGTCGCGCCGTGGCTTTCATGATGGACGACGCCTTGCTGGCCGGTGAAATGGCCAAGGCCAAGAAGCCAACCGATTGGGCCGTGACCGGTACTGCACAGTCCTACGAAATCTACGGTTGCATGGTCCGCAAGGGCGACGAGCCGTTCAAGAAGGCCGTGGATGACGCGATCGTTGCGACCTACAAGTCCGGCGAGATCAACAAGATCTACGAAAAATGGTTCATGCAGCCAATCCCGCCAAAAAACCTGAACCTGATGTTCCCGATGAGCGATGAGCTCAAGGCCCTGATCGCCAATCCGACCGACAAAGCGGCTGACGAAAAGAAATCCTGATTTCTGACTAACCTTATCTCCTGAGAGGGCCACTGCCCTTTCGGGGGATAGTCACTCCCTGCTGGCATTTCTGGAAACACTCGAACCGGTGGCTGTCGAGCCGCTCGTGTGTGCCTGATCTTCAAGGTCGGGCGGGAACGGAGCTTCCCCAGGCGGGCATTTGCACATCGAACGATCTGAGGGGAGACCCTAATGAATTACAACTGGGACTGGGGCGTGTTCTTCAAGTCCACCGGCGTGGGCAGCGAGACGTATCTCGACTGGTACGTCGCCGGTTTGGGCTGGACCATCGCCATCGCCGTCGTGGCCTGGATCATTGCCCTGCTGCTGGGCTCGATTCTGGGTGTCATGCGCACCGTACCGAACCGCATCGTATCGGGCATCGCGACCTGTTACGTCGAACTCTTCCGTAACGTGCCGCTGCTGGTTCAGCTGTTCATCTGGTACTTCCTGGTGCCCGATCTGCTGCCTCCGGACCTGCAAGAGTGGTACAAGCAGGACCTGAACCCGACCACTTCGGCGTACCTGAGCGTTGTCGTCTGCCTTGGCCTGTTCACCGCTGCTCGCGTTTGCGAACAAGTGCGCACCGGGATCCAGGCGCTGCCTCGCGGCCAGGAATCCGCCGCTCGCGCCATGGGCTTCAAGCTGCCGCAGATCTACTGGAACGTGCTGCTGCCCCAGGCTTATCGGATCATCATTCCGCCGCTCACCTCGGAATTCCTGAACGTGTTCAAGAACTCTTCGGTCGCGTCGCTGATCGGCCTGATGGAGTTGCTCGCGCAGACCAAACAGACCGCCGAGTTCTCCGCCAACCTGTTCGAAGCCTTCACCCTGGCAACACTGATCTACTTCACATTGAACATGGGCCTGATGCTGCTGATGCGCATGGTCGAGAAGAAAGTGGCCGTACCGGGCCTGATCTCCGTAGGGGGTAAATGATGGAATTCGACTTCTCGGGCATCATCCCGTCCCTGCCGGGCTTGTGGAACGGCATGGTCATGACCCTGCAACTGATGGCTCTGGGTGTGTCCGGCGGGATCATCCTCGGCACGATCCTGGCGCTGATGCGCCTGTCCCACAGCAAACTGCTGTCGAACATTGCCGGCGCCTACGTTAACTACTTCCGCTCGATTCCGCTGCTGCTGGTCATCACCTGGTTCTACCTGGCAGTGCCGTTCGTACTGCGCTGGATCACCGGCGAAGACACCCCGATCGGCGCGTTCGCCTCGTGCATCGTGGCGTTCATGATGTTCGAAGCGGCGTACTTCTGCGAAATCGTCCGGGCCGGTGTGCAGTCGATTTCCAAGGGCCAGATGGGTGCAGCCCAGGCCCTGGGCATGACGTATGGCCAGATGATGCGGTTGATCATCCTGCCGCAAGCGTTCCGCAAGATGACCCCGCTGCTGCTGCAACAGAGCATTATCCTGTTTCAGGACACCTCGCTGGTCTACGCGGTCGGTCTGGTGGACTTCCTCAATGCCTCGCGTGCCAGTGGCGACATCATCGGTCGCTCCAACGAGTTCCTGATCTTTGCAGGTCTCACGTACTTCACAATCAGCTTTGCCGCCTCGCTGCTGGTCAAGCGTCTGCAAAAAAGGTTTGCCGTATGATCTCTATCAAGAATGTCAACAAGTGGTATGGCGACTTCCAGGTACTGACTGACTGCAGCACCGAGGTCAAAAAAGGCGAAGTGATTGTGGTGTGCGGGCCGTCCGGTTCCGGCAAATCCACCCTGATCAAATGCGTCAATGCCCTGGAACCGTTCCAGAAAGGCGACATCGTGGTCGACGGCACGTCCATTGCGGACCCGAAGACCAACCTGCCGAAGCTGCGTTCACGCGTGGGCATGGTGTTCCAGCATTTTGAGCTGTTCCCGCACCTGACCATCACCGAAAACCTGACCATCGCGCAGATCAAGGTGTTGGGCCGCAGCAAGGAAGAAGCCGCCAAGAAAGGCCTGCAACTGCTGGAGCGCGTCGGGCTGTCTGCCCATGCGCACAAGCACCCGGGCCAGCTCTCCGGTGGTCAGCAACAGCGTGTGGCGATTGCCCGTGCGCTGGCGATGGACCCGATCGTCATGCTGTTCGACGAACCGACTTCGGCGCTGGACCCTGAAATGGTCAACGAAGTACTCGACGTGATGGTGCAACTGGCCCACGAGGGCATGACCATGATGTGCGTGACCCACGAAATGGGCTTCGCCCGTAAAGTGGCGGACCGGGTGATCTTCATGGACCAGGGCAAGATCATCGAAGACTGCAAGAAAGAGGAGTTCTTCGGCGACATCAATGCCCGCGCCGAGCGTACGCAGCATTTCCTCGCCAAGATTCTGCAGCACTAAGAAAAGCACCGCTCCCCAAATGTGGGAGCGGGCTTGCTCGCGAAGCGGCCATAACATTCAGCATTGATGTTGACTGACACACTGCTTTCGCGAGCAAGCCCGCTCCCACTGGGCCGGTGGTGGTCTGGAGATTTGTGTTGTGGTTGACCCAAGGCATCTGTGATGAAATGCGACCCCAATCTCTATCGCGCCGCGCCGCCATCACTCGCCGTGAAACCCCGTCTGATTCGCCATCTGTTCCTGCCGCCGCTGGTCATCGCCCTGATGATCGGGTTGGGTTACCTCGGCTTCTGGGTCAGTGAACACTACGGGATTCGCAGCCTCAGCGAGAACGGTCAGCGTCAGCTGGAACTGCACGCCCGCGCCGTCGAGAGCGAGATCAGCAAGTACACCTACCTGCCCAGCCTGCTGGAACTCGAATCCAGTGTTTCGAAGCTGTTGGCCGACCCGTCGCCGGAACACCGGCAGACGGTCAATGAATACCTCGAAGGCCTGAACCGGCGCAGCCGCAGTCGGGCTATCTATGTAATGGACACCACCGGCCGTGTCATGGCCACCAGTAACTGGCGCGATGTCGACAGTTACCTGGGCGAAGACCTGTCCTTCCGCGCCTATTTCCAGAATGCCGTGCGCGGTCAGCCGGGGCGCTTCTATGGCATCGGCAGCACCAGCGGCGAACCCGGTTACTACCTGGCTCATGGCCTGGAAGAACACGGCAAGATCATCGGCGTCGCGGTGGTCAAGGTCCGCCTCGAAGCCATGGAAGAACGCTGGCAGCGCGCGCGGCTGGAAGCTTTCGTCAGCGATGAAAACGGCATCATCATTCTTTCCAGCGATCCGGCACGACGCCTGAAATCGGTGGTACCGCTGAGCGACGAGACCAAGGAAAAACTCGCCCGCAGCCTTCAGTACTACTGGTTCCCACTGAACGAACTGCAACCACTGGCCCGTGAACAACTGGCCGAAGGCGAGGAAAAACTGACCTTCCCCGCCAACAGCGAAGTGGAATCCGATGAAGAGGACATCAGCTACCTCTCGCAAACCCGACCATTGAGCGATACCCCGTGGAATTTCACCCTGCTCACCCCTCTGCAGGATTTGCGCCGCGAAGCGATCAGTCAGGGGATTCTGGTGGCGGTCGCGTTTGCCCTCGTGGCATTCCTGCTGATCGCCTGGAACGAGCGGCGCAAGGTAATCGCCACCCGTCTCGCCGCCCGGGAAGCCTTGCAGGAAGCCAACAATCAACTGGAGCGTCGGATTACCGAACGCACCACTGATCTGCGCGCCAGCAACGAACGGCTCAAGGGCCAGATCCGCGAACGGCGTCTGGCCGAAGAGACGCTACGCCGCGCCCAGGATGAACTGGTCCAGGCCGGTAAACTCGCGGCCATCGGCCAGATGTCCACCAGCATCGCCCACGAATTGAACCAGCCACTGGCGGCGCTGCGAACCTTGTCCGGCAACACCGTGCGGTTTCTGGAACGCGGTCAACTGGACGTTGCCAGTACCAACCTCAAGACCATCAACGAACTGATCGACCGCATGGGCCGGATCACCGCCAGCCTGCGTTCGTTCGCTCGCCGTGGCGACGACAAAGGTCAGGCCAGCCTCGGCAAAGCGGTGGATGCAGCCTTGCAGCTGCTCGGTGGTCGCGTGGAAAGCGCTCATCTGCAGCAGCACCGAGGCTTCGCCGATGTGCAGGTGCAGATCGACCAGACCCGTCTGGAGCAAATTCTGGTCAACCTGATCGGCAACGCCCTCGACGCCATGCAGGCACAGCCGCTGCCAGAACTGTGGCTCGAAGGCGAAGAGTTCGATGGCAAATATCGCCTTCGTGTACGCGACAACGGCCATGGCATCGACGCCGAAGCACGCAAACATCTATTCGAACCGTTCTTCACCACCAAACCCGGCGAACAGGGCCTGGGCCTCGGCCTGACCCTTTCCGCCAGCCTGGCCGCCGCCACCGGCGGGCACCTGGGTGTCGAGCACCCGGCCAGCGGTGGTACCACCTTCGTCCTCAGTTTACCGTTGGTAAGCCCCACTCACGCCGAGCCAATATGAACAATGACCTTAGTGTGCTGATCGTCGAAGACGACCCCCATGTGCTGCTCGGCTGCCAACAGGCGCTGACCCTGGAAGACATTCCCTGCGTGGGCGTCGGCAGCGCCGAAGAAGCGCTGGAACGAGTCGGCGACAACTTCGCCGGCATCGTCATCAGCGACATCCGCTTGCCGGGCATCGACGGTCTGGAATTGCTGACCCGACTCAAGGCCCGCGACCGTAGCCTGCCGGTGGTGCTGATCACCGGCCACGGCGACATCTCCATGGCCGTCGGCGCGATGCAAAAAGGCGCCTATGACTTCATGGAGAAACCTTTCTCCCCCGAACGTCTGGTCGATGTGGCGCGCCGTGCGCTGGAGCAACGCAGCCTCGCGCGGGAAGTCTCTTCGTTGCGTCGGCAACTGGCGGAACGGGATTCCCTTGAAGGCCGGATCATCGGCCGCTCGCCAGCCATGCAGAACCTGCGGGAATTGATCGCCAACGTTGCCGATACGTCGGCCAACGTGCTGATCGAAGGCGAAACCGGCACCGGTAAAGAGTTGGTTGCGCGTTGCCTGCACGACTTCAGTCGGCGGCACACCAAGCAGTTCGTCGCGCTGAACTGCGGTGGCCTGCCGGAGAACCTGTTCGAAAGCGAAATCTTCGGCCATGAAGCCAACGCCTTCACTGGCGCCGGCAAGCGGCGGATCGGCAAGATCGAACACGCTGACGGCGGCACGCTGTTCCTCGACGAAGTGGAAAGCATGCCGCTGCCGCTGCAAATCAAACTGCTGCGGGTCTTGCAGGAACGCACCCTGGAACGCCTTGGCTCGAACCAGAGCGTGGCCGTGGATTGCCGGGTGATCGCGGCGACCAAGTCCGATCTGGATGAGTCGAGCAAGGCTGGCGAGTTTCGCAGCGACCTGTATTACCGCTTGAACGTGGTGACCCTCGAATTGCCACCGCTGCGCGAACGTCGCGAAGACATCCTGCAACTGTTCGAACACTTTCTGCAGCAGTCGTCCCTGCGCTTCGACCGTGCCGTGCCGGACCTGGACAACCAGACCCTGTCGAACCTGATGAGCCACGACTGGCCGGGCAACGTGCGCGAACTGCGCAACGTCGCCGAGCGTTTTGCCCTCGGCCTGCCGGCCTTCAAAAAATCCGGCGCCAGCGGCAGCAATCAGGGCCTGGCCTTCGCCGAAGCGGTAGAAGCGTTTGAACGCAACCTGCTGAGCGACGCGTTGCAACGCAGTGGCGGCAACCTGACCCAAGCCAGTCTGGAACTCGGGATGGCCAAGACCACGCTGTTCGACAAAGTGAAGAAGTACGGGCTGAGCCACTGATGGACCTGATCCTCAAAGCAACCCTGGGCGCGGCCGTGCTGGTGATCCTAGCCGCGCTGGCCCGGACCAAAAACTATTACATCGCAGGATTGGTGCCGCTGTTTCCGACCTTTGCGCTGATTGCTCATTACATCGTCGGCAAGGGACGTTCGCTGGAGGATTTGAAGACCACCATCGTGTTCGGGATGTGGTCGATCATTCCTTACTTCATCTACCTGGCGACGTTGTATGTGATGGTGGACCGGATGCGGCTGGAGGCTTCGCTTGCTGTGGCGGCGGTGGCTTGGTTGATGGCGGCTACGGTGTTGGTTTCGGTTTGGGTTCGTGTTCACGGCTGAGTGATGTGATCGGTTTTAGAACCACCCCTCACCCCAGCCCTCTCCCCACGGGGGAGAGGGGGAAAGGGAGCAGATCTTCATGTGCTTCTAAGCCTGAGTTCGACTCGATATTGCAGGTCGATGTCACTCGACCGAACAACTAGGTCGGCTCCCTCTCCCCTCTTGGGAGAGGGCTGGGGTGAGGGGTGGATTTTGACTGCCCTACAAAACCTCAGCCATTAACCGTACCGCCCTTCGCTTCACTCATGATCTGCCGAATCGCCCCGACAAACGTTTCCACCGGCTGCCCGCCAGTGACGGCGTACTGCCCGTTGAATACCACGGTCGGCACCGAACTGACGCCTCGCGACAGCCACAACTGCTCTTCCTCACGAACTTCTTTGGCGAACTCGTCCGACGCCAGAATCGCCTCGGCTCGCGACCGATCCAGCCCCACGCTTTCAGCGATCTGCGCCAACTGCCCATGGTCGGACGGATTGCCACCCTCGGTGAAATACGCCTTGAACAGCGCCTCTTTCAGATTGAACTGCAACCCTTCCAGTCCTGCCCAGAACAGCAAGCGGTGGGCGTCGAAGGTGTTGTAGATGCGACTGTTGCCGTCCGTGCGAAACGCAAACCCGACCTCGGCGCCGCGCGCGCGGATCATCTCGCGATTTTTCTGGGATTGCTCAGGCGTCGAGCCGTATTTTTCGGTGATGTGTTCGGTGATGTTCTGTCCTTCCGGGCCCATCTTCGGGTTCAGTTCGAACGGCTGGAAACGGATCTCGGCCTGCACCTCGTCGCCCAGCAAATCCAGGGCCCGGGTCAGGCCATAGAGGCCGACGACGCACCAGGGGCAGGACACGTCGCTGACGAAATCGATTTTCAGGGGGGCACTCATCACACACCTCGCAGACTGGAACGCGCCGGAAAGTCCGAACGATACACCCGACAAGACCGAGGTGGCAGCCGTTCCATTGATCCCTGTGGGAGCGGGCTTGCTCGCGAAGGCGTCGTGTCAGTCACCATCTGCTTGACTGATACACCGCC
>NZ_JAGYGJ010000059.1:0-37432 GCF_019947405.1 Pseudomonas sp. GL-B-26 | reverse complement strand
TCGGCTGACAAAGACTGATTGATCGTCGTATGCTTTTTCATGGCCTCGCCCTCGCTGTCGTTGGCTTCTATAAGAATGCCACCGTGGCGCACAGACGCCTCGGCTTGGGCGAGTCCATTCAATTACAGATCGCATTACGGCTTTAGTGAACAGCATTGCCGACTGGTTCGGGGCTTTTTTGTGGGCGCGATTTAGAGCTCAACGCTCTCAGCTATTTCCTGCGTTGAACCAGGACGGTTCTCGAGTAGGAAAGGGATCAGGCTGATATTCATCGCGAGCTTAAATAGTTGAAATACTGGGCGAGAAAATCCAGCTGATTTTGGTTACTACCATGGGCATATTGCTGAAAACTACAGTGCGTTGCCGCATTGATGAGGATTTGAAGGCGCAGGCTACTGAGGTCTTGAGTGCTTGCGGCCTGAGCATCAGTGATGCCATGCGTCTTTTTCTTCGTCAGGTTGTAGCAACTCAGGGCCTCCCGTTTGAGGTGCGCGTCCCCTCGGAGAAAACGGCCCGCGCCATGATGGAAGCACGAGGCATTCGCCAGCGGTTCGACTCGATAGACGACATGCTGAGGGACGCTGATGGCGAAACCGGAAAAAAAGCAAAAGCGCGCTGAGCTGCCCAACAGTGTGCACAAACATTAGCCCGGAAGCCGTGACATGAATGAAGTGCTTCAGATTCTTGATGATTTATGAGTACACGCGCTCCGATCTGATCACATTTGTTGATCTCGGAAGTCATTCCGAACGGTTCAAGTAGCGCCTCTCAACACAAGCCCCGACTGGTTCGGGGCTTTTTTGTGGGCGCTGCAGGGCTCTGGCTTGCGCCACCTGGCGATTCGAGCCGCCCGGCACAGCCCGGATCCTCCGCTACGAATGATCGAAACGATCATTTGAATGATTGGTTTGCGCAAATTAAACGGAAGGCCTAAGATAAATTTGACTGAAACAATCAGAAAATGATCGGTTCAGTCAGTTTCGAGGTGATGCACGTCTTACCCAACAATTATAAAAGGAGACCCTCGTGGCCCAATTTCCTATCAAACGCACCATTGAGCGCATACCGGGCGGCATGATGATCGTGCCCCTGCTGATTGGCTCGCTGGTGGCAACCTTCCTGCCCGACACGCCTAAGTTTTTCGGCTCATTCACCAATGCACTGTTCACCGGGGCACTGCCGATCCTCGCGGTGTTCTACGTCTGCATGGGCGCGAGTATCAATATCAAAGCCACGCCTTACCTGCTCAAAAAGGGCGGCACATTGCTCGCGACGAAAGTCGGCATCGCCGTCCTCATTGGTATTGTGCTCGGGCACTTCCTGGGCGAGCAGCCGATTTCCTCGGGACTCTTCGCCGGTATTTCAACGCTGGCGGTGGTCGCCGCGATGAACGACACCAACGGCGGCTTATATATGGCGCTGATGGGGCAGTACGGTCGCTCCGAAGACGTCGGCGCCTACTCGGTCATGTCGCTGGAGTCCGGTCCTTTTCTGACGATGGTCACTTTGGGTATCGCTGGCCTGTCGGCATTCCCCTGGCCGACGCTGGTGGGCAGCATCCTGCCACTGGCGCTCGGCATGCTGTTGGGCAATCTCGACCGTGACATGCGCGACTTTCTGGCCAAGGCTGTCCCGGTGATGATCCCGTTCTTCGCCCTGGCACTCGGTGCCAGCCTGGACTTGCATAACGTCTGGCAGGCCGGTTTGCTGGGTCTCGGCATGGGTGTTGCGGTCGTCGTTTTGACGGGTATCCCGCTGTTCTTCGCTGACCGTTTGACCGGCGGCACTGGCGTCGCCGGTGTTGCAGCAGCCACCACCGCCGGGAATGCCGCCGCCGTCCCTGCGCTGATCGCGGCAGCCAATCCGGTGTACGCCGAAGCAGCCAAGAGCGCGACCATTCTGGTGGCCGCCTGCGTCGTGGTCACCGCGATTCTCGCGCCGCTGCTCACCGCCGCCGTCGCCAAGCGCGTGCAGCAGCGCAACCCCATCGTCGCTCCCAAGCCGGAGCTCGAACGTCAAAAGCAGGAGGCCTTGCGATGAGGATGTTGATCATCGCAGACGATCTGTCGGGCGCGGCAGATTGCGCCATCGGCTTTGCGAGCGCGGGGCTGCAAACGGTCGTGACACTCGACCCTCTGAATGACAAAGCGGACGCTCAGGTGATTGCCGCTGATACGGACACTCGGCGCCTCTCACCGGCGCAGGCTGCCGAGCGTACCGTCGCCGCGTTCAAGGCACTGCATCAGCCTGGGCAGCGGCTGTACAAGAAAATCGATTCGACCTTGCGCGGCAACTGGGCGGCTGAAGTCGCCGCCCTGCAACCGTTGGCGGGGCTGGCCATTGTGGCCCCGGCGTTTCCCGCGACCGGGCGCACGTTGCGCGGCGGTCGGGTGTTTGTAAACGGCCAGCCGCTGGAAACCACCGATACTTGGAAACTGGAAAACGCTGACCGTCCGGCCGATGTTGAAGCGATGCTTGTCACCGCAGGCCTGACCACTGCGAAGCTGGATCTTGAAACCTTGCGCGGCAATGAAGAAGCGCTCGCGCAGCACATTGCCGAAGTCGCCCGCAGCGGCACGCAGGCGTTGATCGTCGATGCGCAAACCGAAGACGACCTGCTAACCCTCGCTCGCCTGACCGCGTCGATGGACCAGCCACTGTTCTGGATCGGTTCGGGTGGCCTTGCGCGGGAAATAGCCAGCCTTCCTGATTTCTCCGAAGTACGCTTCGCAGCCATCGAACCCGATGCCGTCGAAAAAAATCAGGCGCCGATTCTGATACTCGTCGGCAGCCTCTCCGGTGTCTGCGAGCGGCAATGCGCACTGCTCAAGGAGCGTGGCGGAGTCAGCGAATTGGTCGTCCCGCCGGAGGTCCTTCGTCAAGGCACAACTCACGGCGATTGGGCAATCTGGCAGGCGCGCATCGGCGAGCAACTGGACGGATGGAGCGACCTGCTGCTGCGTATCGGCCGCGATGAGGCGTTCGATCCCCAGGAAGGCGCGAAACTCTCGGCCATGCTGGCTGTGCTGGTAGAACCGCATTTCTCCAAGGTCGGTGGCCTGATTGCCACGGGCGGCGAGACGGCGCGGGCCATATTGACCACCGTCGGGATCGACAGCCTGCAATTGCTGACGGAAATCGAAGCCGGCGTCGCCTTCGCTCGCCCGACCGTTTCCCGGCAAGGCCATCGTCCCGCAATTGTTACCAAGGCGGGCGCGTTCGGCACCGATCACGCGTTGTACGCGGCATGGCAACACCTGAGCGATAGCGCCGATCGCTCCCCGCCCAAACGCACACGAATCCAAGGACTCGAATGAACACTATGAGCAACTACCTTCCCATCATCGGCATCACCATGGGTGACGCCACTGGCGTCGGTCCGGAAATCATCGTCAAGAGCCTGACTCATGACGTCGTCTATCAACAATGCCGGCCGCTGGTGATTGGCGATGCCCGTCGTCTTGAGCAGGCCAATGTCATCGTCGGCGGCAGCGCCAAAGTGCGCCGCATCGAGGACGCCTCTCAGGCGTTGTACGAGGCCGGCACCATTGACTGCATCGACCTCGACCTGATCCCCGACGACCTGCCGTTTGGCGAACTGTCGCCCATCGCCGGTGACGCTGCTTATCAATACATCGCCCGTGCCGTCGAGCTGGCGCAGGCCAAACAGATCGATGCGATTTGCACCGCGCCGTTGAACAAGGAAGCGCTGCACGCCGGCGGCCATAAGTACCCGGGCCATACCGAAATGCTCGCGCACCTGACCAACGTCGACGAAGTGTCGATGATGCTGGTGGCGCCGCAACTGCGGGTGATTCACGTCACGACTCACATCGGCATCATCGACGCGATCCGCAAGATCGAGCCGGGCCTGGTTCAGCGCACGATCGAGCGCGGCAACGCGACGCTGATCAAGGCCGGCATCGCCAAGCCGCGTATCGGCGTGTGCGGGATCAATCCTCATGCCGGCGAAAACGGTTTGTTCGGCTATGGCGAAGAAGAAGAAAAAATCATCCCGGCGGTGAAGCTGTTGCAGGAACGCGGCCTCGACGTGACGGGCCCACTGCCCGCCGACACGCTATTCTTCCGCGCCGGACGCGGCGACTTCGATCTGGTGGTGGCGATGTATCACGACCAGGGCCACGGCCCGGTCAAAGTGCTGGGACTTGAAGCGGGCGTGAACGTGACCGTCGGCCTGGACGTGATCCGTACGTCGGTCGACCACGGCACCGCTTTTGATATCGCCGGCAAGGGCATTGCCGATGAACGCAGCCTGCTCGAAGCGTTGCGCCAGGGTGCGGAGCTTGCCACGCGACGGGGATGAGTCGCAGGGACGCTGTCGTGTAAGATCGACCACCGTCCACACAACGAGACCCGCCATGAAAGCATCCGAACGCCACCGCGCCATCCTCGATCTCGTGCGTATTGGCGATGCCAACGTCGAGCAATTGAGCGCGGCGCTCGGGGTCTCGGAAGCGACGGTGCGGCGCGACCTGACCATGCTCGCCAAACAGCGGCATCTGGTCCGCACCTATGGCGGCGCCACCGCGGTGGTTGGCGTGCATGAGCCGGAAGCTTCGCTGGAAGAGCGCAAGACCAGCCAGTGGGAGCAGAAAGACGCCATCGCCCAAGCGGCCGCGGCTCATGTTCAGGACGGCGACACCGTGCTGCTCGACGGCGGCACCACCTGCGCCGCACTGGCCCATCATCTGTGCTCGCGACAAGACGTGCATGTGGTCACCAACAACTTGCTGGCCGTGATGACCCTGGCCAATGCGCCGGGCGTGCGGCTGACCTTGATCGGCGGCGATCTGCGCGGTTCGAGCATGAGCACGTTGGGGCCGTTGGCAGAGCTGACATTGAGCCGGTTGAGTGTCGACAAAGCCTTCCTCGGTGCTGACGGCGTGGTTGCCGAGTTTGGTTTATGCGAAGCGAGTGCGCAGCAGGCGTATCTGAAGGAATGCATCATCAAACGGGCGGCGCAAATTGTGGTGCTGGCAGATACCGACAAACTCGGTCGCGCGCGGCAACAGCATTGGACGCCGATTGAGCGGGAATGGCGGTTGATTACCGGTGCCACGGCCGATGAAGCGGCACTGGCGCCGTTTCGGGCGATTCAGCAAATCACTGTGGAAACCGTGATCGTCGATAAGCCTTAGTCAATCCGCAAGCGAACAAAAATTTAAAATATGTTCGGATCTGTACTACTCTGAAGGCACAACCCTTTGCCCGAAGGAGTCCTTCCAATGGCCACTTCATCCCCCGTGCGCACAGCTCCCCAAGAGCTCGACACCCCGGAAGCCGGCCGTGTGGCGCTCAAGTTCTTCTTCAACCTGATGGAGCGTTGGGGCTGCACCGCCGAAGAACAGCGCACGCTGCTGGGCAAAGTCGGCAACACCACCTTCTATAAATACAAACACCTGCCGCCCAATGTGCGTCTCCCGCACGACACCCTGGAGCGCATCTCCTACCTGATGGGCATCCACAAAGCCCTGAGCATCATCTTCAGCAACAACCGCGACCGCGCCTACAAATGGGTCAGCAGTCCGAACACCGCCGCGCCGTTCAATGGTCAATCCGCCTTGAGCTATATGCTGGCCGGCCGGGTGGTGGACATCGCTGACGTGCGTCGCTACCTCGATGGCGTCCGCGGCTGATGGCCCCGGAAGTGGTACTCCCCGAGTGGAACCGTGCTTACCGGATGATCAACAGCGCGTTCCCCCCGATCACCTTGTTTGAAGACGTGCTCGACCCCGAAGACCTACAAACCGCCTACGCCCTGGAAGCCCTGACCAACGACCGGTTGGCCCAAGAAGCCGGCGTGCTCTCCCGCGTGCTGCCCGAAGACCGAATCTCCGGCCCCGGCTCATCACCGGTCATGGCCGCGTTCACCCACATCGGCAAAACCAGCCGCTTCACCGACGGCACCTACGGCGTCTACTACGCCGCCAGCAGCCAGGCCGCCGCCATCGCCGAAACGAGCTATCACCAGGAACGCTTCCTGGCCGCGACCAACGAGCCGGACATCGAGTTGACCCTGCGCACCTACGTCAACAAAGTCGTTAAACCGATGCACGACGTTCGCCAACACTACCCCGGGCTGCACAACCCGGATCCTGACGCTTACGGGCCGTCACAAGCCTTTGCCCGGCAGCTGCGTGAAACCTTGTCATGGGGGCTGCTTTACAACAGCGTTCGGCTGCCTGGGCATGAATGTGTCGCTGCGTTTCGGCCGCCGGCCGTCTCGATTCCGAAGCAAGGCAAGCACATACGTTATGTGTGGAGTGCGAGCAGTCGGAAGATTTCGTTTGTGTTTGAGGTCAGCGAGGTGTGAGCCGGAAACTAAAAAGCCCCGATTGATTCGGGGCTCTTTCATACGTGCGATTTGTTTATGGCGCGACGTTACTGGCTCGGTTGTTACCCGGTGCATCGAGCACTTTCGCTACGTCATCGATGATCGCCTTACTCATATCCTGCAAAAAATGCGACGCCCAGGCATGCCGGTCGGTGTCACGAACCATGGCGGCGTCAGATGCGAGAAGTTTGGCGATGTGGAGCAGGTCGGAGGCGTGGGAGAGGGCCTGGATGACCGGGACGCCGGCGTTGATGCGGAACAGCGGTTGGTTGTCGTGGTAGGAGAAAGGGGTGAGGCCGATGGTTTTCAGGTCTTGGGGGTTGGTCATTGGGCACCTCCAGTTTTTGGGCGGTGGTGGGCGTGACCCGGTGTAGCAGTAGCGAAAATTTTGAATGGATTGCGGGCATGCATAAGGAGAACTCCGATTGGTTTCTGCATCGAATTCGAGTTCTCAGGCCCGGTCGCTGAATTGGCAGCGACGGGTTGAAGGTAGCTGGAGGGGGGAGGATGCGCAATCGTGGCTAGGTGGTGGCGTGGGTTGAAGGGTTTTAGTGATTTTTATGGCTGGGCAATAATTATTGGTCAGTCATAATTTTCATAATTTGAAGAAGGCGTGCTGATGGCCTTGCCGACTTGCTGAAGGAGACATCAGGAATGGACATTGAATTGGATAAGTTTCAAAAGGATTTGCTGGAATCTGTACGCGAAATGAATGAGAGCCAAGCGCTTCGAATCGCTGAGGGGAGGCCGTTAACGAAGGAACGCATCGACTCGCACATGTCGTCGTCAGCGACACGTTCTAATAACGTGTCGCTGAAAGTGAAAAAAAGCGACACGTAACAAGACGGACTACATCAGAAGGGGCTGGGTCCTACTGCAAAATCGCACAACGTCTAGCAGGCGTTAGCTTGTGAAATTACGATCTGAGGCAAAGCCCCGCCATCGTTGGACGGCAAGGTAAAAGTCGTTCGAAAGCCGAGTTTATCCAGCATGTCCAACATTGCATCGATCGTAAATTTCTCGATCTTGCCAGTGGTGAGCTCTGAAACGCGTGATTGGGTCACGTTCAACCTGGTCGCGGCCTCACTCTGTTTGAGGCCCTGGGTTTTGATGCAGTCAGTGATGAATATCGATAACTCCATCTTCAGCGCGATTTTGCTAGCGACTTCGCTGTCATGCGTGGCATGGAATGGGCTGTCGAAAAATTGAACTGCCATGAACGCCTCCCTCCTTTGAGTTATCTAAAATTTGCGATAAATGCAGGCTAGTCGATTGATCGTTTTTGATGCAAACGTATTGTCTCTGCGAGGCAAAACCCATTACACCACGTAACTAATGATGTTCCCGCCCCCACCTTTATCCCCTCCAGCTAACCCCCTACATTGAGCTCCAACGCCTACCCATTCATTCCGAAGGGAAGGTCACTTGGAGATTCCTCATGCCTTTCGTAAGCGTACGCATCACCCGCGATGGCGTTACCTCTGAGCAGAAAGCTCAGGTGATCGCCGAAATCACTGAAACCCTGGAACGCGTCCTCAACAAGGACCCACACCTGACCCACATCGTGATCGAAGAAGTCGACACCGATAACTGGGGTTACGCCGGCATCACCACCACCCAGTACCGCAGGCAACTGGCAGAGGCGGAGGACAAGTCATGACCGCGACCGTCTCCATCGATTTCATCTCCGACGTGGTGTGCCCGTGGTGCGCGCTGGGTGCGACCGCGCTGGAGCAGGCGATCGAGAACGTGGCGGGTGAAGTTTCGGTGGAGCTGACCTACAAGCCCTTCGAGTTGAACCCGGACATGCCGGCAGTCGGCGAAAAAGCGGTTGAGCACTTGATGCGTAAATATGGACGAACCGCCGAAGACGTCGTCGCCGGCAAAGCGATGCAGATCGCTCGCGGTGAGGCCATCGGTTTCAAGTTCGATCTGGAGAAGCGCAGCCACTTCTACAACACGTTTGATGCTCACCGGTTGTTGATGTGGGCGTTGCAGGAAGGGCGGCAGGTCGCACTAAAGAAAATCCTGCTGCGCGCTTATTTCACCGACGGCCAGAACCCGAGCGATCGCGAGACGCTGGTTGGTCTGGCTGTTGAAGCGGGACTGGATGCGGCGGCGGCTCAAGAGGTGTTGGTGTCCGGAGCGTTCGCCAAAGAAGTGCGTGAGCTTGAAGAGTTTTACCGCCAGCGCGGCATCAATTCGGTTCCGGCCATGGTGCTGAACGGTCGTCACCTGGTGTCCGGTTCGCAGTCGGTCGAGTACTACGAACAGATGTTGAGACAAATGGCGAAGGCCCCCGCCGAAGCCTGATTACTTACTTTTTCAAACCATCATTTATTAGTTGAGGTTCATCATGAGCAATTCGAAGAAAGTCATCGTTATTACTGGCGCCTCCCAAGGTCTCGGCGCAGGCATGGTCAAGGCGTTCCGTGATCTGGATTACAAAGTTGTCGCCACTTCGCGTTCGATCAAACCGTCCACCGATCCGGACATCCTCACCGTGGCGGGCGACATCGGCAACCCGGAAGTCGCCCAGCAAGTTATCCGTGAAGCCATCGCACGTTTTGGCCGCATCGACACCCTGGTCAACAACGCCGGGATCTTCGTTGCCAAACCGTTCACCGCTTACACCCCGGAAGACTACGCCGCCGTGTTGTCGGTAAACCTGAATGGCTTCTTCTACATCACCCAACTCGCGATCACCGAGATGGAAAAACAAGGCAGCGGCCACGTCGTCAACATCACCACCAGCCTGGTGGACCACGCCATCGACGGCGTGCCGTCGGTACTGGCATCTTTGACCAAAGGTGGCCTGAACGCGGCGACAAAATCCCTGGCCATCGAATACGCCAAACGCGGTATTCGTGTGAACGCGGTCAGCCCCGGCATCATCAAGACCCCGATGCACGGCGAAGAAACCCATGAAGCGCTGGGTAATCTGCACCCGGTCGGGCGCATGGGCGAAATCAGCGACATTGCTCAGGCCGTCGTGTATCTGGACAGCGCCAACTTTGTTACTGGCGAGATCCTGCACGTTGATGGTGGTCAGAGCGCGGGTCACTAAGACCTGACTTGTCAGAAGCGCCGTCGATCAAAGTCGACGGCGTTTTCATTGGAGAGCGCACCATGACCATCCACGTTCACAAGGTTTTCCTGATCACCGGGGTCAGTTCAGGCTTCGGCCTGGCTTTTTCGCAAGCAGCGCTGGCGGCTGGGCACACGGTGGTGGGGACGGTGCGGCGCGAATCTGAGCGTGCTGCGTTCGAAGCGCTGGACGCCCATCGCGCTAAAGCGTTCGTGCTCGATGTCACCGATTTTCCGGCGATCGAGCCGCTGGTGGCCGATATTCTGCGCGAGGTGGGCCAGATCGATGTGTTGGTGAACAACGCCGGTTATGGTCATGAGGGCATCCTCGAAGAGTCACCTCTGACGGAGATGCGGCGCCAGTTCGACGTTAATGTGTTTGGCTCGGTGGCAATGATCAAGGCGGTTCTGCCCGGTATGCGTGAGCGGCGCAGCGGGCATATCGTCAACGTCACCTCCATGGCCGGCTTCATCACGTTGCCGGGCATCGCCTACTACAGCGGCAGCAAATTCGCCCTCGAAGGCGTGAGTGAAGCGCTGGCCAAAGAAGTGGAAAGTCTGGGCATACACGTGACCGCCCTGGCGCCGGGCTCGTTTCGTACCGAATGGGCAGGCCGCTCGATGATCCGTTCGGGTCGCACGTTGAGTGAGTACGACGCGGTGTTCGATCCGGTCCGCAAGGCGCGTGAAGAAAAGAGTGGCAAGCAGGCCGGCGATCCGCACAAAGCGGCGCAGGCGTTGTTGACCCTGGTGGCTGCTGAAAAGCCGCCGGTTCATCTGTTACTGGGTAAGGATGCTGTGAGGCTGGTGCGCGAAAAGATTGCCCGTCTTCAGGCGGAAATTGACGTTTGGGAGCACCTTTCGGAATCGACGGAGTTCGACTGATCGAAACCCTCGGGGCATAGAAACTCAAACCCCGGAAACAACAAAGCCCTCGTATTTCTACGAGGGCTTTGTTTTGTATGGTGCCGGCACCAGGAGTCGAACCCGGGACCTACTGATTACAAGTCAGTTGCTCTACCAACTGAGCTATACCGGCGTGTTGGGCGACGATTATAGCGATTGGGTTGGTTCTGTAAACCCCTGAATTCAGACTATTTTTGCGCAGGCGTCAGGCGGGCCCCGCGGATGCTTCTGCGGGGCCGACCGGTGCAATTGCTTTAGCCCCTTACACGCCGTTTTTAACCGCGTTGATCAGGTCCTGACTCAGCACCTGCGCGGGCGCCACTTGCACGCTTTGCGTGTAGAACGGCGGCAGGTTCTGGGCCAGTGTCGATAACGCTTGGGCGGTGGTGTTGCCCGGCAACAATACATATTGCAGATTGGACGGATAGCTTTGTGGCACAGGGCCTTCCATGGTCGAACCGTACGCGCCGAAGGTCATCACGGCCTGCGGTGTGGTGGGATCGGGTGCATAGAGGAAGACGAAGGTGCCGTACTTTGGATGTGTCAGGTATTGCTCGGCCTGGGCGCGAACCGCCGGGTCGGGGTCGTTCATCAGGGTCCAGCGCATGACCGCGTAGTTGCGGGTGGTCTCCATGAACGCTGTACGAATCGGCGACTGGTTCTCGACGCCACCCAGGCACACCAGCAGGTTGCCGAACGGATCGATGAGGGCTACCGAGTTGAACACCGGGCTGTGCTGTGCGGTTTGTAACAGTGGCGTGGCGAGTTCTTCGCCGGGGTCGCGTGGGTTGGCCGATTGCACGGTCAGCGCAAACGGGCTGAGCGCGGTCAGTGCCTGGCGCACTTTGCTGTTGGCCGGAAGGTTTGCCGGGTTTTGCAGTTGATCCGGTGGCAGGCCGCTGTTGTTGCTGGCCTCGCGTACGGTGTTGACGCTGGCGGAGAAGATCGAGCTGGTGAGGAAGTAAGCCGCCGAGTCGATGGTCTGGCCGCCGAATACCGGGCTGGTCGAACCTTGATAAGCCCGGCTGACAGGCGCCGCAATCGCGTAATAACCCCAGGTGTCCTGCGCCTGTTGGCGGATCTGCGGTGGCAGCGACGGAAAGGTGAACTGGCTGTTGTAGTTGATGCCTGCGTAGTCATCGATCGCACTGACGGCGACGTTAAATCCTGCGGTCAGCAGTGAACCAGCGCACATGGCGCACGGGTCCAGCGTGGTGACGACAGTCAACTGATTGGGCGGTGGCAGGTTCAATGGCGCGACATTTTCGTAGTACCAGTCCACCAACTGTCGCTCGCCGTGGGCGGTCGGGTCATGGGGTAGAAAGTAAGTGGTGCCATTGCCGGGGAAAGGCATCAGCACGTTGTTGTGTAGCGCGGCAATGACCTCGCCCGTCGCGTTGTTGATGATGGCGCCGCCCACCGCGAAGGTTTGCTGCAGTGCAGCGTAAATGGCTTGGTTGGCGACGGTATCGACGGCTTCTTGCGCACTGTTCAATGTGCTCATGTTTTCCCAGCTCCTTGCTGTCCCTGATGCCAGAGAATTCTGGCGCTTTGCAAAGATAGTTGAGGATTTCCAGGTCGTTTATGTTCTTTTGGCGTAACGCTTATGCACAACGCAGACTTGGGGCAGCTCAGTCAAGAGCGCAATTGTGGATCGGTTCTCAATTTGCTCGCAAATGCCTGTTTTTCCGGTTTTTTATTCATGTGTACGAAAAATGAACAGTGATGTTTCAGCCCCGAAACAGGCGTATTTATTGGATCCACGATAATTCCATCAACAGAGTTATCCACAGGGTGGGCGTATTTAAGGGCGTTCGGCCAAGAGTAGAAAGTTACGCGGTGTGAGCGGGGTTTCGCAGAAGGTGCCGAGGCGAACGGCATAACCTTGCTCGAACAGGAAAAGTGCCCGATCGAGCACCAGCCAAAGCTCCAACGGGCGTCGGAAAAGACCGCGCCACAGCTCCAGATTGCGCACTTCGGCCAATCGCTGCCAACCGGCGGCTTCAAGTGCTGACCAATCCTGCGGGCCGATTGTGGATAGCTCTTTAAGCGCGGCCAAATGATGGCAGTAATCAGCGAAGGATTTATCCAGCCAGGCACTGGGCAGCGAAGGGGTGGGCAGGTATTCGTCAATGCCGCGCAATTGCCGCTGGAGCAGGTCGAAGGCCAGGCGTCGGGCCATGGAAGTATCGCGTTGACGTCGGACGCGAGCGCCAGCGGTGACGGTTTCGCTCATCGGTAGCGAAAGATCTTCGAGGGATAGCTGTAGGTCGGAGCGCTTGGCCGACGAGGAAAGCGGCTGATACTCGCTCAGACTGATCCGGTTGTAGCAGCAAGGCGCGATGGCCAGTTGTTTGCAACCAGACGCACTGGCGAGCTGGATCAGCCGCACATGCAGATCACCGCAGGCGTGCAGCGCTACCGGCGTGTGGTCAGACTTCAAGAAAGAGGCGGCATCCGCAGCGAGTACATCTTGCTCGACATGCAGCGCATGCAGTTGATGATGCTGGCTGAGTGCCTGACCGCTGGCGACCAGCGCCGGGTCGTATTCCAGGCAGGTCAGTTGTTGTCCGGATTGCAGCAGACGTCGACCCAAGTGGCCTTTGCCCGAACACCAGTCCAGCCAATGGCTCGGCGTATCAGCAAACTGCAAACGACTGGCGAAGGCTTCGATCTGCTGCCACTTGCGCCCCGGCACATCGACATTCAGTCGATGAACCGCCGTTTCAAGCGCATGAGCCGGCAATTCATCCACCGCGCTCAACTCAAGGGACATCGCTGCCAATGAGGCAAACGGCTCCGGTGCGTCCAAAAGAGCTGGGTTGTTGTGAGCGTGTTCTGCGTCCTCCAGCGACCGCCCGCGTAACCATTCGGCCAGTTCCGGGTAAGACGCTTCCCATGGAAGCTGCAGATGAGTAAACGGCCGAGGCTTCCACAGCGCCTGATGCTCGATCAGAAAAGCATCCAGCGCCGCGAAACGGGCGAGTAAGGCCTCACCCGTCAGCACGCAGCAATCAACGCCCTTGGCAGGCATCGACGCGCAGCCAGCGCTCCAGCAGCTTGAAGCCGCGAACCAGCACGTAAGCCATCAACAGATAGAACATGCCCGCCGCGAAGAAGATCTCCACCGGCAGGTAGGTCCGGGCAATGATGGTGCGGGCCATGCCGGTCAGTTCCAGCAAGGTCACGGTGCTGGCCAGGGCGCTGGCCTTGAGCATCAGGATCACTTCGTTGCTGTAGGCCGGCAGACCGATGCGGGCGGCACGCGGCAGCATGATGTAGACCAGCGCTTTGGCCCGGGACATGCCCAGGGCGCGCGCCGCTTCGATCTCGCCGGGTGGAATCGCCTGGATCGCACCGCGCAGGATCTCGGCGATGTAGGCCGCAGTGTGCAGAGTCATGGTCGCGGTGGCGCACCAGAACGGATCGCGCAGGTACGGCCACATCGAGCTGTTACGGATCGCATCGAACTGCGCCAGGCCGTAGTAGACCAGGAACAGCTGAACCAGCAACGGCGTGCCACGGAAAAAGAAGATGTAGCCGTAGGGGAATGCCCGCACGTACCAGAGTCGCGACGAGCGGGCGATGCCCAGCGGAATCGCCAGCAGCAACCCGGCGATCACGGCGATGGCCACCAGTTCCAGGGTCAGCGTCGCACCTTGAGCCAGTTTCGGCAGCCACTTGATGATGACTTCCCAGTTCATTGGGTGCTCCTCGCGAAGCCGCGAGCGGCGCGTTTTTCCATGAAGTGCATGCCGGTCATGGCGAGAACCGTCAGGCCCAGGTACATGAACGCGGCCACCATGTAGAAGGTGAACGGCTGCTTGGATATGGTCACGCCGATTTGCGCGTGACGCATGATTTCTTCCAGGCCGATGACCGATACCAGCGCGGTGTCTTTCATCAGGATCATGAACAGGTTGCCCAGGCCGGGCAGGGCGATGCGCCACATCTGCGGCATGATCAGCTTGGTGAAGATACGGAATTTCGACAGACCCAAGGCCACGCCAGCTTCACGGTGACCCTTTGGAATCGCCAGAATCGCACCACGAAACACTTCCGTGGCGTAGGCGCCGAAGCACAGCCCCAGCGCAATCACGCCGGCGGCGAAGGCATTGAGTTCGAGGTCGGGGTTGCCGAAGAACTCGCCCAGGGCACGCATCAGGTTGACCGTGCCGAAATAGATCAACAGCACCCAGAGCAATTCCGGGATGCCGCGAACCAGTGTTGAATAAGTGCCGCCAAGCCATTGCAGTGGCTTGTGCGGGGAAGTCTTGGCCAAGGCGCCGAGCAGACCGAGCACCAGCCCCAGGCACAAGGCCGAGAGTGCCAGTTTCACAGTCATCAGCGCGCCAGCGGCGAGCGCCGGGCCGAATCCGTAGAGATCGATAGTCATGGATTTCTTTTCAAATCGCGGCAGGCAATGCCAGGGACTGGCGCCGTCAAATAACGGCGCCAGCCCGGCAGGTCAGAATCAATAGATGCTGAACGGGAAGTACTTGTCGTTGATCTTTTTGTAGGTGCCATCAGCGACGATTTCTTTCAGTGCGGTGTTCAGCTTCGTACGAATCTCATCGCCTTTACGTACAGCGATACCGATCTTGTCGCTTTCTTCCACCGGGTCGCCTTTGAACTCATAAGAACGGCCGGCGTCGCTTTTCAGCCACTCGTAGTTGACGTATTTATCCGCGAGGATGCCGTCCAGACGACCGGAGGTCAGGTCGAGGTAGGCGTTTTCCTGGGTGTCGTAGAGTTTGACTTCAACGCCTTCCATGTTGTCTTCCAGCCAGGTGCCAGCGAGGGTCGCACGTTGTGCACCGATCACTTTGCCTTGCAGGGAAGCCTTGTCGGTTTTGAAGTCGACGTCTTTCTTGGCGATGAATTGCAGCTTGTTGGAGTAGTACGGGTCGGTGAAGTCCACCGCTTGCTTGCGCTCGTCGGTGATCGACATCGAGGAGATCAGGAAGTCGAATTTCTTGGCGTTCAGGGCCGGAATGATGCCGTCCCAGTCGGACGTGACCACGGTGCATTCGACTTTCATCTTGGCGCACAGGGCGTCGCCGATTTCTTTGTCGAAGCCGACGACATTGCCACTGGCATCTTTGTTGTTGAACGGTGGGTAGGCCGCTTCGATGCCCATCTTCAAGGTCTCGGCGGCGGCACCGGCGCTGAAGGCCAGGGTGACGGCAGCAGCCAGGAAGATTTTTTTGTAGTTCTGCATGTGGGTAGCTCCGTTAGCGGTTGCTGGACATGAATTGTTTGCAGCGCGCCGAAAGCGGGTTTTCGAACACCTGCTGTGGCGATCCTTGCTCTTCTACCAGGCCCTGGTGGAGGAACACCACCTCGCTGGAAACCTGACGGGCGAAGCCCATTTCATGGGTGACCAGCAGCATGGTGCGGCCTTCTTCGGCCAGTGCGCGGATGACATTAAGTACTTCCTGGACCATTTCCGGGTCAAGGGCGGAGGTCGGCTCGTCGAACAGGATCACCTTGGGCTGCATGGCCAGCGTGCGGGCAATGGCCGCGCGTTGTTGCTGACCACCGGAGAGTTGCGCCGGGTAGGCGTGGCGTTTGTCAGCGATGCCGACCTTGGCCAGCAAGGCTTCGGCGACTTCAATGGCCTCGGCCTTGCTCTGGCCGAGTACGCGACGCGGCGCTTCGATGATGTTGTCGAGCACGCTCATGTGCGGCCAGAGATTAAAGTTTTGAAACACAAAACCGATCTCGCTGCGCAGGCGATTGATCTGCTTGCCATCGGCTGCGACCAGTTCGCCGTTCTTGGCGGCTTTGAGCTTGAGTTCTTCGCCGGCCACCAGGATCTGGCCCTGATGCGGGTTTTCCAACAGGTTGATGCAACGAAGGAAGGTGGACTTGCCGGAACCGGAAGAACCCAGGATCGAGATCACGTCGCCGTCGCGGGCGGTCAGCGAGATGCCTTTAAGCACCTCAAGCTGTCCGTAGCGTTTGTGCAAGTTGCGGATTTCAAGCGCGGGCGTGGCCTCAGCCATGTGCGTTCCTCATAGTATTTCGCTCCTGCTGTTGGCGGCCTTCCTGGCGAGGCGGCCAAGCTAGCATAGCGTCTGAATGGCAGCCAACAGCGCTACGGGCGTTAAGCGGGTGGCCTGTGGCAGGTTGTCGCATCGGTACAGCAGACTGTCGCGCTGCTATCAACCGAACAGCCGTTTGAACCCTGCCTGTCGATAAAAAGGCTGGGGCTGTTCCAAAAAAGGGCGCGATGTTGCCAGCTTTGGCGGGGGGTTGGAAGCGCTAACCGGCCAAACGTTCCTGATCCGCACTTTTATTGTGCGTCGCTATATTTTTGGGTGTGTTTCTGGTGCGCCGCTTCGTTCTTAAAGTGGGTCGCAGGGTAACGCTCTGGCGAATTGCCATTAATCTCAATGACTTGCGATGACTGTCCGGTCCGGCGGAGAGCCCCATACTTGGGCGTTCTGTAACATTTTGGCGCAATTATTGCGTGCAGAATACGGAACGCCCCGTTGGTTTCTTTTTACGAGAAGGAACGCCACGCCGGGTGGACGTAATCGCTTTTCCTTACAAAGGTAGTTTCAATGAGCAGTACCCCAAGCTCCAATGGCCTCGAACAGGGGCTCAAACCGCGTCATGTGACCATGCTGTCGATTGCCGGGGTAATCGGCGCCGGCTTGTTCGTCGGCTCGGGTCACGCCATCGCCGCCGCAGGCCCGGCCGTGCTGTTGGCCTACGCTGCCGCCGGTATGCTGGTGGTGCTGGTGATGCGCATGCTCGGCGAAATGGCCGTGGCTTCGCCGGACACAGGCTCCTTCTCGACGTATGCCGATCGCGCGATCGGTCACTGGGCCGGTTTCACCATCGGCTGGCTCTACTGGTGGTTCTGGGTGTTGGTGATTCCGCTGGAAGCCAACGCCGCCGCGACTATCCTGCATGCCTGGTTCCCCAACGTGGCCATCTGGGCCTTCACCTTGGTCATCACCTTGCTGCTGACGGTGACGAACCTGTTCAGCGTGAAGAACTACGGTGAATTCGAATTCTGGTTCGCCTTGGTCAAAGTCATCGCGATCATCGGTTTCATCGGTCTTGGCATTCTGGCGATCTTCGGCTTCCTGCCGACCAGCCAGGTCAGCGGCGTTTCGCACCTGTTCGACACCCAGGGCTTCTTGCCGAACGGCATGGGCGCAGTGTTGGGCGCGATCCTGACCACCATGTTTTCCTTCATGGGCACCGAGATCGTGACCATCGCGGCCGCGGAATCGAAGAACCCTGGCCAGCAAATCTCCAAGGCAACCAACTCGGTGATCTGGCGGATTGGCTTGTTCTACCTCGTATCGATCTTCATCGTTGTGGCCTTGGTGCCTTGGAACGACCCGGTGTTGGCAGCCGTCGGCTCCTACCAGACTGTGCTTGAGCGCATGGGCATCCCGAATGCCAAGCTGATCGTCGACATCGTGGTGCTGGTTGCTGTGACCAGTTGCCTGAACTCGGCGCTGTATACCGCCTCACGCATGATGTTCTCTCTGGGCAAGCGCGGTGATGCACCGGCCGTTTCCCAGCGCACCAACAAGAGCGGCACGCCGTACTGGGCCGTTATGCTGTCCACCGGCGCTGCGTTCGTCGCGGTTTTCGCCAACTACGTGGCCCCGGCCGCCGTGTTCGAATTCCTGCTGGCCAGCTCCGGCGCTATCGCGCTGCTGGTGTACCTGGTGATCGCGATTTCGCAATTGCGTATGCGCAAGCAGCGCATGGCACGTGGCGAGAAAATCGCTTTCAGCATGTGGCTGTTCCCGGCCCTGACCTACGCGGTGATCATCTTCATCGTTGCGGCCCTGACCATCATGCTGTTCCAGGAAGCGCATCGCGTGGAGATCCTCGCGACCGGTCTGCTGAGTTTGCTGGTGGTGGCTGCCGGTTTGTTTGTGGCTCGTCGTCGCAAGCTGCAGAAGATGGGTGCGGTGGTGCTGAACTGATTCGTACCGCATAACGCAAAACGGCCGCTGTCAGTGATGACAAGCGGCCGTTTTTTGTTTCTGAGGCGAGTGTTTACTCAGCCTTTTCTTCCTGCGCGTCCAGCGACTCGCGATAGCTGTCGAGTGCCGTGCCGAAGTCGGTGATGAACTGCGGATCTGTCAGCCAGGCCTGGGCGGTGTCGCGGTCCATGCCGTCGGTCCACATGCGGTAATCGATCAGCATGTCGGCAGCCAGGTGAGTGGCGGCCATGGCTTCGTTGTCGGCGTTTTCCATGTCCAGCAGTTCTGGATGGTCGCTGATGATTCCGGCGAGGTTCGACAGCAGGGTCAGCAGCATGTCGTTACGGCTGGTGGCTTCTGCTTCGCGCATTTTGCTGAACATCGCCAGGGTGTATTCCGGGATCGGCTCGCCGATTTCGCCCAGGTCATCGTCCAGTGCGGCGGGTTTTCTGCCGTGGATATTGATTTGCTTGGCTTTGATCTTGGCGCGTTTGGCGCGTTTCTGTTGCTTGTTCAGGGAGGCCATTAAATTCAGTTCGCTTTCGGTTGTGTTTGGGCCGCGATGGCGTCGGACGCCGCCACGTAGTCAGCCTGGAAGGCCGGGGATTCGATCCACGCCAATGCGCCGGCTTCGTCGACTTCGGTGGACCATTGGCGATACTCGATCAACGCCGCGAGGATGAAGTCTGTCGCGCCTTCTTCGCCTTCCTGCTCGTACACCAGCTCCAGCAGAGGGTCTTCGAGGAAGGCTGCGCACATGGCTTGCTGACTGGTTTTTTCAGCGTCGATCATTTTCTTGAACAGCTCGGTCAGGTCCACCGATTCGAAGTCGATGCGATCGTCGTTCGGGTCCAGCTCGACCGGCGCGGCGGCCCGTTGGGTGCGGTTCTGCTTGGCCTTGGCTTTGGCGCGTGTGGCGCGTTTGTTCTGCTTGTTGGCGGATGCCATGGGCGTCGTTCCGTATTTCGTTGAGTGGGCAAGTCAATCAGCTGCGTGGTACTAGCCGCCCGGGTGTGTCGGGGGTCAGTTCGCCGGTCTGCAGCCAGGACAGTGCAATGGGCCATAGTGTGGCTTGGTATGCGCTACGAAAAAAGGCGAAATGTCCGACTTCTTGTTCGCCGATGTCTTCGGGGGCGATTCGTAGGTGGCTGTTCGTGGCTCCGGTGAAGTAACTGAGCAGGCGTTCGATAGCTGGAATCGTGCCGTAAGGATCGTCGCTGATGCTGATGGCCAGGTTTTGTGCGGTGACGGATGAGAAGGGCAGTCGCCCGGATTTTGCGTGAAGGACGCGACCGCTGGGGCGTTTCTCGTAGTGCGCGGTGGGCATGCTCCAGTCGCGAACCACGCCAGCGGGGGTGTCTTCTAGCCAGCCGAGACGTTTGCCGGGGAAGTAGCCGCAAAGCAATGTCATCAACGGCATCACCAGATGCCACTTGCCGAACATCCGCCAGCGATGGGCGGGCGCGTAATCGCGCCAGTAAGCAAATTGCGCACCGACGGTCACCAGACGTCGAATCATATGCCCGGACGCTCCCAGGCCCGCTGCACAGCCTCCAAAGCTGTGGCCTACAACATCGATGGGTTGCCCGGGGAATTCACGCTGAGCGCGCTTGAGCATCGCCTCAAAGTCCAGCGCGCCCCAATCTGACCATGAAGCCCGAAGCCCTTTCAGCGACGCGGGTCGCGATTCGCCGATGCCACGGTAGTCGTAAGTGATCACGTCGAAGCCGTTGGCGTACAGGTAATCGGCGAAGCGTGAGTAGTGGCGACAGCGGACTGAGGTGGCGGCGTTGATGATGACGACCGGGCGGGTAGCGTCCTGGCGGGGGTAGCTCCAGGTAAAACCGCCGAGGCTGTAGCCGTCTGCGGCGGGCTCCTTGAACGGTTCGCCTGCCGTAGATGTTCGCGGTGGCAACTCGGTTTGAGTGGGTGCCAGTGAGGGCATGTCCTGCAAATTCATCGGCGTCGGACCTTTGCGGGTAGCTGCCAACGATAGTCTTCGCGCAGCGTATGAACAATCTATCGGTGTTTATCCGGGTAACTGGTCGAGGAGTCTCTCTTCAATTGCCGCCCGCTCCCGATCCAGTTCCGCACGAAGCTCCTCCTCGCTCGGCAGCACTAGCTTGTACTTGCTGGCGAAAAGTTGTTCGTTGCCCTGCAACATCGAGTAGCGCACCACTGATTCGTTTTTTTGCGCGCAAAGGATGATGCCGACGGTCGGTCCGTCCTCATCGTTGCGCTTGAGGTCGTCATACATGCGTACATACATGTCCATCTGCCCGACATCCTGATGAGTTAATTCGCCTCGCTTGAGATCGAAGATGACGAAGCATTTGAGAAGGTAGTTGTAGAACACCAGATCGATGTAGAAGTCTCTACCTTCGGTGTTTATGCGTTGTTGGCGGGCGACGAAAGCGAAACCTTTGCCCAGCTCAAGCAGGAAGCCTTGAAGTTGCTCGATGAGTGCTTGTTCAAGTTCGGTTTCCAGGACAACTCCTGCGTTGGGCAGGCCGAGAAATTCCAGCATCACGGGATCCCGGATGAATTCTCGAGGGCTGTCGTTCATTGCATGGATGTTAGTAGTGGCTTCTTTCATGGCGGTAAGCTTGTCTCGACTCATCAGCAGGCGCTCGTAATAAAGCGTGCTGATCTGGCGTTCCAGGGCGCGGCTTGACCAGTTTTGATTGGCAGATTCGTCCATATACCATTTGCGTGCCGCGTCACTATCGACTCTCAGCAGTCTGCGGTAGTGGGTCCAGCTCAATTCGAGACGCAGTGCGTCCCGAATTGGAAACGTCTGATAAAACAATCGCATTTTTCGCAAGTTAGTCTCATCAAAACCCTTCCCGAACTCCGCAGTCAGCACCTTCGCCAGCGATGCCAGCAGCTGCTTGCCATAAACCGCCCGCCGAGCGCCTTCCTGCTCGAACTCCACAATATGCCGTCCGATCTGCCAACAGGTTTGCACCTGAACGGTATCGACCGCTCGTAATACCTTCTGACGCGCTTCGCGGATCAACTCGCCAAGATTGCCGAGCAGTGAAGTGATCTGTGGATCTTGAGTGTTACCGGGTTTGAGGGAGCTCATGACATTTTCCGCAGCTGAAGGAAACAGGCGGAAGAGGATGGCAAGAGAGTGATAGCCCGCGATGCCGGGCGCGGCTGGTAAGCCGGAAGGAAAGTCCGACTGGTTTTGCGGGATCACGCCGACGGCAATCCGCGCTTGAGGAATACAACGTGTAGTCCGATTCGCAGTGAACCCAAGTACTAATCAATCTAAAACTTGAGCATTCAGCGAGAAATCTAAAAGGAGTAACGATTGGGTTCTATAGAGCCCGGGAGTCGCCCTCATGAAATGCATCCATTCACTCGTATTGCCACTTGCTGCCATCGGTGCGTTGATGTTCCCGGCCGTCCTGCCGCATGGCGCCAGCCTCGATCCCATCGACAGCACAGGCGTGCAAGTTCAGCCGCAGCAACAAAACGGGATTTCTTACCTGTCCGGTGGTATCGGCGAGGATGAGGCAAAAGCCATTCAGCAGGCCAAGGGCTACAACTTGCACATGACTTTCTCTATCGGGGTTGAAAACAAATACGTTCCCGATGTGGATGTGGTCATTCAGAAAGAACCAGGGCAGACGGTGCTGACGCTGAGTCAGGCTGGCCCGCTGGTGTACGTTCAGCTACCTCCCGGCAAGTACGCCGTGGTGGCGACGCGTAATGGCGAGGCGAAGCATGACACTGCGGATGTAGGCAGCGGCACCGCTCGCAACCTGGTCTTCCACTGGGGTGGTGAGAACTAGCGACGACTGCGTAACGTCATCAACTAAATCCCAAGCATAAAAAAACCCTGAATCTTGCGATTCAGGGTTTTCGGTATTTGGTGCCCAGAGACGGAATCGAACCGCCGACACGGGGATTTTCAATCCCCTGCTCTACCGACTGAGCTATCTGGGCAACGGGGCGCATTAAACTGGTTTTTCAGGGGGTCGTCAAGAAAGTTTTCAAAAAAATTTTAATTATTACCGTCGCTTACGTTCCGACCCTCGAAAAAGCGGGATTATTCAGCCGGCGGAACGTAGCCGTCAGCCTTGGCGTATTCCTCGCCGGAAAAGAACTTGTCCATCTCGCCCTGAAGATATTTGCGGTCTTCGGCGTTCATCATGTTCAGGCGTTTTTCGTTGATCAGCAGGGTCTGGTGCTTTTGCCAGTCTGCCCAGGCTTTGGCCGAGACGTGGTCAAAAATGTCCTGACCTTTTGCGCCTGGAAATGGAGCGCGCTCCAGGGCGGGCAATTCTTCTTTGTACTTGCGGCACATGATGGTGCGGGTCATGACGACTCTCCTGCGTTCAATACGGCGGCCGCGCGTTCGAGCAAGGTTTTGACCGGGGCGGCAAGGCCCAGGCGCGGCGGGGTGGCGAGGTTATACCAGAGCCAGTCGGCCTCGGCCACGTGGTGGCCGGCCTCCTGGACCTGAACCAGCCAGGGTTCGATGGACAACTGAAAATGACTGAAGGCGTGTACCAGGCTCGGCAGCGCCTGTTGGCTGCCCAGCTCCAGCGAATGCTGCGAAGCCAGATGTTGCAGGTCGTCGAGGTCGTCGAGTTCCGGCAGGCTCCATAGACCGCCCCACAAGCCCGTGGAAGGGCGACGGTAAAGCAGAATCGCGCCGTCACCGTTGGCGAGCATCGGCATCAGCGTACGCTTCTGCGGCACGGCTTTGCGCGGTTTGGGGATCGGGTAGCGCGTCTCCAGGCCAAGCATGTGCGCTTCGCAGCCCTTTTCGAGCGGGCAGAGCAGGCAACTCGGCTTGCTACGGGTGCAAAGTGTGGCGCCCAGATCCATCATCGCCTGGGTGTAGGCGTTGACCCGATCATGCGGTGTGAAGCGCTCAGCGTTCGCCCACAGCTGTTTGGCGACCTTTGGCTCGCCCGGATAGCCCTCTTGCGCGGTAAAGCGCGCCAGCACCCGTTTGACGTTGCCGTCGAGGATCGGCGCCCGCAGGCCCATGCTCAGGCTGGCGATGGCGCCGGCTGTGGACAGGCCGATGCCCGGTAGATCAACCAGCTTTTCCACATCGCGGGGAAACTCTCCACCGTACTGCTCGACGACGATCTTCGCGGTCTTCTGCAGATTGCGTGCGCGGGTGTAGTAACCGAGGCCGGTCCACAGGTGCAGGACTTCGTCTTCCGGCGCAGCGGCCAGGGCTTCGACCGTCGGCAACGAGGCCATGAAGCGGTCGAAGTAGTTCAGCACGGTGCTGACCTGGGTCTGCTGCAACATGATTTCCGAGACCCACACCCGATATGGGGTGATGCCTTGTTGCCAGGGCAAATCGTGGCGGCCGTGGCGGTCGTACCAGTCCAGCACCGCCGATGAAAACTGCTCGGCTCTCATCGCTTGAACAGCCCCTTCAACGCGTTTTTCAGTTCCGGGCTGACTTTGTCGCCAAGTTTCTCGTCGATTTTTTCGCCGATCCGTTCGCCGGCCAGTTTGCTCGCGACCTGGCCCATGCGTTCGTTATCGAGGCGGCAAGCCTTGGCGCCCAGTTCAAGTGGGCCACGGCAGCGCAGCGGCCACTCGATGCCGACGAACTTCTCGCCGACCTGGCAGGCCGGGTCCGGCATGTCGCTCTTGTCGCCTTCGACGATAACGCCCACGCGGTAGTCCATGCCCAACACCCGCAGATCGACATCGCCGTCGCCATTGACGGTCATGCCCGGGATGCGCACTTTCAGGTCCGGGTTGCTGGCCACGCCGTTACGGAAGGTCAGGTTGCCCTTGAGTTCCTGGAACGGTGTGTCCTTGCCCCGTGGCTCGCCGCTGAGGGATTTACGGTTCAGGGTGGCGATGCCTTTGCACAGCTGTTGTTCGAGGTTGGCATTGAGCAGCACGCCGTTGTTGATGACGAAACTGGCGTTGCCGTTGAGGGTTTCGATCAGCGCTTTCTGGCTGTTGCCGCTGCCGGTCAGGTTGCTGTTGAGTGTCACCAGACCTTTGACCGGTGGATTTTTACCCTGGCTTTCGAGGATTTTTTCCACCGGTACTTTGCTGATGCTCGACTGCATGTTCAGCGCCGGTACTTGTTGGCGCACATCGAGCGTACCTTTGGCGTCGAAGTTGCCGTCGTACAGGTCGCCGCGAAGGCTTTCGAGTGTCAGCAGACCGCCTTGGCCTGTGGCTTTGAGCGCAGCGTTCTGGATCGGCAATTTATCGAGCGTCAACTGACCGAAGGTGAGGTCAGCGTCCACGTCGAGTTTGCTCAGGCGTTCCACCGGCAGGCGCTCGTTGCTCCACGCGTCTTTGGTCGGTGCTTGCGGCAGCGGTGTGCTGCCGGCGCCAGCCATGGCCTCGGCCTCGGTGTTGGCCACTTCGGCCTTACGCACTTGCGTCGCGCTACTGGCTTCGGCGGATTTTGGTGGCAGATAACGGTCGACGTTGAAGGTGTCGGCCTTGAGGTTCGCCCGCAGCGATTGTTTGGCGAAGTCCTCGACGGCGATGCGGCCACTGAAGGTGCTGTCGTCGACTTTCAGGTTGATGTTGTCGAACACCACGCTGGTCGGCGTGCCCGCCAGACGGCTGACTAACTCGACTTTGCTCAGGCTACCGTCAGCCATCGCCGGAAGTTTCTGACCGATGCTGTCGACGAATTTCGCCAGATCGAACTGGGCGATCGACACGCCGCCGCTGATTTGCGGGGTTTTGTCGAGGTCGTTGACCTTCAGTTCACCCAAGGCGCGCAATTGGTTGGCAGAGATCTTGATGCCGGTCCATTCGGCGACGTTCGCCGCTTTATCCAGCAGTAACTGGCCCTGGGCGGCGAAGGTCATGGTTTTGCCTTGCAGCGGATCGCCAGCCACTTCGCCGGAGAGTTTCATGTCTTCGAATTTGTAGCGCTGCAGTGCGCGCTCGAAACGCAGCTCGCCATTGAGCTCGGTACGGACACGCAAAACCGGCTGGTTGGTGCCCAGGAATGCGGTGAGTTTGACCGGGATGTTCGTGGAGTCATGCACCGGGCCGGTACTCAGCTGGATGCTTTCGGCGCTGAATTGCTTGCCGGTTTTTTCGTCGCTGTATTCAACACGGGCGTTGTTGACGGTCAGGCTGTCGATGTCCAGGCGGATCGGCTGGGCCGGTTTTTCCGCTTGGGCGGTGGTCTCGGTCGCTGGTTCGCCAGTGGTTGCGGGCGGTGTGGCCGGTGTGGCTGGCGCCGGTACCTTGCCGATGTCTTGCCAGTTGCCGTGGCCGTCCTTGTCGCGGGTCAGGCGCAGGTTCAGGCCTTCGACGCGCACATCGCTCATCTGCACTTCACGGCGCAGCAGCGGCAGTACACGGACCGACAAGCCAAGCATCTGCAAATCAGCGAACGGCTCGGTGGGCTTGGCCAGGGTTGCGACGCTGGCTTCGTGCAATTCCAGGCCCAGCCACGGGAACAGGCTCCAACCGATATCGCCATTGAGCGTCAGCTCGATGTGGGCCTTGTCGCGGGCTATCTGGCGAATCTCGTCTTTATAGTCGTTGGGATCAAAGAGGTGGGTCAGGGCAAAGCCCAGCGCCACAATGATCAGCAACAGCCCGAGAAGTACCAGACCCAGGATTTTGCCGAACGCTTTCATGGGCGAGTCCTTGTAGTTAGTCGAATTCGAAATTTAGCCGGGGAGTATAGCGCTCCGTAGCGGACGACCGGTCAGCGATCACGTCGGCAACTCATCCAGCGGTATTTTCAGTTTGGCCGCCAGCGCTTGCGCCTCCAGATGTCCGGCAGGCGCCAGTAAGCGCAATGTCGTACCCGCTTGCGACGCCATTTTCTGCGCTTCATTCACCAGGCGCTCGGCCACGCCACGACGACGGGTGATTTTTCGTACGCAGAGTTGGGACAGGTGCCAGACATCCGAGTGCCGTTGCAGACGTGCCGCACCCAAAAGCCGATCGTTGAAGCGGCCAGCGATCAGCGAGCCGTCCAGCAGGCAGGCTTCGATCAGCTGCAAATCTCCGGCAAACGGGGCAAACAGCCAGTCCGGAGCATCGCGGTAGATCTTCTGCAGATCTTGCTGATCCTGATAAGTGGCTTCGTTCAATGGCTCGACAATGATCGGCATGAGGGCTCCTTCAGTGGTACGAGAACTGATGACATACAAAAGGTGATATCACTTTGATTTTTCTGTCACGTACAGATGGTAACCTCTGCCGGTTCGTCCGTCCTTCTGCGACGTGATGTCGCACCAAAATGGAGCTTCACCTCAAAAAACAGTCATGCGTGCGCATAAAGGCTGGGGGTGAGGAGCGCTGACGAACCATTCTAATAATTGGGGGATACACAATGACCACGAGCATCACGGTGGACGGCCTCAAAGCCGACCAGCCCGCGTTCCTGTCCAAGGAGCGCATCATCGCCAAGCCCGGTTTCAACCGTTGGCTGGTACCACCGGCCGCCCTGGCCATCCACCTGTGCATCGGCATGGCCTACGGCTTTTCGGTGTTCTGGTTGCCACTGTCCAAAGCCCTGGGTGTGACCAAGGCAGTGACCTGTGCACCGGACATGAGCTTCATCTCGCAAGTCTTTTCGTCCCAATGTGACTGGCCGATCTCGATGCTCGGCTGGATCTACACCCTGTTCTTCATCTTCCTCGGTTGCTCGGCCGCTATCTGGGGCGGCTGGCTGGAACACGCCGGGCCACGCAAGGCTGGCGTTGTGTCGGCGCTGTGCTGGTGTGGCGGTCTGCTGATTTCAGCGCTGGGGGTCTATACCCACCAGATATGGTTGATGTGGATCGGCTCCGGGGTCATTGGCGGCATCGGCCTGGGCCTGGGTTACATCTCGCCGGTATCGACCCTGATCAAGTGGTTCCCGGACAAGCGCGGCATGGCGACCGGCATGGCGATCATGGGTTTCGGTGGTGGCGCGATGGTTGGTGCTCCGCTGGCCGCAGCCTTGATGGGCCACTTCGCTTCGCCAACCAGCGTCGGCGTATGGCAGAGCTTCCTGGTGATGGCCGCGATCTACTTCGTGTTCATGATCGGTGGCGCACTGTCCTACCGCGTTCCGCCAACCGGCTGGAAGCCTGAAGGCTGGACGGCTCCAGCGAAGAAAGCTTCCAACGCGATGATCACCCACCGTCACGTCCACGTGAACGTGGCGTGGAAAACCCCGCAATTCCGTCTGGTGTGGCTGGTGCTGTGCCTGAACGTTTCGGCGGGTATCGGCATCCTCGGCATGGCTTCGCCGCTGTTGCAGGAAGTGTTCGCTGGCACGTTGTTGGGTAACGGCCTGACATTTGGTCAGCTGGACGCCTCACAACTGGCCTCGATCGCTGCGATCGCTGCCGGTTTCACCGGTTTGCTGAGCCTGTTCAACATCGGTGGTCGGTTCTTCTGGGCCTCGTTCTCGGATTACCTGGGCCGCAAAAACACTTATTTCGTGTTCTTCGCTCTCGGTTTTGCCCTGTACGCGTTGATCCCGAACCTCGGACACCTGGGCAACGTTGCGCTATTCGTGGCGGCGTTCTGCATCATCCTGTCGATGTACGGCGGTGGTTTTGCGACTGTCCCTGCATATCTCGCGGACCTGTTCGGTACGCAAATGGTCGGCGCGATCCACGGTCGTCTGCTGACTGCCTGGGCGGCGGCGGGCGTGTTGGGTCCGGTGTTGGTGAACTACCTGCGTGAGTATCAGCTGAGTATCGGCGTTGAACGCGCCGCGGCTTACGACATCACCCTGTACATCCTCGCGGGCCTGCTGGTGCTGGGTTTCATCTGCAACCTGCTGGTGCGTCCGGTGGCTGACAAGTACTTCATGACCGACGCTGAACTGGCCGCCGAACAGGCGCTGGGTCACGACAAAGGTGCTGACAGCAGCACCGTTTTGGAGTGGAAAGCGGATGCAGGCACCAAGCCTTTGGCAGTGGCTGCGTGGCTGGTGGTGGGTATTCCGTTGGCGTGGGGTGTTTGGGTGACCCTGCAGAAGACGGCTGTCCTGTTCCACTAAGTTAAGTAAACGCATCATCCCTGTGGGAGCGGGCTTGCTCGCGAAGAGGGAGTGTCAGTCGACATCAATGTTGCCTGACACACCGCTTTCGCGAGCAAGCCCGCTCCCACATTTGAACTCCACCAGGCACAGAATCCGTGTTTTGCTGGCTTGTATGGACATGTCTATCCCCGACAGCATGGGGTTCAGCCCGTCAGGGATATCACGTATCGTGTTTCTGTTTCTGCCCCGCGCCCCTATAATGGTTGCCTTTTTCGCCCAATGATTTTGCGGAGCTGGTGATGGCCGAACGTAAGGCGTCAGTCGAGCGCGACACTCTGGAAACCCAGATCAAAGCCTCGATCAACCTGGATGGCACCGGAAAGGCCCGATTTGATATCGGTGTTCCTTTTCTTGAGCACATGCTGGACCAGATCGCCCGTCACGGGCTGATCGACCTGGATATTGTCAGCAAGGGCGACCTGCATATCGACGACCACCACACGGTGGAAGACGTCGGTATCACTTTGGGTCAGGCCTTCGCCAAAGCCATCGGCGACAAGAAAGGCATCCGTCGCTACGGCCACGCCTACGTGCCGCTCGATGAAGCGCTGTCGCGCGTGGTGATCGACTTCTCCGGCCGCCCTGGCCTGCAGATGCACGTTCCCTACACCCGTGCCACCGTTGGCGGCTTCGACGTTGACCTGTTCCAGGAATTCTTCCAGGGCTTCGTCAACCACGCGCTCGTCAGCCTGCACATCGACAACCTGCGCGGCACCAACACTCACCACCAGATCGAAACCGTGTTCAAGGCTTTCGGCCGCGCCCTGCGCATGGCGGTAGAGCTGGATGACCGCATGGCCGGTCAGATGCCATCGACCAAAGGCGTTCTGTAATGCAGACGGTCGCGGTTATCGATTACGGCATGGGCAACCTGCACTCGGTGGCCAAGGCCCTCGAGCACGTCGGTGCCGGCAAGGTCTTGATCACCAGCGATGCCGATGTGATTCGCGAAGCCGACCGGGTGGTATTCCCCGGCGTCGGCGCGATTCGCGATTGCATGGCAGAGATCCGTCGCCTGGGCTTCGATTCGCTGGTGCGTGAAGTCAGCCAGGACCGCCCGTTCCTCGGCATCTGCGTCGGCATGCAAGCCTTGCTCGACACCAGTGAAGAGAACGACGGCGTCGACTGCATCGGCCTGTTTCCGGGCGCGGTGAAGTTCTTCGGCAAAGACCTGCACGAAGACGGCGAACACCTGAAAGTCCCGCATATGGGCTGGAACGAAGTGAAGCAGAAGGTGAGTCACCCGCTGTGGCACGACATTCCGGACCTGGCGCGATTCTACTTCGTGCACAGCTACTACATCGCTGCCGGCAATGCGCGGCAAGTGGTGGGTGGTGGTCACTACGGTGTCGATTTCGCTGCGGCGCTGGCCGATGGCTCGCGTTTCGCCGTGCAGTTCCACCCGGAGAAGAGCCATACCCATGGCCTGCAATTGCTGCAGAACTTCGCCGCGTGGGATGGTCGCTGGTAAATGGCCGTCAAGAAGAAGCCGCCGATCCTGACCCTCACTCCCGAACAGGAGAGCGAGGCCAATCACAAGATCAAACGCTTTATGGAAGATCGCTTCGAACTGGACCTGGGTTCGTTCGAAGCGGCTGAAATCCTTGAGCTGTTTACCCGTGAAATTGCGCCGCACTATTACAACAGGGCGATTTTCGATGTGCAGACGCACCTCAAAGAGAGGTTCGAAAGCATCGAAAGCGACCTGGGGGCGCTCGAGAAAAACTGATTTTCGAGCGAAGCTGAACAATCGAATTTGAAGGTTTGCCAGATGCTGATTATTCCCGCTATCGATCTTAAAGACGGTGCCTGTGTTCGTCTGCGCCAGGGCCGCATGGAAGATTCCACGGTGTTCTCCGATGACCCGGTGAGCATGGCTGCCAAGTGGGTGGAGGGCGGCTGCCGTCGTCTGCATCTGGTCGACCTGAACGGCGCCTTCGAAGGCCAGCCGGTCAACGGCGAAGTGGTCACCGCCATCGCCAAGCGCTACCCGAACCTGCCGATCCAGATCGGCGGCGGTATCCGTTCCCTGGAAACCATCGAACACTACGTGAAAGCGGGCGTGAGCTACGTAATCATTGGCACCAAAGCCGTGAAAGATCCGGCCTTCGTCGCCGAAGCCTGCCGCGCGTTCCCGGGCAAAGTGATCGTGGGTCTGGATGCCAAAGACGGTTTTGTCGCCACTGACGGCTGGGCTGAAATCAGCACCATTCAGGTGATCGACCTGGCCAAGCAATTCGAAGCTGATGGCGTGTCCGCGATCGTTTATACCGACATCGCCAAAGACGGCATGATGCAGGGCTGCAATGTACCGTTCACCGCTGCGCTGGCTGCCGCGACGAAAATTCCGGTCATCGCTTCGGGCGGTATCCACAATCTGGGTGACATCAAGTCGCTGCTCGACGCGAAGGCGCCAGGCATCATCGGCGCCATCACCGGCCGGGCGATTTACGAAGGCACCCTCGACGTTGCTGAAGCGCAAGCTTTCTGCGATTCGTACAAAGGCTGAGGACTGACCATGGCGCTGGCCAAACGCATCATCCCTTGCCTGGACGTGGATAACGGCCGGGTGGTCAAGGGCGTCAAGTTCGAGAACATTCGCGACGCCGGCGACCCGGTGGAAATCGCCCGTCGCTACGACGAGCAAGGTGCCGACGAGATTACCTTTCTCGACATCACCGCCAGCGTCGACGGTCGCGACACCACGCTGCATACCGTCGAACGCATGGCCAGCCAGGTGTTCATCCCGCTGACCGTGGGTGGCGGTGTGCGTACCGTGCAGGACATTCGCAACTTGCTCAATGCTGGCGCGGACAAGGTTTCGATCAACACGGCTGCGGTGTTCAACCCGGAATTCGTCGGTGAAGCGGCTCAGCATTTCGGTTCGCAGTGCATCGTCGTCGCCATCGACGCCAAGAAGGTTTCACTGCCGGGCGAACCCCCGCGCTGGGAAATCTTCACCCACGGTGGTCGCAAGCCTACCGGTCTCGACGCCGTTGAATGGGCGAAGAAGATGGAAAGCCTGGGTGCCGGCGAAATCCTGCTGACCAGCATGGATCAGGACGGCATGAAAAACGGCTTCGATCTGGGCGTTACCCGCGCGATCAGCGATGCATTGGGTATTCCGGTGATCGCCTCCGGCGGCGTCGGCAATCTGCAGCATTTGGCCGACGGCATTATCGAAGGCCACGCCAGTGCGGTATTGGCGGCGAGTATTTTCCACTTCGGCGAATACACCGTGCAGGAAGCCAAGGCCTACATGGCTCATCGCGGCATCGTGATGCGCTAAACAAACCGATACAGGCCAGTGGACAGCATGGCGGGCTCAGGGCACTCTTGGGTACGCCATGGATCTCGGTAGCCAGACATGCTTAAACGCCTTCTTCTTGTCCTCGCCAGCGTTTCTCTGTTGTTCATCAACGGAGTTCACGCCGAAGAAAGTCCCGACACCGGCCTGGTGTTGCTGACTGAAAATTTCCCCCCCTACAACATGGCGAAGAACGGCAAGAACTTCGCTCAGGGCGAGAACATCAATGGCATCGCCGTGGACATCGTCCGCGAGATGTTCAAACGCGCCGAAGTCACTTACAGCCTGACGTTGCGTTTCCCTTGGGAGCGAATCTACAAGCTCGCCCTGGAGAAACCCGGTTACGGCGTATTTGTGATGGCGCGGTTGCCGGATCGCGAGAACCTGTTCAAGTGGGTTGGCCCGATCGGGCCGGATGACTGGATCATGCTGGCCAAGGCCGATAGCAAGATCAGCCTTGAGTCGCTGGAGCAGGCGCGCAAATACAAGATCGGCGCCTACAAGGGCGATGCGATTGCCGAGACATTGGCCAAGCAAGGGCTGAAGCCGATTGTTGTGCTGCGGGATCAGGACAACGCAAAAAAACTGGTCAACGGCCAGATCGACCTGTGGGCTACCGGCGACCCCGCCGGGCGCTATCTGGCGCGCCAGGACGGGGTAACCGGGCTCAAGACCGTGCTGCGCTTCAACAGCGCCGAGTTATACCTGGCGTTGAACAAGGACGTGCCGGATGACGTCGTGGCCAAGCTGCAAGCTGCGCTGGATCAGCTACGAAAGGAAGGCGTGGTGGACGACATCATGGCGAAGTATCTGTAACCCTCACTTCGATACAACCTGAGACGGAGCGGCCGGCGTCGCGCTTAAGTACACGGCACTTGTAAACACGTTATTCAACATCGCCCTTGTCAGCTGCAATTCCCCTGAGGCGACGCCGATAATGCAAAGTGCATGTGCGCCGCTTTGTGGCCCGATTTCACTATTGATATAAGCATCTTCAGCGCTGATGGCGGCGCTGTAATTGTCGGAAGCTTTGCACTCCCTGGCGTTATGGACCGTTTTGTAGCGATAGAAGGGCGCCTCGAGGGAGAACCTGAAGTCCCACGTAGGCAATACGATCTGCTCATCCGCGTTTTGCGTTCTATGAACGTATGACTTGAGTTTCCAGGGTTCCGTGACCGTCAGCTCGACCGGCTCCAACGAACAGTTCGCCCCATCGCTGGTGAAGACACCGTCAATAAAGCAGTTGTGTAGAAAGTTGGCAGAGTAGCTGTAGTTGAAACGGGCAGCCGTACAGGACGTCGAGTGTTCACAGCCAGGCGGCGCTGGTGTATTGCGCGAACTCACGACTTTACTGACGATGCCGGTGATTTCATTGGTGCGGCGGTTCAGCATCGGGCTGCCGGAGCTGCCAGGGCGAAGGTCGCAGCTGTTTTTCATGGCCAAAGGGAACACCCCAGGGTGATCGATGAACGTTCCGGCGGTTTGTTCAGCGCAGGCACTCAATCGAAGCCCTTGTTCGGTAAAGCCTCTCGGCGCGCCAATGTTAAGCGCATCATGACTCTCGTTGGTTTGATGGGACGCCAGCTTGAGCGGGTTGACCCCGGCCTGTATCAGCGACGCCAATGTTGCATCGACCTCCAGTACTGCAAGATCGGTCCCGACCAGACTGCTCCATCGGGCAGTCCGGATGGCGTATTGGCGCTTACGCTGTGGCATGTCATGAAAGTAGTGAAAGGTGACGCTGGCTTTCAACGGCAGATTGGTCCGCGCCGAACCGTACTGAAACAACACGCAATGACCGCTGGTGAGCAGGTAAGCAGGGCCGGTGGCTCGGCCTTGCCTGTTTCGCGTATCCAGTAGAGCGGCGCCGCAGGTCGCGCCCGATTGGAGACTGAGAAGTCCCACGCCACTCCAGATTTCATAAAGATGTTCTCTGTTTTGCAGTGCCCTTGACGGTGAGTCGTTGACGACGCCTTCGCCCAGATCGCGGGCCTGCACTGCGGAAATGGCCAGCAGGCCAATCAGGCCTGCGAAGCAGAAGAAGCTGAGGTATTTCATGTCCATTCCTTGGTGATGAAATTCAGGGTGAGCGCTATCGTGGCACGCGACGGTGTACCGGCAGGTATAAATAGTTATCGCGAAATGGAGTGGGCTGCGAGGAATTATCGGGCGATCGGGAGGCGGTACTGGCCATCCTTGCCGTGCGCTGCCGTTGCACGATTGCCGCGCACGCTGATCATCTGTTTGATGTCGATCCAGTCAATGCCCTGAGCCTTGAGCTTGGGCAATTCACGTTCAAGCACCGCTAATGTCTGCGGATACGGATGCCCGATCATCACCGCAGAACCCTGCTTGCGCGCCAGGCTGATAGCCGTCTGTAGCTGAGTAAAAATCGTGGCTTCAGTGGGCTCGTCATCCAGGAATACATCCCGCGAAACGCTGGCCAAACCAATCTTCTGCGCCTCGGCGGCCGCCACGGTTTGCGCACTGGTGCGGCTGTCGACGAAGAGCTTGTGCCGACGCTGCAAGTCCGCCATCAGCCAGGCCATGGCCGGTTGCTGAGAGGTCATGCGACTGCCCATGTGGTTGTTGATCCCCGCGGTGTAGGGCACGACCTTAAACGCTGCGTTCAGCCGTTTCTCAAGCTCTTCGATGGGTAAGTCGGGATGCCAGGCAAACGGACCGGTGGCCGGGTCCATGGGCATGTGCAGGATGACGATCTTGCCGGCGCGATGGGCTTCGCGGGCGAATTCGGTGGCGTGGGGTGTGTCAGGCATGATCGCTGTGGTCACCGGCCCGGGCAGCGCCAGCACGCGGCGGTCGCGTGGCAGGTTTTGCCCGAGGTCATCGATGATCAGGCTCAGGTAAGCCTTGTGTGGGGTTGTCGCCGTCTCGGTGGAGGCTGCATGAGCAGCTCCCACCAGACAGCACAGCAAGCCGAGGATGAGCGCAAAGCGCATCTCAGTTGCCGCGGGTGATGCTCAAACCTTTGAGCAGGCTCAGGGCCTGGGCCAATTGGTAGTCGTCATCCTGCGGCATCGCCTTGGCTTTGCCGCTGGAGCTGGTCGGTTTGTCGGCGCCGCCGTTGCCATTGCCCAGGTGACCTTGCAGATCGGCTTCCTTGAAGTACTCGCCGTCCTGTTCGTTGGTGATCTTGGCCTTGCGCACTTCGATGTCCGGGACGATGCCCTGAGCCTGGATCGAGCGGCCGTTCGGCGTGTAATACAGCGCCGTGGTGATCTTCAGTGCGCGTTCGTTGTTCAGCGGCAGGACGGTTTGTACCGAGCCTTTGCCAAAACTGGTGGTACCCATGACCACCGCGCGTTTCTGATCCTGCAAGGCACCGGCGACAATTTCCGAGGCCGAGGCGCTGCCGCCGTTGATCAGCGCGACCATTGGCACGGCTTCGCTCTCGTCCTTGCCGGTGGCGGAGAAGCGCAGCTCGGAGTTGGCGATACGGCCCTTGGTGTAAACGATCAGGCCTTTGGTGATGAAGTGGTCGACCACTTCCACCGCCGCTTGCAGCACGCCGCCAGGATTGTTACGCAGGTCGAGGATGATGCCTTTGAGCTTCTTGCCGTTGTCCTTGCGCAGCTTGGCCAGGGCCTTGGAGACTTCGTCGCCGGTCTTGACCTGGAACTGGGTGATGCGGATGTAGCCGTAGCCGGACTCCAGCAACTGGCTCTTCACGCTCTTCACTTGAATGATGGCGCGGGCCAGCGTCACGTCGAACGGTGCACCGCCGTCGCGCACCAGGGTCAGGGTGATTTTCTGGCCGATCTTGCCGCGCATCTTGTCCACGGCTTCGGTCATGCTCTGGCCGCGGGTCGGCTGGCCGTTGATCTTGACGATGAAGTCGCCGGCCTGAATGCCAGCCTTGGAAGCCGGGGTGTCATCGATCGGCGAAACCACCTTGATGAAACCGTCTTCGGCGCCAACTTCGATGCCCAGGCCGCCGAACTCACCGCTGGTGCTTTCCTGCAATTCAGCGAAGTCTTCCGGGCCCAGGTAGGCGGAGTGCGGGTCGAGGTTGCTGAGCATGCCCTTGATCGCGTTTTCCAGCAGAGTCTTGTCGTCCACCGGTTCGACATAGGCGGCCTTGATCCGATCCATGACCTCGGCAAAGGTGCGCAACTCTTCCAGCGGCAATGGCGCCTTGGTGGTCGCAGCAGTGCCCGCAGGCGCGACTGCCGGGGCCGGTTGAGCGGCGAACGCCAGAGGCGCGCCGATCACCAGGGCGATCGTCAGGGCCAGCGAGGTAAGGCGGGACAAATGCAGCATGTCGAACGAACTCCTGAAGTAGATGGCGTACTTATCCTTGCGCACGACACCATTGCGCCGGATCACTCGGGTGACCCTGCTGACGAATAGCGAAATACAGCGCTGGTGTGTCCTGCCCGCCACTGCTACCCACAGTGGAGATGGACTCGCCGGCTTTTACCACGTCACCCGCAGACTTGAGCAGCGTCTGGTTGTGACCATAAAGACTCAAAAAACCGTTGCCGTGGTCTAGAATCACCAGCAGCCCGGCGCCTCGCAACCAGTCGGCGAACACCACGCGACCGCCATGCACGGCGTGCACCTGGCTGCCGGCGGAGGCGCTGATCATCACGCCGTCCCACTTGGTGCGGGCGTCGTCGCCACGGGTTTCGCCAAAGCGTGCCAGCAGTCGACCATCGACTGGCCAGGGAAGTTTTCCCCGGCTTGAAACAAAGGGGCCGCCAAAGGTCTCGCCTGAACTTGAAACCAGTGCACCGGGTGTCGATTTAACGGGTTTGCGTGGGGCGTCAGTGGCTTCTGCATCTGCTGCAGCCTGAGCCTCACGTAAACGCTTTTTTTCGGCTTCCTGCTGGGCGATCAGCGCTTTTTGCCGCGCTTCTTCTGCCTCACGGGCCTGACGGGCCAGGGTTTCTTCTATGGTTTTAAGGACTTTAGACAGGTCTGCCTGATCCTGCTCGCGGGCTGCCAGTTTCTGATCGCGGGCCTTCACGTCGTCGCTGAGCTTGGCCAGGACTTGTTGACGCTCCTTGCGGACTTTGTCGAGTTCGTCGCGCTGGCTGTCGAGGCTGCTTTTCTGCACCAGCAATTGCGCCTGTTGCATGGCGATGTCTTTTTCGACATTGGCCAGTTGGCGCAGGGTTTCGTTGAAATTCTTCAGCTGCTCCAGGCGGGCCTGGCTCAGGTAGTCGTAATAGGTGAGGGTGCGGGCGAATTTTTCCGGGTTCTGCTGGTTGAGCAGCAGCTTCAAGTACTCCTGACGGCCGTTTTGATAGGCCGCGCGGGCCTGAATGGCGATCAGTCGTTGCTGTTCAATCCGCGCGCTCTGGAGTTTTTTTTTCTCGGCATCGAGTCGCTGCAGCTCGGATTCGCTTTTCTTCAGCTCTTTTTGCAGGGCTTCGACCTGCTTCTCGAGCTTGCCCATCTCGGTCTCGGTGCCCTTGAGGTCTTTTTGCACACCGGATTTTTCTTCCTGGAGCTTACCCAGCAGTTTTTTCAGCTCGGTAATGTCCTGACGCGTGGCGTCCAACTGTTGTTGGGTTTGCGCGCGCTCGTCAGCAAAGGCCGGTTGGAGCAGGCATGTCAGAGCAAGGGCTATCAGGACGCGAAGCATAGAGGCGGGCGACACCAGGGAAAGGGACAGCCTAGTATGCCCGCCAAGCGTGGCAAAAAAAATGCCCAATTGGGGCTGTGTGATGACTGGACCCCAAAACACCCACAAACCAGTGTGGGAGCGGGCTTGCTCGCGAATGCGGTGTGTCAGGCAACGTTGATGTCGACTGACCCGCCGC
>NZ_JAGYGJ010000058.1:0-38509 GCF_019947405.1 Pseudomonas sp. GL-B-26 | reverse complement strand
GCTCGCGAATGCGGTGTATCAGTCAACGTTGATGTTGTTTGACCCACCGCATTCGCGAGCAAGCCCGCTCCCACATTTAGTCATCATTTCAAATGGCGGAAGCTTTGCACTGCGGAACCGAGGACCACGGCGCCAGCCGCAATCGCCACCCAGAACCCGCTGCGCGCCCCAAACGCATCCACCAGCCACCCGGAACTGGCCGCGCCAATCGCCACGCCAATGCTCAACCCAGTCACCAGCCAGGTCAGGCCTTCAGTGAGTTTGGCCGGCTGCACGATGCGCTCCACCAACGCCATCGCCACAATCAGCGTCGGCGCAAAAAACAACCCGGCGACGAACACCGCCAACGACAGCCCGAGAATGTTCGTCGCCAGCAGCAACGGCAACGTGGTCACCGCCGTCGCCACCCCACCGTAAAGAAACAGTCGCGGCAACGGCAGTTTCGAGCGCAACGCCCCGAACGCCAAACCGGCCAGGCACGAGCCGATGGCATACACCGACAACACAATACTCGCCGCCGCCGGCTGACCCTGCTGCTGGGCGAACGCCACGCTGACCACGTCCACCACACCAACGATGGTGCCCATGGCGACCATCAACAACATCAGTAACTGAATCTCGCTGGAACGAATGATCGAGGCCTGATGATGGTCTTCATGGGGATGAATCGCCGGCTCGGTGTCACGTTGCAGCACAAACGCCGTCACCCCGATCGCCAGCATCAGCAACGCCGCCAACGGCCCCGCCTCGGGGAACGCCACCACGCACAACCCCACCGACAGTGGCGGCCCGACAATAAAACAGACCTCGTCCAGCACCGACTCCAGCGCATAGGCGGTTTGCAGCTCTGGCTGGCCGCGATACACCTCGGTCCAGCGCGCCCGCACCATCGCCGACATACTCGGCATGCAACCCGCCAGCGCGGCGAATACAAACAACGTCCACTGCGGCGCCTGCAAACGAGTGCAAAGCAACACCAGCAACAACGCCCCGCCACCGATCAGTGCCGAGACTGGCAAGATCCGACGCTGCCCGAAACGGTCCACCAGCCGAGAGACTTGCGGCGCGCAAAACGCCGTGGCCAAGGCAAACGTGGCCGCCACTGCGCCAGCCAGTCCATACCCGCCCTGCAGTTGTGAGAGCATGGTGATCAGGCCGATGCCGGTCATGGAAATCGGCATGCGCGCGATCATCCCGGCCAGCACAAAAGCGCTGCTGCCTGGGGCTTTGAACAGCTCGCGGTAGGGGTTTGCCATAGGTGCAGGTCTCAACAAGGGCCTGCAAGTTGCCATAAACGCTAGTTGAGGGGAAAGCAGCGAATTGTTGGTGGAATGTGAAGGCTTGGCGCTGAACTCTAGCCCCCCCAAACCAGTCAGCTAATTAGGCCCTCAACTCAAGGCGCTGACGTCGGCATCACCCTGTTCATCGACGGCGGTATGAGCCTTTTTCCGGAGTTTCGCGGCAATGACTGATCATCATCCCGAACGACAAAGCGCCATCGACGCCCACGGCATCATCGGAGACATGCGCAGCGCGGCACTGGTCAACGACAAAGGCAGCGTGGACTTTTTTTGCTGGCCGGAATTCGACAGCCCGTCGATCTTCTGCTCGCTGCTGGACACGCCCGAGGCCGGCATCTTTCAACTGTCGCCGGACCTGCCCGATGCCCGCCGCGAACAGATTTATCTGCCGGACACCAACGTGCTGCAAACCCGTTGGCTCAGCGACCGCGCCGTCGTCGAAGTCACCGACCTGCTGCCCATCGGCGACAGCGAAGATGACACGCCGATGCTGATGCGCCGGGTTCGTGTGGTCAGCGGCCAGGCAACGTTTCACATGCGCTGCGCCGTGCGCCATGACTACGCTCGCGCCAAGACCCATGCGCGCATGGATCAGAAGGATGTAACGTTCGAGGCCGCCAATCACCCGTCCCTACGCCTGTCTTCGGACCAGGTTCTACGTATCGACGGCCATGCGGCAGTCGCCGAATTCACCCTCGAACAGGACCAGAGCGCCGAATTCCTGCTCGGCGGCATCGACGACCCGCGGTTCAAGGAAGGCGCCGCCGCGATCTGCCTGGAACGTACCCTGAAGTTCTGGCGCAACTGGATTGGCCAATCCAACTACCGCGGTCGCTGGCGGGAAATGGTCAATCGCTCGGCTCTGGCGTTGAAGCTGCTGACCTCGCGCAAGCATGGCGCAATCCTCGCCGCCGCGACCTTCGGCCTGCCGGAAACACCCGGCGGCGAGCGCAACTGGGACTACCGCTACACGTGGATCCGCGACGCCTCGTTCACCGTCTACGCGTTCATGCGCCTGGGCTTCGTTCAGGAAGCCAATGACTACATGCGCTGGCTGCGCGGGCGGGTCAGCGATTGCCACGGCAAACCGATGAAACTCAACATCCTCTATGCCATCGATGGCCGCCAGGAACTGCCGGAAACCGAACTCTCGCACCTCTCCGGTCATGGCGGCGCAACACCGGTACGGATCGGCAATCAGGCTTACGACCAGGTCCAGCTCGACATCTTCGGCGAGCTGATGGACGCGGTTTATCTGGTCAACAAATATGGCGACGCCATCTCCCATGAAGGCTGGAAACACACCGTAGAAGTGGTCGACCAGGTCTGCGAAACCTGGGAGCAAAAGGACGTCGGTATCTGGGAAATGCGCGGCGAACAGCATCACTTCCTGCACTCGAGGCTGATGTGTTGGGTCGCACTGGACCGAGCCATTCGCCTGGCTTCCAAACGCTCACTGCCCGCCCCATTCGCCCGCTGGGACCAGACCCGACAAGCGATCTACGCGGACATCTGGGGAAATTTCTGGAACGAAGAATGCGGGCACTTCGTCCAGCACATCGGCGGTACCGCGCTCGATGGCTCGATGCTGCTGATGCCGCTGGTGCGCTTCGTCAGCGCCAAGGACCCGCGCTGGCTTGCGACCCTCGACGCCATCGAAAAGAATCTGGTGCGCGAAGGCATGGTTTACCGCTATCGCAATGACGACACCCAAATCGACGGCCTCGACGGCACCGAAGGCGCCTTCGCCGCGTGCTCCTTCTGGTACGTCGAATGCCTGGCCCGCGCCGGACGGGTGGAAAAAGCACATCTGGAATTTGAACAGTTGCTGAGGTATGCGAACCCCCTGGGATTGTACGCCGAAGAGTTCGACAGCCATGCGCGGCATCTGGGCAATACGCCGCAAGCGCTGACGCATTTGGCCCTGATCAGTGCGGCGTGTTTTCTGGATCGGAAATTGAGTGGGGAGAAGAGTTTCTGGCAGCCGTGAGAGCACCTCGCCACACGTTTGTGTAGTCCGAAGTCCTGCATTGCTTAAACAAAACCCGCATCCGCCACCGGAAAATCCTTTGTTGCCACCCGTTACATCCCCCCCTACCATCGACCGTCAACGGGTACAGCGGAGCTGTCCAACAAAACCCGAATTCAAGGAACCAGAATGACCCAGCGCATCCACCGCAGCATCGACGCCCCACTCCGGTCAGGTCTGAACCGGGATGAATTGTGGGAAGGCCAGGACAAGGGCCTGATCAAATGCTGGGAGATCGGCCGCCAACGCGCCGCCCGTTTCCCCGAACTCGCCCAACGCTGCCTTGCCGGCGAACTGCCGGTGCTGGGCTGGAAAGGTGGCGTCAGCCGCAGCCTGAAAAAACTCGAAAAATACGGATCCCTCAAGTACCTCGCTCAGTGGCAAGGGTTACGCGGGGAAGATCTGGATGTTGATTTGGGTGAAGAACGGGCGTTGACCTGTTCGCGGACCAGCATGGTGGTGACGTTTACGCCGGATCGGTCGAAGTACTTCAATCAAGTTTCGGAAGTCGAGGCTTAGGCACCTTCACACCTGAAAAGTCAGCTTGCTCCAAGCGCGGACAACTCACGATCACCTGCAAACTTTGGTGGTAGAACGACCCTGTCCGCTTGTTGACTGTTCTATCGCCGTAAAACTTTCGCTTCAAACAATGAGCATGGACTATGAAAACTCATATCGATCTGCTGGAGGGCTGACGCTGAAACGCTCGCGATAGGCCTGCGGGGTTACGCCCATGGCCCGCAGAAAACTGCGTCGAAGCGTCTCTTCACTGCCGAAACCGCATTGCACCGCCACCCGTTTGATCGGCACGCCGGTATCGCTGAGCAAACGTCGGGCGGTCTCGACCCGAATCAGTTCGATGGCCCGCGCCGGAGTCTGGCCGGTGTCGGCGCGGTAATGGCGGACAAAGCTGCGTTCGCTCATGCCGGCCTGCAAGGCCAGGGTCGGAACGCCGAGATCCTTGGCGAGGTTTTCGCTGATCCAGGCGTGAAGTTCGTCGAAACGGTTTCCTTCCTTTTGCAAAGAGAGGGTCACGCTGAACTGCGACTGGCCGCCGGGCCGTTTCAGGAACACCACCAGTTGCCGGGCGACTTCCAGGGCCATCGTGCGGCCAAGATCTTCTTCGACCATGGCCAGCGCCAGATCGATACCGGCAGTGACCCCGGCCGAGGTCCAGACCGGGCCGTCATTGATGAAGATCGGATTGGGCTCAACCTGCAGCCGCGGATGCTGCTGCGCCAACTGCTCGCAACGGGTCCAGTGAGTGACCACCCGCCGGCCATCGAGCCAGCCGCTGGCCGCCAGCAAAAATGCCCCGGTGCACACCGACGCTACCCGCCGACACCCCGTCGCGTGTTCACGTACCCAGGCCACCAGCGGTTCGTCTTGCGCCGCGTCGTAAACGCCCCAGCCACCGGCAATGATCAACGTGTCACTGGCCTCTTCGGGCAACGGCTCGGCCAACAGCGCCAGCCCCGCCGACGACATCACCGCCCCGCCGCTGCTGGCAATCACCGACGGCGCATAAGGTGCCGGCAAGCCTTGCTGGCGGGAAATATCGTTGGCCGAAGCGAACACCTGCAACGGCCCGGTGACGTCAAGCAGTTGCACATTGGCAAAGGCGAGCACGTGAATGGTTTTCGGCATGATTGGCGTAATTCGTGGGGTTATTGGCGTATGCGCCAAATCCTACGAGCCTAAAGTGAAGTCGTCCACCCACTTCATGAGAAAAATGCCATGACGTTGCAGATCGGTTTTCTGTTGTTTCCACAGGTTCAGCAACTGGACCTCACCGGCCCTTACGACGTACTGGCCTCGCTGCCGGACGTGAAGGTGCATTTGATCTGGAAGGACCTGATGCCGGTCACCGCGAGCACGGGCCTGGTGCTGAAACCGACCACCACGTTCGACGATTGCCCGAAGCTGGATGTGATCTGCATTCCCGGCGGCAGCGGCGTCGGGCCGCTGATGGAAGATGAACAGACGCTGGCCTTCATCAAGGCGCAGGCCGCCAACGCGCGTTACATCACGTCGGTGTGTACCGGCGCGCTGGTGCTCGGTGCGGCGGGCCTGCTGAAGGGTAAACGCGCCACCACTCACTGGGCTTATCACGAATTGCTGGTGCCTTTGGGGGCGATCCCGGTGAAGGATCGGGTGGTGCGCGACGGCAACCTGCTGACCGGTGGCGGGATCACGGCGGGCATCGATTTTGCCCTGACCCTGGCCGCTGAGTTGTTCGATAAGGACACGGCAGAGCTGCTGCAGTTGCAGCTCGAATACGCCCCGGCGCCGCCGTTTGCGTCGGGCAGCCCTGAGACGGCTCCGGTCAGTGTGCTGGAGGAGGCCCGCAAACGTGCTGCCGGGTCATTGAAACTGCGCTCGGAAATCACTGAGCGTGCAGCGGCGAAACTCGATCAGTTGTCAGCACGCTGATCCATCCCGATCGGCAGCCAGTGCCTGGCTGCCGTTACCCCGGCCAAAATGATGAGCCGAAGATTTTCCATCGCCCATAAAAAAACCCGCCTAAGCGGGTTTCTCAAGACCATTTCGACATCCTGTCGGCAGCCATCCTGGCCAATGGTCGATCATCCGTGATCCTGAGCGCTTCCTGCGACTCAGTTGATGGATCCAGATTAAATACATCGGTGAAGCGTAAACAGAGGACATACCAGCGCTCTGGTGTAAGCCATTGCCCATTCAGCCTTGAAACCCCTTCCTGTAGCAGCTGCCAAGGCCTTTTCGACAGGCAAAAAAAAACCCGCCGAAGCGGGTTTTTCCCAAGACCATTACGACTCCCTGTCGGCAGCGATTCCTTGCTTATGGTCGATCATCCGTGATCCCGAGCACTTCCTGTGCTTCGGTTGATGAGGCTAGATTACGCTTAGGATCCAATGTGCAATAGACGACATAGCTACCATCGCGTGTAGGACATTCGCTATAGCCGCCCTTCCGAAAACCCTTAGACGGCTCAGGTATCGAGCATTGAAGCCGCGAGTTTAGCGGCCTGCAGCTGACCTTCGGCCGCCGGGGTGCCGTCCTCGAGAAACGCCCAGCGTTTCAGCCAAGGTTCGAACATGCAGCCATCACTCTTCCTGACGCTCCCGCGCCTTGGCACTGACTTTGAGAAACTCTTCGATGTTGTTCATCTGTTCATCCCAACCGCGGCTGTCCATGCGGAACGCCTTGAGTCGTCGCGTCTGAGGGATGTGATCGAAACCGGACTCGGTGACCTTGAGTAACGTGCCTTCATCCATGTCTTCGAGCTCGAACTTCACCAGCGTGGTGGGTTCCTGGGAGTAATCGATATCGGGCTCAATCGCGTACGGATGCCAGCGAAACGAAAACACCCGTTCCGGCTCGACCCGCTCCACCAGTACGTTCCACAGCAAGTGTTCATAACCCGGGTACGTAATCTGCCCCTGGGTCCATTCACCGGCGACAAAACGCTTGCCCTCCAGCGCCACGCCAAACCACTGCCCAAAGGCTTCGGCATTGGCCAGCACTCGCCAGACCTGCGAGCGCGGCGTTTTGAGCAGGATCTTCCTTTCGATGCGATCTGATGCTGGATTCATATGTCACCTCCTGTACTGAACAGTAGGCCTGTAAGACCACAAGACCAACCCTAAAGTTGTATCAATCGGGTATCGCAATCAACCCTACCTGAAATATTCGGCTGTATTTCAAGGTGTAAGTTCTGGCTTCAAGACGATAGTCAGTGCCCGAAACTGCTAACGTTCAGGACGAAGTTGACTCAGACAAGGACGATTCATGCAGCTTTCACTTACGGAACGTTATCGCGGAGCCCTGCTGGGCCTGGCTTGCGGTGATGCCGTTGGCACCAGCGTCGAGTTCCAGACCCGCGGCTCATTCAAGCCCCTGACCGACATGATGGGTGGCGGCCCTTTCAATCTGGAAGCCGGGCAATGGACCGATGACACCTCGATGGCGCTGTGCCTGGCCGAAAGCCTGCTGAGCAAAAACGGCTTCGAGGCGGCCGACCAGATGGGGCGTTACTTGAATTGGTGGCAATGGGGTTATCTGAGCTCAACGGGTGAATGCTTCGACATTGGCATGACCGTACGTGACGCCCTGACGCGTTATCAGAAAACCGGGGAGCCGTTCGCCGGCTCCACCGATCCCCGCACGGCAGGCAACGGCTCGCTGATGCGCCTGGTGCCGGTGGTGCTGTATTACTTTCCCGATCGCGACCGGATCCTGGCGTTTTCCGCCAACAGCTCACGAACCACCCACGCCGCACCGGAAGCGGTTGAATGCTGCCAGTTGTTCGCCGAGCTGATCCACCGAGCGTTACAAGGCGCGTCCAAGGCAGAAGTGCTCAGCTTGTCAGAAACGACATACCTGGAACCCAAAGTGGCCGCCATCGCGCGAGGTGATTATCTGGGTAAACCTGAACGCGAAATCCATGGCAGCGGTTACTGCGTTGCCTCACTGGAAGCAGCCCTGTGGTGCTTTCATCAGACTGACAGTTTTGAAGCCGCCATCCTGAAAGCCGCCAACCTGGGCGACGACGCCGATACCACTGCTGCCATCGTTGGCCAGTTGGCCGGGGCTCATTACGGTGTGCAGGGCATTCCCGACCGTTGGCTGGAGCAGTTACATTTGCGTGAAGACATCGAAGCCACGGCTGACGCTTTGCTGCGGGCAGCCACCCTCACGCAATCAGGAGCACGCGATGAATAGCCTGCATGGCAGTTGCTTGTGCAAAGCCGTCGAGTACCAAGCCGATAGCCTCGACATGCCCATCAGTCATTGCCACTGCCAAACCTGTCGCAAGGCACACGCGGCGGCATTCGCTTCGACAGCCGGGGTCATGCGCGAACATTTTCGCTGGACCAAAGGTCAGGACCACCTGAGCAGCTACGAATCGTCACCGGGCAAGCTTCGGCATTTCTGTTCGGTCTGTGGTTCACACTTGATGGCTGAGCGATTGGCCCAATCCCACGTTATCGTTCGTGTGGCGACACTGGACGATGACCCGAAAATGACGCCTCAGGCGCATATCTGGACGTCACATGCCGTGCCGTGGCTTGCCTATGAATCGATTAAAAAATGCCCTGAATGGCAAACATAAAGGGTCGAATACGGCACTAAACTGCATCCCGACTTTCCTGTCACAGCGAGAATCCCCATGCACCCACGCTTTCTTCTGGCACTGACGCCTCTGCTGTTCACCACCGCTGCTTATGCTGTGGACTGCGACAACGCCGCCGATCAGGCGACGATGAATCAGTGCGCGGCGCAGCAGCACAACACGGCGGACAAGGAGTTGAATGCGCTTTACCAGCAGATCAACGAGCGTTTGAAGAGCAACCCCGAAAGCAAAAAGCTGCTGATCGGGGCGCAGCGTTCGTGGATTGCGTTTCGGGATGCCGAGTGCAAGTTCTCGAGTGCCGGGGTGGAAGGCGGGAGTGTTTATCCGCTGATCTACAGCAACTGCATCACTGAGTTGACCAAGGCGCGGGTTGAGACTTTCAAGAATTATCTGAAGTGCCAGGAGGGGGATTTGAGTTGTCCGGTGCCGGGGGCTTGATACTTGGGTGCCTGTGAGGGCCTCTTCGCGAGCAAGCCCGCTCCCACATTAGATTTTCGGTGAACACATATTTTGTGTACGCCCGAGAACAAATGTGGGAGCGGGCTTGCTCGCGAAGGCGTCAGTTCAGACGCCGCAAATTACCGGACGAAAACCTGCGCCGTGGTAATCGCCATATCCCCACCCGGCAACTTGATGCTGCCAATCTGCTTCATGCTCTCGGGATCAAAGATCGCCACATCGTTAAACGTCCCCGCCAGATAAATCTTGCTGCCGTCCTTGTTGAACGAAATGCAGTAGTAGGAGTGATCCAGCGTCGCGGCCTGGAGCATTTTCTTCTCCTTGATGTCGTACTTCGCCAATCGGTTCAGCACCCCGAACATCAGGTTCGGATCCTTCGGCGAGCGCATGCCGCTGAAGTAGATTTCGGTCAGCGGGCCGAAGTCGGTGGTTTCGGTCTTGCCGGTTTTCAGGTCGATGCTGAACAGCCCGTAAAGGTACTCAGCCGTCAACGGGTCCTGCTTCTTGTCCTTGAATTTCGCCGCGGTGTAGAGCAGCGAGAAGTCATGGCGATAAGTCTGCTGGTTCCACACGTAGAGCACATCCGGTGCACTGTAGCCAGGACGTTTCCAGTGGCGGCTGGGGATCAGCACGTCGAACTTGCCGGTTTTCACATCGACCTTGTAGACGTCCGCCCCGGCCACGTACAGCGTGCCGTCGTCACCACTCTGCATGATGGTCAACTGCCGTGGCGCCGGGAAACTGCGTACGGGCTTGGCGTCCATGCCGGCGTCGGTGGCGTACACATCGAGCCGCGGTTGCTGCACTTCATAGCGGTCATTGAGCATCAACGTCGGGTTGGCAATGGTGAACAATTCCTTGCCGTCATGACTGAGGGTGAAGGCGAACATGGACCGCGCTTTCTCCCCCGGTTTCTGGGTGATGCTGGCGTGGAACACCTGCTTGCAGCTGTCGAGTTCAACGCCGTAGACATCCGCGTAGTGATTGTTCAGCACGTAGGCGGTTTTACGATCCGGCGATAACTGCACGGTGCCGGGACCGAAGGCATCCGGCATTTTGCAGGTCTTGAACAAGGTGTCGGTGACCACATCGATGACGTGCAGGTTGTTCGGGTAATTGGTGGTCAACATGTACTCGTGACCATCTTGTAGTGCGGTGTTTTCATCGGCCAGAACAGTGAGCGAACAGGCGCTCAGGACGGCGAATGCGGCCAGGCCGCAGGCTTTGATGCTAGGCATGCTGGAATCCTTTTATCTGACCGATTACTTGTCTTTTGGAAAGACAGTCCCGAGGTTGCGCCAGTTTTCGTTGGACGCCTGGGCATCCTTGTTCCAGTCCGGGTAGGTGCTCATCATGTCGGGCACCTGGGCCGGCCACCAGCAAGGGTCGGAGCAGCCGTAAAGGTCGGCTTCCATCGGCTGGCACAGCGACGACACACCGCCAAATGCATCGATTTCCCAACCCGGGTCAGTGGTCGAGGCGCAGCCGGCGACGGAACTCATCGCCACCACTTCTTCGATGCGGTTTTCGGCCGCGGCCTCATCGAGTTTCAGCGCTTTATTATTGATTGCCTTGAGATGTTTCATATCAGTGAGCCTTGCGCGGAGTGATGTAGCTGCTGATAAACGCAGGGTTGTGGGCCATGATCCGGGTGTAGACCTCAATGCCGAAGTCGACCCAGTCACGCATCAGTTCGCAGTAGTGATAGGTCGGGTGGGTCGGATCGCCGTAACGGGCATAGCTCTCGTGGTAGCAGCCGCCGGAGCACAGATTGCGGATCTGGCAGTCTTCGCAACCGGTGTTGGTGCGGTCGAGGCGCTGGGACAGGAAGTCGTTCAACTCGACCTGCTTCACCCCGCTGTGAACGTTGCCGAAGGTTGGCAACGATGAGCCGGTAAAGCGGTGGCACAGGTTCAATTCGCCCTTGTGATCCACTGCCAGCATCTTCAGGCCCGCGCCGCAGGGCAGGGCTTTTTTGTGGCCTTCGTGGATGTCGGTGATCAACTGGTGCAGGTTGGAGAAACCGATATTGCGGTGCTCCAGCGCCGCTTCCAGATAACGCCGGCCGAGTTTCTTCATGTTGGCGAAGACTTCGATCAGCTCGTCGCTGGACAGGTTGAAGGTGCTGATGTCGCCGGAGGTCACCGGGGCAAAACCGACCTCGGCAAAACCCAGTTCGTTAAACAGGTGATCCCAGATGGTTTCGACGTCGGTGACGCCGGTGGTCAGGGTCACGCGGGCACCGACCGGACGACTGTTGTAGCGCGACAGCAGCATTTCAGCCTTGCGCCGCACCACGTCGTAAGTGCCCTGCCCGCCCACAGTGATGCGGTTGCGGTCGTGCACGGTTTTCGGTCCGTCGATACTGACTGACAGGCCGAAACGGTGGGCGTTGAGGTAGTCCACGGTCTCTTCGGTGAGCAGCGTCGCGTTGGTGGTCATGACGAACTCGACGAACTTGCCGGCCTCGCGGAAACGCTTCTCGCAATAGTCGACCATGTACTCGATCAGCTTGCGATTGCTCAGTGGCTCACCACCGAAAAACACCACGGTGAAACGCTCTTCGTCCGGCGATTCACGCAGCAGCATTTCCACCGACGCGACCGCCGTTTCGACGTCCATTTTCTTGCCGGCCGACGGCTTGTCCAGGTCTTCCTTGTAGCAGTAGGTGCAGCTCAAATTACAGCCGGTGTTGACGTTGAGCACCACGGTGTTGATCGCCGTACGCTCGACCCGTTTGGTGCCGATGTCCGGGGTCAGCGGCGAGCCGTCGCTGACCAACTCCAGGGACATCAACTCACGCAAGGTCTCGGTGATTTCTTCGCCGTTGAAGCGTGACGACAAACGCTGGATCAGGTCGTCCGACGAACAGCCAGGACCGCGCAAGGTGTCGATGATGGTGCCCGTCAATTCATCGCTGGCGAACAGCGAACTGCTTGGGATGTGAAACAACATGCGGTCAGCATCGACGTGCACTTCGTGCAGGTTCCGCTCAACCAGATTCAAAATAGCGCCCATTGCAACCTCCTGTGCAAACCCCGTTCTACGGGGCTCACGGTCATTCCAAAAAAATGTCTGAAGCCGTTGAAGTCAGCCAGCTCACGTTTTCAAAATCATGGAATGGGTGGATTGTTCCAGCGTTGCACGGTGACGATCATGTGGCCTTCGCCGGTCAGGGATTTCCCTGCGTCGTCGACGGCGGCGATCACCTTGAGGTTACCGGCATTGTTGGTGGACATTTTGCGCTGCGGGTTCGGCCCGGCATCGCCCGGTGTGAACACGCCGCTGTCGGCCTGCATGGTGCCGGCGAACTTGACGTCCTCGTCTTCCTTGGCACGGTCGTCGAAGGCTTCGACCGACCACTGCGCCGGGAATACGCCGATGCGATACGGCTTGCCGTCAGCGCCCTTGCCCCAGGCTTCGGCATCAAAACGGCCCTGGACTTTCGGTGTCGAACCACCGCCCTCGCCGATTCGCGCCACCGAGAACTCGGGCACGACTTTGACTTCGGCGATTTTGCTGTAGACCGACAGGGTCGGGCCTTTCAGCGTGCCGACGGTGACGTTGCGCAGACCCGGTTGGGCATTCGCAGCGGCCTTGAGCTTGACGCGCAGGCGCTCTGGCGTCTGCTCCAGCACCTCGACCACTTCCACGCCTTTGCCAAAGTTCGGTTTGCCGGTGAGACCGCTGCCGACAAGCGTGACTTCCGTTTCAGCGCCAGCCTTCAGGTAACCCGGCTGCACCGCCAGCAAACGGCTGCTGCCCTGCTTGGCGGCGACGAAGTCCAGACCTCGCTCATCATGCTCGGCCTCGAACATCCGGCCCTGCATCGCATTGCCTTGGGCGGCGAACACCTGGCGCATGGTCACGCCGTCGATGGTCACGTTGCCGCGCCATTCGTAACCGGTGTAGAGAATCGCGCTGCCATCGCCGTTGAACGGGCTGCCGTCGGCGTATTGGCCTTTGACGCTGACCTTGAACGTGTCGCTGCCATCGGCAGTGACGCTCATCACACCGGCCAATTCACCCTTGCCCGGCAAGTGGCCACTGAAACTCCAGTCGCCCACCAGCGCTTCCGCTTTCGGCGCAGCGCTCAGCCATTTTTTCCAGGCAGGGTTGTCCAGCGGATAACGCTTGGCCAGCAGCGGCACCATGTTTGTTCGAGCAAGGTCGAACCAGTCGCGGTCACGAGCCAGAGCCTGGTATTCCAGCGACGGCCATTGGCCGAGGTGGAAGTTCACCAGGTGTTCCCATTCCTGGGCCGGACGCCGTTGCAGAGCGACTCGCGCACCGGAGTGGCAGCGGCCGCACATCTGGCTGGTCTGGTCGTCAAATTTCTCGACGGTATTGAGTCGACGCTCCAGCGCATAACGCACGCCATCGGTCTCGCTTGGGGCCAGGCCTTGGGTGTCGGCCAGGTATTTGACCAGGGTTCGGCGGTCGTCATCACTGATCTGCAAACCGTGCATGGTTTGCATGCGGGCGATGCTCATCAGCCAACCTTCAGGGGTTTTGCGCTGGTGGCTGATGCGGCTCAGGGCGTTATCGGCTTCGGGGGTATGACAGCCCTGACAGGTTTCCTTGAGGATGGTCTGGGCGTCGCGGGCTGCCAGGCTGTAAGGCGAATGCAGCGCCACACAAGCGGCCACGGCCAGCAGACTGACACTCAGGCCTGAACGGAGTTTTCTCTTCATCAACGTCGAACCTCGCACGGTGCTTTCTTATTTTTGTGGCTTATCGTTTTTATGGTTTCTGCCGTCGGCGGCGCACCGCTGACGGAGGCAAGAGAAACGTCTGCGATGAGCAATACACGGAGCGTGCCAGCTTGCCGATTACCTTTTAAATCAAGTCGTTGCGCGAAGATGACTGCTTTACGCCATCGCTGAACGAGATCGCCTGCGTCTAATATCGCGACAGTTGTTGCAGTCTGAGACAGCATAGATGGCCTGACCGGAACAGCTCATCGGCCGACGATTGACGCCGATCCCCTGCAAGCGCGAAATGGTTGTTCACCGATTGCCACCAGGGGATAAAAAAATGGCAAGCATCACTGTCCTGGCGGGGGACTTTCTGCAGGGTGATGGAGAGTACAGAGACGGCGTTTTCACCCTCAGAACGTCGCTTCATCCATGGCCTGGCATTACCCTCCCGCTCTCATCGTTCAAGAGCGTGGAAGTGGCCAACGAGGATTCGATCAACAACATCAAGGATGCCATCGGCTTTGGCGTGGCCGGGGCCATGCTGTTGGGGCCCATCGGCGCAATTGCCGGGTTCATGCTGGCCGGCAAGGAAACCGAAGTGACCTTTCTGGCGACGCTCAAGGACGACAGAAAGCTGTTGGCTGCCGTGGATGGCGACACGTTCGAAGAAATTTCCCGGAAGTTTGCAGCCTGAATAATCGGCGCGGGCCGCACCGCGGCCCCACGGTGCGGCGTGACGCCGGTTCAGATGTCATAGGTGGGGGAAACGCTTTTGTGTACGTCGATCTCGTGCTGCATGTCCGCCACCAGCGACGCGATCGCATGGGGACTGTCCAGTGTCCACAGGGGAACGTGGGTGGCCACAATATCCACTTTGCCGGTCATGCAGTCGCAGACCCGAATCGTCAGGGACTGGTCCGCCGCCATGGTGCAGGTGCATACGGACGGCAGAAAACTGTGTTCAATGATGTTTTGAATTTCCAGGGTTGAAAGGAACATCGTTACCTCCCTCACGCCAGATGTGTTGCCGGATGAACGGTCCGTCATTTCACCCACCGATCCTGAAAATTCTAGTCCTCAATAATGGGTACCTCAAGGTCGCAACCCGGTTGCTCGTCGTCTCACAGCTGTCGCAATTTGCAACAATCTCACAGCGCCCGCGATTCCCTTGAGTGCCCAAAAACCCCGCCGACCAAGGGTGGTTCTGCCTTTTCGGGCACTTGGCACAGCCATTGCGAAAGCCCTCGTTCTCACGAACAACAAGAGGTCTCGCCATGCCCCTGCCTTATTTGCTTCCCGCCACCTCGGCGTTCATCCAGCGCGCTCCGCGCATGCTCATCGGCGGCGACTGGGTCGAGGCCGCCGACGGCCAGACCATGCCCCTGCACAACCCGGCCACCGGCGAAGTGCTGTGCGTCGTGCCGCGGGCCACGCCTGAGGATGTCGATCGCGCCGTACTCGCTGCGCGTCAGGCCTTCGATGATTCGGCCTGGACCCGCACCCGACCTCGGGAGCGGCAGAACCTGCTGTGGAAACTCGCCGACCTGATGGAACGCGACGCCGAACTGCTAGCGCAACTGGAATGCCTGAACAACGGCAAAAGCGCGGCGGTGGCCCAAGTGATGGACGTGCAACTGTCCATCGACTTCCTGCGCTACATGGCCGGTTGGGCGACCAAGATCGAAGGCTCAAGCGTTGAAGTGTCGTTGCCGTTGATGCCCAACGATCAATTCCACAGTTTCATCCGCCGCGAAGCGGTGGGCGTGGTCGGCGCCATCGTTGCCTGGAACTTCCCGCTGCTGCTGGCCTGCTGGAAACTCGGCCCGGCCCTGGCCACCGGTTGCACCGTGGTACTCAAACCCGCCGACGAAACCCCGCTGACCGCACTGAAACTGGCCGAACTGGTGCTGGAAGCCGGTTACCCCGAAGGCGTGTTCAATGTGGTCACGGGCACCGGCATCACCGCAGGTTCCGCCCTGACCCACAACCCGTTGGTGGACAAGCTGACCTTCACCGGCTCCACCGCCGTGGGCAAGCAGATCGGCAAGATCGCCATGGAGTCCATGACCCGGGTCACCCTCGAACTGGGCGGCAAATCGCCGACCATCGTCATGGCCGACGCCGACCTGAAGTCCGCCGCAGCCGGCGCCGCCAGTGCGATTTTCTTCAATCAGGGCCAGGTGTGCTGCGCAGGTTCGCGGCTGTATGTGCAGCGTAAGCATTTCGACAATGTGGTGGCGGACATCGCCGACATCGCCAACGCCATGAAACTGGGTAACGGACTAGACCCTAGCGTCGAGATGGGGCCGCTGATCTCGGCGCGCCAGCAGGAGCGGGTTTACGGGTACATCGAAAAGGGTCGGGAAAGCGGCGCAACCATCGCTTGCGGTGGCGAGCAGTTCGGGCCGGGCTTTTTCGTCAAACCGACGGTGATTGTGGATGTCGATCAGAAGCACTCGCTGGTGCAGGAGGAGATCTTCGGGCCGGTGCTGGTGGCGATTCCGTTTGATGATGAGGCCGATGCGTTGCGCATGGCCAACGACAGTCCGTATGGGTTGGGGGCGAGTATCTGGTCGAACGATCTGGCGGCGGTGCACCGGATGATTCCGCGGATCAAGTCGGGTTCGGTGTGGGTCAACTGCCACAGTGCGCTGGACCCGGCACTGCCGTTTGGTGGGTACAAGATGTCGGGGGTTGGACGGGAGATGGGGTATGCGGCGATTGAGCATTACACCGAGTTGAAGTCGGTGTTGATCAAGTTGTAGCGGGTTCAGCGAGTTGGGTGTGCAATTCAAGAGCCACCCCTCACCCCAACCCTCTCCCCAATGGGGAGAGGGGGAAAGGGAGCAGATCTTCATGGTTTTCAGAACCTGAGTTCGACTCGATATTTCAGGTCGATGTAGCTCTAAGAACACCTCGGTCAGTCCCCTCGCCCCTTTGGGGCGGTCCGACGTTTCGGGAGGGTTAGGGTGAGGGGACGATATCCCTGACTCAACAACCAACTCCGAACCACCCGTCCCTGCTCCACCGTCAACCCGGCCAACGCCTGCTCGGCCGGTTCGGTCCGCAACCGCCGCAGCAACGGCGCCAGCTCAACCCCTTGCACATGCCAGATCCCCAGCGGCTGATCCGCCGTGATCACCACCTCGGCCTCATCCACAAATCCATCGCGCAGCACCGGCGCGCGCTCAATCCTCAACGAAGAAAAATCCGCCTCGGCATGCGCCACTTCAGCATCCGGCCACTGCCGGCGCGCAAGCCAGAATGGCTGCTGCAACCAACGCTGCTCATCGGCATAAAAATCCCGCCCGATCCGCGCAAAACGCAAAAACAACTGCTCCACCCGTTGCTGATGAAAGCGCTGAGCCAACGCCGCTCGCTCGGGTTTACGCAACAACGTGTTGATCACCGTCGGCGCCTGTAATGCCGAGGACAATGACTGAAAAATCCCGTTGCCCGACAGCGGATCCACCGCCATCGCCCCGTCGCCGACCCGAATCCAGTTTTCGCCACACACCTGCGGGCAAAGAATCGCTGTGCTGCTGCGCGCATGAAGCTGTAGATCGACCTCAGGCCCGGCGCCGAAAAACGATCGCGCCAACGCCGAACCCTGACGTCGCTCACGACAGTAGTCGAGCAACATCGCCTTGCCCGGCAATTCAGCACTGGCCACGTCCACGGTCCATTGCCAATAACACTGACCGTCGGCTCGCCGGGCCATCCAGGCCCAGCCGTCCTCGAGGCTTTCCACCGCGCTGGCGGTGCTGCCTGGCGCTCCTTGCCAACGATTGAGCAGGCTGACCGTCTCCGGTCCGCGCAGGCCTTTGCCGAGTGCAGGCGCCTGACGCCCACGCGCCTCAACCAGAAAATCCGCCAACAGCGCCTCGCGCCCTTCGACCTCGACCCGATGCCCCGAAACCGATGACTGCACCGTCAACACACGGCCTTCGATCAGCTCAACGCCAGCCAGGCGCAGATCCTCGCGCAAGCCTCGATCAAAGCTTGGGCGATCCAGTAAAAATTCGATGTTTTGCGCATGCTGCTGACCGTTCCATGACACCTGTCGTTGGGACGGCAGCGCTGCATCCGCCAGCGCCTGATGAAGCCCCGCGCCACGCAAGGCCTCCAGCACCCGAATGGAAACGCCTTCCAGCGCCGCAAACCGCCGCCATTCACTGACCAGCGTCACGGGATAACCGAGCCGACGCAAACCCAAGGCAACCGCAGCTCCCGCTGGCCCTGCGCCAAGAATCAAAATCATGCTTCGAAGCGCCGTTCAGGGCCGCGATAACGGGCATTCTCCCGCAGCCATTCGATGATGTGTTCGTTGCTCGCCTCGGGATGTGCCACCAGAAACCCCGCGATGTGCCCGCTCAACGCCGCACAGCCGAGACTGGCGCCAGACTGCCCCGGATAGGTGCCATGCACACACGCGGCGAAATCCGCTTGAGCACTGTTGAGCCACGACCATTCCTGTTCGGCGCAACGCGCATCGCCGGTGACTCGCAGCACCTGGGGATAATTCGCCGGAAACACGCCCTCGCCCTGCGCCGGACTGGACGCACAGAGCAAAACACCTCGCGCTACCGCCGCCGCACAGGCTTCACGCAACAGGCTGCGATCCTGACGCAGACCGAGGCTCAAATTGATCAGCCGAACGTCCTGCGCCACCAGCCAGTCAATCGCCGTAGCGATCTGCAACGCGCTGGTGACCCCGCGCTGGTCGAACACCTGAGCCACGCAAAATACCGCCAAAGGCGCCCGCCGACCGATGGCCTCGATCACCGCGCTGCCGTGGCCCAGCGGATCGTCGCGCAAGTCGCTTTCGGCCAATCCATCCGCCAGCAACGAGAAACGCCGTCCGGCGACCACTTGCACCCGCTGTGCCGCCGAGTGACCGCTGTCCACCACGCCAATCCGCAGCTCAGGCTTCATGCAGCACCGTTTTTGAAGTGAGTACGCCGTCGAGCAATTCAAAGCGCAAATCGGCATCCGCCAAGGTTGAAGGACGGTGGCTGATGAGGATCCGCGTGCGTCCGGCAAACAGTCGATCGATGGCTTCAATGACTTCGCGCTCGGTGGCTTCATCCACCGCCGAGGTCGCTTCGTCCAGCACCAGAATCAATGGATCCTGCAACAGCGCCCGGGCGATGGCGATGCGCTGCTTCTGCCCGCCGGACAACTGCTGACCGCGTTCGCCCAACGGACTGTCGAGGCCTTCGGGCAAGGACTCGATCAGGCTGTCGAGTTGCGCCAGCCGCGCCACCTCGGCAATCGCTTCACGGCTGGCGTCCGGCACCGCGTAGGCCAGGTTGTCGGCGAGGCTGCCGCGAAACAGCACGATGTCCTGACTGACCACGGCAATCCGCCGACGCAGCTGGAACAGGTCCAGTTCGCGCAGATCGACCTCCCCCAGCAACACCCGACCGGACTGCGGATCGTGGTGCCGTTGCAGCAGGTCGATCAGGGTCGTTTTGCCGACGCCAGAGCCGCCGCTCAGGGCGACTTTCAAACCATAAGGAATTCTCGCTTCGATCCCGCGCAATGTCGTCGGGCGACCGGGATGGCTGAAGTGCACGTCGTCGAAACGCAGCTCGCCAGAGGTCGGCATCGGCTGCGCCGTGACCGGCGTGAGAACGGTCGGTTCTTCGCCGCGCAATTCCATCACGCGTCCGAGGCTGACGGTCATTCGTTGGACCGCGACATAGAGACCCAGCAGGCTCTGCACCGGTCCGACGGCCATGCCCAGATAGGTAGAAAACGCGATCAGTGCGCCCAATTGCCAGGTCCCCTGCACCACCCAATATCCGCCGATCAGGAACGCGCAGGCACGGGACAGGGACGTCAATGTGCCCGGCACCGCCTGAGTGAAAAACTCGGTGACTTGCAGGCGCAGCAACTGGCTCATGTAGCCTTGGCCCAATGTCTCCAGACGCCGCGATTCACGCTGTTGCTGGCCGGCGGACTGGATGAATTTCATCACTGGCAGGGTCTCGACCATGAACGAGGACATGTCCGCCGAGCGCTCGCGCAATTGCCGCACATCGCGCTCGACCTTGCGTCGCATCCAGCGCAGCCAGAGCACGTCGAGGGGAATCAGCACCAGCGCCAGCAACGAGAGTTTCCACGACAGGGTCAGCAGCATCGCCACGGCACAGACCAGACCGATCACGCTCGACACCGCCGAGAACAAGGAGTCCACGGCAAAGCGCTGGATCTCTGCGACGTCGCCATCGAGGCGTGACATCAGGTCACCGATGCGGCGCTGTCCGTAGAAACTCGGCGAAAGCGTTTGCAGATGTCGATAAAGGTCATCGCGCAGGGCGAACAGAATCCGCCCGGACAGCCGCGTGTGCAGGTAACGGTTGATCCCCGACAACCCCGTTCCGAGCAGCCCGGCCACGATCATCAGCCCGGCGATCAGCACCAGCATCGGAAAGTTGCGCGCCAGCAAACCATCGTCGATCAGCAGTTTGGTCAGCCAAGGCTGGACCAACACCAGCAACGAGGCGCAAACCGATAACCCGAGCAGCCCGGCAATCGCCAGACGATGCGGCCGCACGAAACTGTAGAGCCAGCGCAATGCGGCTTGCAGGGCTTCGGGGTTCTGGCTGTCGATCAGCCGAACGATCAAGCGCTGCATCACGAGCGCAACTGTTTGAGCTTGCGATACAAGGTCGCGCGGCTGATGCCCAAGGCGTCGGCGGCGGCCGAGACGTTGCCCTGGTGAGTGTCCAGGGATTGGCGAATCAGCTCCAGTTCATTTTCGCGAATGCTGCCGGCCTGAGGGCGTTCGCTGGCGCTCAACTCGTCGAGCATGCTGTCGGGCAAGTGGTCGAGGGTGAGTACGTTGTCCCCCGGCTCGCGCATAGCCAGCGCTGTGCGCAAAACCATTTCCAACTGGCGGATGTTGCCCGGCCAGTGATAGCCACCGAGCAAGCGGTTCAAATCGTCATGCAGGACCATCGTCGGCGCATCCAGCTTGGCCAGCAGGCGAGTGACCAGACCACTGAAATCCTCGCGCTCGCGCAGAGCCGGGAGCATCACGCTGATGCCGTTGACGCGGTAGAACAGGTCCTCGCGGAAATGTTTTTCTTCGACCAGACGCTTGAGATCACGGTGCGTGGCGCAGATCAATGCGACGTCGATGTCTTGCTCTTCACCGGCGCCCAACGGTGCCACTTTACGGTCCTGCAACACCCGCAGCAGACGGGCCTGCAAGGCCAGCGGCATGTCGCCGATTTCGTCGAGAAACAAGGTGCCGCCATGGGCCTGTTGCAGACGACCGATCATGCCGCCGCGACGCGAGCCGGTGAACGCACCTTCGCGGTAGCCGAACAGTTCCGACTCGATCAGGCCTTCGGGGATCGCCGCGCAGTTCACGGCGACAAAGGGTTTGTCGCAGCGAGTTCCGGCCATGTGCAGGGCGCGGGCGATGACTTCCTTACCGGTGCCGGTTTCGCCCAGCAGCAACACCGGCAGCTCATTGGCCAGGCCTTGACGGGCCATGCGCAAGGCTCGGGCATAACGCACATTGCTGCCGGCCAGGGATTCGAGATCCGGTTGTGCTTTGGCGGTTTTCGCGGTGCTGCGCGGCGGCGTGCTGACATTGATCGAACGCTGCGGCGCACGCAGGGTTTTGTAGAAGAACTCGCCTTTGGCCGTTTGCAAACTGCCGACACCGCCCTGATGCAGACGCGACAGAAGTTGCAGGCCATCGACGCCCAGAAACTCTTCACAGCGTCGACCGACCAGCGCCGAGCGCTCGGCGTGGAGCAACTGACAGGCCTGGGCGCTGACCGCGAGAATCTGCCCGCCGAGGCTCACCGCCAACAGGCCTTGCCAAGGGGATTCGAGGTATTGCCGACGGCTGTGGAAAGCCAGGACGATTTCGTCCGGATAACTGGCGTTGAACACCCGGCTTTCGATCTGGCTGACGGCCATCGCCAGCAACGCGGTGCTGTCGTGAACGCGGCCGAGCGGGCCTTCGCGGGTCAGGTCGAGTACGCCGAGGATATCGCCTTGGGGGCAATGGATCGGCACCGAGGTGCAGGAGAAATCGGTCAGGCGATCGAGGTAATGTTCGCCGCAATCGATCATCGTTGGCCGGGCTTCCACCAGTGCGGTGCCCAGCGCGTTGGTGCCACGAGCGGCTTCGCTCCAGCAGGCGCCGAGGGTGATGTCTTGCAGGCCGCTGCCCTTGAGGCGATCGGCGCGTCCTTCGACAGCGAGGATGGTGGCGTCGGAATTGGCGAGGATGATCAGCCCTTCCTTGCCTTGGCGCTCGGCCAGGTAATCGATGGCCGGCAATGCCGCATCGATCAGCAGCCGATTGCTTGCCAACAGGACGTCGAGGCTCGCGCTCGATTCCAGCGCCAGCTCGTGCTTGGCATTGAAATGCACGCCATGGCTCAGGCTACGCCGCCACGACGCATCGATTTCCGCCCGCAGCACTCCATCCGGGACTTCGCCCTCGAGATGGAGCTTTTCCCGGGCCAGCCGGGCTTCGCGGTGCAGCTTGGGAGGAGTTGTTTTTATTAGCGTCATCAAGCGCTCCGGATCGGTCCGCCCTGCGCTTTTTTAAGATCAGCGCCCTGCCGCAATCTTTACGTTAACGTCAGGGCGATGGCAAGTCCTGTGGCGAGGGGGCTTGCCCCCGTTCGGCTGCGCAGCAGTCGTAAACCGACGAACGTAGTGCTTCTGAAGACATGCGGTCGCTGGTTAAGCCCCCTCGCCACGGTCAGAGGTTCCACACCTCGGCATTCACAAAAAACGCCCGGGCATTTTCCTCAAGACTCTCCAGGTGATACCCACCCTCCTGCACAATCAGACACGGCACCCCCAGGCTGCGAATCCGCTCCCCAAGCGCCGCAAACCCTTCACGGGTCACCGCCACTTTGCTCTGCGGATCCAGCTCGAAAATATCGAAGCCCAGGGACAACACCAGCACCTCGGCGCCGAAGTCTTTCACCGCCGTCAACGCCACGTCCAACTGCCCCAGGAAATCCGCCTCACTGGCGCCATGCGCCATCGGCAAGTTGAGATTGAAGCCCTCACCCTTCCCGACACCCCGCTCATCAGCGAACCCGGCCACCCCCGGATAGAAGTTGGTCGGATCGCCATGCACCGAGACATAAAGCACGTCATCGCGGTCGTAGAAAATCTCCTGAATTCCCTGACCGTGGTGCATGTCGGTGTCGAGTACCGCGACTCGTGCAAACCTGGCACGCAGAACCTGAGCAGCCACCGCAGCGTTGTTCACATAACAGAAACCGCCCGCCGCTTCGGCCCGGGCATGGTGCCCTGGTGGACGGCACAAGGCGTAAGCCGCCGGCTCGCCATCGAGCAAGGCTTGGGCGCCAGCGATCGCGCTTTGCGCCGACCAATAGGCCGAACGCCAGGTCTGCTCACCCACCGGGCAACTGCCATCGGCCAGATACCTCGCAGCTTGGGCGAGAATCCCGCGCAGGGCATTGGGCTCGCGGACGAAGATGTTCGACATCACCTCGTCGCCCCAATCCTCGGGGATCTCTTTCCAGCGTTGATGCGCCTCCTGCAAAAACGTCAGGTACGGCGCGCCGTGGACCGCCAGCAGCGGATCGAGCCCGGCATCGACCGGTTGCTCGACGTTAAAGCCCAGCGAGTGCGACGCCTGGACCAAACGCTGAGCGCGCTCGGGTACTTCCTGTGGCGTGCGCATCTGCCCACGGGAGTAGTAGCTGCGTGGATGGTGAAGCAATTGTTCGGGGTGGAAAAAACTGCGCATGGTTCTAATACCTGTCAGTTAACGTAGATCTTGAAACCGAGTGCGTTCAACTGTGGGAGCGGGCTTGCTCGCGAATGCGGTGTGTCAAACAACATTTGTGTCGACTGACACACCCTCTTCGCGAGCAAGTCGGAACGCCGCACCGCCGCTCCCACATTGGATTGCGTTTATTCGACTTTACCGGCGCGGGCCAGCACGGCGTTGAGCAGCACATCAGTGCCCTGACGCACGTCTTCGGGCAGCACATCTTCGGCTTCGTTATGGCTCAAGCCACCGACGCAAGGAATGAACACCATCGCCGTCGGGCAGAACCGCGCCAGATGAATCGCATCATGCCCGGCGCCGCTGACAATCGATTGCTGAGCGTAGCCCAGCGCGTCCACCGCCTGCTGCACGGCCGCCACGCAATCGGCATCGAACGGTGTTGCCGGGCTGATCCAGTGAGGCGTAATCGTCAGGTTCAAGCCTCGGCTATCGGCAATCGCCTGAAGCCGCTTGCGGACTTGCTGCTCCATGGCCTCGATGGCTTCGTCGCGGTGATGACGCAGGTCGACGGTGAAATTCACCAACCCCGGAATGGTGTTGCGCGAGGACTTGTTGATGCTCAACTCGCCGACAGTGGTCAGCCCTTCCGGCGCGAAATCGGTGGCCAGACTTTCGATGGCCTGGATCATCCGCGCCACGCCATACAGGGCGTCTTTGCGCAGCGGCATCGGCGTAGTACCGGCGTGGGCAGCCATGCCTTCGACCCGCACGTCGAGCCAGCGAATCGCCTGGCCACCGCTGACCACGCCGATGCTTTTGGCGTTGTCTTCGAGGATCGGACCTTGTTCGATGTGCGCTTCAAAGTACGCATCCACCGCGCCGCCAAACGGGCGTTCGCCGGCATAACCGGTGCGTTGCAACGCCTCGGCAACGCTGATGCCGTCGATGTCACGCACCGCCAACGCTGCGTCCAGTGGCATGATCCCGGTAAACACCGCCGAGCCGAACATCGCCGGGGTGAAGCGTGCGCCTTCTTCGTTGGTCCAGACTGCCACTTCCAGCGGCTTGCGGGTCTGGATGCCGAGGTCATTCAGGCAACGCACCACTTCCAGGCCGGCGAGTACGCCGTAGACGCCATCGAAACGCCCGCCTTCAGGTTGGGTGTCGAGGTGGCTGCCCATCATCACGGGCGCGGCATCGGGGTCGGTGCCGGCGCGGCGGGCGAACAGGTTGCCGATCGGGTCCACGCTCAGGGTCATGCCGGCTTCGCGGCACCAGTGGGAAAACAATTCACGACCAGCCTTGTCTTCATCGCTCAGGGCCAGGCGGCAGCTGCCGCCACGTGCGGTGGCGCCGATTTCGGCCATGTCCATCAGACTCGCCCAGAGGCGTTCACCATTAATTTTCAACATGAGTTACTCCTGGGAAAACGTTAATCAAGCGTTGGCCAATTCGAGGCGTTCAGCGCTGGCATGGCGACGGGCAAGGGACAGGACACAGATCAGCGAAGTCGCGGCAATCAGGCTGTAGAACACCGCCATCGGCCACCATTGGCCGGCGAACTTGTGTGCCAGCAAGGTGCCGATCAGCGGCGTCAGGCCACCGGCCACGGCGCCGCAAATCTGATAGGCCAACGAAATCGCGGTGTAGCGCACGCGGGTCTCGAACATGCCGCTGACGTAACCGGCGATCACCGCATAGAACGACGCCATGCACACCACGGCCAGGGCGATGCCGAGGATGATCAGCGGTGCCTGGGCCGAGCTGACCAGCACGAACATCGGGTACGGCGAGGCGATGGCCAACAACGACACCAGGCACAGGAATCGCGTGGCGCCCATTTTCTCGGCGACCCACGCCGCCAGCGGTTGAATGCAGAACTGAATGATCGCCACCACAAACAGGCACTCAAGAATCAGTGAGCGCGGCAATTCGAGTTGCTGGGTGGTGTAGGCGATCATGAAGGTGTTGGTGAAATACACCCCGGCGATCCCGAGGGTGTTGGCGCCGATGCACAGCAGCAGCGGGCGCCACGCGGTGCGCAGCACTTCCATGACCGGTGCCTGCTCCTTGCGCGTACTTTTGCGCGCCAGTTCACGGCTGGCGAGGAACTCCGGCGACTCATTCACGCCCAGGCGAATCGCCAGGCCCACCAGCAGTAGCAACGAACTGGCGAGGAACGGCAGGCGCCAGCCCCAGCTCATCAGGTCTTCTTCCGGCAAACGGGTGACTGCGCTGAAGGCCAGCAACGACAGGATCAAACCGGCCGGGCTGCCCAGCTGCGCAAAGGATGCGAAGAAGTTGCGTCGACCTTTCGGCGCATGTTCGCCCGCCATCAACACTGCCCCGCCCCACTCACCACCGACGGCAATGCCCTGGACGATCCGCAGCAGAATCAGCAGCACCGGCGCCGCTGCACCGATTTGTGCGTAGGTCGGCAGCAAGCCGATGCAGACCGTAACCACACCCATCATCAGCAACGTGATGATCAGCGACTTTTTACGACCGATGCGGTCGCCGATATGGCCGAAGATAATCCCGCCCAACGGCCGCGCAAAGAAGCCCACGGCGAAGGTGCCGAAGGCGGCCATGGTGCTGAACAGTTTGTCGTCTGAGGGGAAGAACAGCGCGCCGAATACCAGCGCGGCGGCGGTGGCATAAATGTAAAAGTCGTACCACTCGATCATGGTGCCGATAAAGGCTGCGGCTGCCGCACGGCGCGGCTGAGGAGAAGCGTGGGGCTTCATGGGTCGGTCTCCTTTGGTTATTTTTTTGGCAGGAGTGAAACAGCAAAATCAAGGCGCTCTGACGGCGCCTGTCTGGAGATGATTTATCGTCTTGGGGCTATGATTAGTCAATTTTCTATTTATTATGCGGATTATTACGCCAGCTTATAATCGAGAGCCACCATGGCCGAACGCGATGTACAACGCCTGCTCAATGACCGTCTGGACTGGAACCTGCTGCGCACTTTTCGGGTGATCGGTCAGGAGCTGAGCATCAGCCGCGCCGCCGCCCGCCTGCACCTGACGCAACCGGCAGTGAGCCAGGCGCTGAAGCGTCTGGAGGAGCAACTGGGCCGACAACTGATCGCCCGTCGCGGGCCACGGTTTGCCCTGACCGAAGTCGGCGAACAAATCTTCGAACTGGCCGGGGAAATCTACGGGCAGATGTCCCAGGTCAGCAGCGTGCTGGAGCAACCGGCCGACGAAGTGATCGGCAAGGTTCGATTGCTGATCATCAGCCGGATCTTCTCGGAGCGCTTCGATGATTTCCTCGCGGACTTCCATCGGCAGCATCCGCGAGTGGATCTGGAAGTCGACGTGTTGCGCAGCTCCGACATCGTCAGCGCCCTCCAGGAAAAAACCGCGACCCTCGGCCTGAGCCTCAATCGCCGCCCGCAACCGCGCCTGGAACAGCGGCTGTTTCTGCGTCAACGCTATGCGTTTTTCTGCGGCAAGCACCATGCACTGTTCGGCCAACAGAGCGTCGCCGAAGGGGATTTGCAGCGGGAGAACTTCGTCAGTTTCACCAGCGACCAGATCGGCGGCATGCTTTCGCCGCTGACGATTTTTCGTGATCAACAAGGTTTCAGCGGACGGATCGTCGCCTCGTCACCAAGCCTGGAAGAAGTCCGGCGATTGGTGATCGCCGGGTACGGGATCGGCTGTTTGCCCGAGCACGTGGTGGCTGCAGACGTCGACGCCGGATTGCTCTGGCGCCTGCCGCCCCACGAAGGGATTGCCGATGTGGACATTCATTTGCTGTGGAACCGCGAGCAGCGCATGAGCCGGGCCGAGACGATCTTTCTCGAGAGCCTGCAACAGTGCTTGCTGGACTGAGTGACCCGATCAGAACAACGGCAGACTGTAGCTGACCACCAGGCGGTTCTGGTCCGCATCGCGCGATGCTTCACTGCGCGACATGCCGTTGCGCCAGCCCAGGGCGACGTTTTTCAACGGTCCGCTCTGGATCACGTAGTCGATACTCAGGTCCCGCTCCCATTCCTCTTGCTCAGGTCCGGCCACCGTTTTAATACCGCTGCCTGAAAGGTACATCGCCGAAGCCTTGAGCCCAGGCACGCCAAGGGCGGCGAAATCGTAGCTGTACTGGGCAAACCCGGTACGTTCACCGGCGCGGGTGAAGTTCTGGATGTAACGGTCGGTCAGCAGGTAGACGCTGGCGCCTCCAGCGCCTTTGTCCGGTAAACCACCCTGGTTGAGCTGCACGAATCCGCTGTCACTGGACACCTGCTGATAACCGGCCATCAGCGCTTGAGCGCCGATGCTCCAGGTGAACGCCAGGCTCCAGGTGTTGTTGTCGATCTTGCCGTCGCCGTTCTGCGTAAAGCCACTGGTGCGGTAGCCGCTGGCCCGACCGCTGGCCGAGTCATTGGCACCGTCGGCGGAGGTTTTGAAGTAGCGCAAATCGGTTTTCAGCGCGCCGAAATCCCCGAGTGTCAGGTTATGAACCAGACCGGCGAAATGCTGTTGGTAATAATCTTCGAGAGTGGCGTAGTAGTACTGCGCCAGAAGCGCATCGGTGACCTTGTAATCGGCACCGGCAAAATTGAACGCATTGCTTTCCCGGGTGCCGCCGGCCACGGCCAGACCGGTGCTGTCACTGGAACCGCGGCCCGTGGCGTGTTCGAGATGGCCGCCGGTCAGGGTCAGATGCTCGAAGTCATTGGAGACGATCTGCCCACCCTCGAACGTCTGCGGCAGCAGCCGGCCGTCGTTGGCCTGCAGAATCGGCAATTTCGGCGTCAGGGTGCCGTAGCGCATTTCAGTCTGGGCAAAGCGCATCTTCGCCGTCGCACCGAAACGCGACCATTGCTCGGCGGCGCCGTTGCCATCGTTGGGGATCATCGAACTGCCGACATGGCGACCGTCACCGCTGTCCAGGCGAATACCCAGCAGCCCTAGCGCATCGACACCAAAGCCAACGGTGCCTTCGGTGAATCCGGACTGATAGTTGAGCATGAAACCCTGCGCCCACTCTTCGGTTTTTGAAGGGTTCGCGGTGCCATCGCGATTATCGTTATTGAAGTAATAGTTACGCATCCCGAGGGTCGCTTTACTGTCTTTGATAAAGTCCGCCATGCTTAACGGACTGAATAGCGCACTGCCGATCGCAATAAGTGCCAACGGTTGTTTGTTCATTGATTTTGAAGTTCCTGAGCAGCCAGCTTTTGGGCTGGCTGCCGGTCATTAAGAGAGTTTGATACTCAAGACACTGGACACCGGTTCGCCCGCCATTAACCGGGTCAGCAGTTGCGGTTCTGCCCGGTCCGATGCCAGCGCGCGCTCGATGATGTTTTGCGCGGTGGCCGGATCGAGAAACAGCACGCCGTTGTCGTCCGCCAGCACGAAATCCCCGGGATGCACCGTGACGCCGGCACAGTGAATCGGCTGATTGATCTGACTGTCGCCACGGCCATGCAACTTGGTGGTCAGCAGGCTGGTGCCGCGAGCGAAGACCGGCAACCCGGCCTCGCGCAGTTCCAGCAAGTCGGTCACCGCGCCGTCCACCACGATGCCCACCGCACCGGCACAACTCGCGGCGCAACTGGTGACCGCGCCAACGGGCGCGTGTTGCCAGTCGCCATCGGTGTCGATCACCAGCACATCGCCGGGCTGGATGAGCGCCAGGGCCTGGTTGACCGCGATGGCATCGGCGCCCACCAGTTTCAGGGTCAGCGCGCGGCCGACCAGTTTCACATTGGGCACCATGGCCCGCAGTTGCGAATCGGCAAACCCCTCCTCGAGAAAATGCCCCAGGGTCGGAAAGCTCACCGCGTTGAGCTGCTCGATCAGCTGCGATTCATCCATGTTGCGCCTCCTTGGCAATCAACTCGGCGACACAGTCGATTTCCAGCGACACGCCCCACAACGCCACACACACCGTGGTGCGTGCCGGCGGTGCATGGCCGAGAAACTCGCGATACACCGCGTTGAACGGCTCCAGCTGTGCGGGATCGGTGAGGTACGCATTAACCTTGATCACGTGACTGAAATCGGACCCGGCTTCAAACAGGATCGCCTCCAGATTGCGCAAGGTTTGTCGCACTTGCTCGGTGAAATGGGCGGGCTGGTCATCGAGCCCGCTCTGGGCTGGAATCTGCCCGGCGGTGAACACCAGGTGGCCGCTGACCACCGCTTGGGAGTAAGGGCCGACCGGGCCGATGAAGCCCGGGGCTGACTGAATTCTGCGCATGTTGTTGAACTCCATTAATCAGGCTGCGGCCGATTTGATCGGTTTGCCGAGGGCTGGCTCGTTGGCCGGCACTGCCGCTGGGACTTCACTGATGTCTCGCTTGAAGGTCTCGGTCAGCAACAACAGCGCCACCAACGAAATCAACGCTGCACCGATCATGTACCAGGCCACCGAGGAGCCTTTGCCGGTCGCTGCCAGCAATGCGGTGGTGACGATGGGCGTCGCGGCGCTGCCGAGCAGGCCGGACAACATGTAGCTGATCGACAACCCGGAATAACGCACCCGAGTGCCGAACAGTTCGGCGAGGAAGGTTGCGATCGGCCCGTAATTGGCCGCGAAGGCCGTCATCAACAGCAGGTAGCCGAAGATCACACAGGGCAACTCTTTGGTGTCCATCAACCAGAACATCGGGAACGCGACCAACGCTTCGGCCACGATGCCGGCAACGATGATCGGCTTGCGTCCGTAACGGTCCGACAGCGCGCCGAACACCGGCAGCATGACGATGCACCAGGCGCAGGACAGCAACACCACGCCAAGCATCACGCTGCGGCTGAACCCGAGATTCTGCGTGCCGTATGTCAGGCCGAAGGCAACGATGATGTTGAACGACGCCCCGGTCGACATGGTGGCGATCCCGCCCAGCACGACTTGTTTCCAGTACTTGCGAAACACTTCCGCCAGCGGCATTTTCACTTGCACCTCGGCTTCCTTGACCTTGTTGAAGGCCGGGGTTTCAGAGATGTTCAAACGGATGTACAAGCCCACGGCGATCAGCAGCACGCTGCCCAGGAACGGGATACGCCAGCCCCAGGCCAACAGGTCTTCAGGGGACAGCCACGCGGCAATCAGCAGGAAGGCCAGGTTGGCAATCATGGTCCCGGCCGGGACGCCGATCTGTACCCACGAGCCGTACAAGCCACGTTTGTTGGCGGGAGCGTGTTCCACCGCCATCAGCACCGCACCGCCCCACTCGCCACCCAACGCCAGGCCTTGAATCACCCTCAGCAGCAACAACAGGATCGGCGCCCAGATACCAATGGCCGCGTAGTTAGGTAATAACCCGATGGCGAAAGTAGCGGCCCCCATGGTCAACAGTGAAACCAACAACATCGACTTGCGTCCCAGGCGGTCACCGAAATGACCGAACAGTGCCGCGCCGACAATCCGGGCCAGATACGCCGAAGCAAACGTACCGAACGCCAGTAATGTACCGATCAACGGATCGAAATCCGGAAAGAACACTTTGTTGAACACCAGCGCCGAAGCCGTGGCGAACACAAACAGGTCGTACCATTCCACCGTGGTGCCAATCACACTGGCCACCGCGACTTTCTTCATGCTGACTGCAACTTCCGGAGGTGCGCCGGACTTTTCTACAGGCGATAGATCGCTCATTACTGTCTCCAGGAGTTCATCAAGAACTCGTATTTAATTGTTTTAACTGGCAGTAAAACTTTCGAGGTGAGGGAGTGTTGTTATATAACGCCCAACTCAATGGGCGAGTTTGCAAGGCGCTTTCTTATTAATAACCGAGTATTCGGTCCGCACAATTCAATAACGATTCACCGGTATTTAAACGGCGAAAGTTCTCTGCTACTTGTTCGGCGATACAGTCGTGGGAGGCCGCCGATGCCATGTGCGGGGTGATGGTGACGCCGGGCATTGTCCAGAGACGGTGATCGACCGGCAGCGGTTCTTGCTCGAAAACATCCAGCAAAGCGCCGCGCAGTTTTCCTCGGGCCAAGGCTTGTTCGAGGTCGTCGATATTCAGATGACCACCCCGACCACAATTGACCAGCGCGGCGCCGTTGGCGAGCCGCTCGAACGTTGCGCTGCCGAGGATGCCGCGGGTTTCGCTGGTCAGCGGCAACAGGTTGATCAGCAACTCCAATCCATCGAGAAACGGGTTCAGTTTTTCCGCACCGGCGAACGTCTGTACGCCTGGTAAATCCTTACTGCGGCGCGCCCAGCCACGGACGTCGTAACCGGCAGCGGCCAGGTCCTGGGCAATCGCGCTGCCCAACGACCCAAGCCCCATCACCCCGACCTTGAACTGTCCCGCTGCCCGTTGCAGCGGCCGCTCCCAACGCTGGTCCTGTTGCTGCAACAGCACCTGATCGAAGCCGCGGTGATAGTGAATCGCCGCCCAGCGCACGTACTCGGTCATGCCTTGGCGGTGGCCGGGATCGACCACTCGGCAGATCGGCAGATCCGGGCACGACGGGTCGTGATCGAGGTGATCGATGCCGGCGGCCACCGAGTGAATGACTTGCAGGTTCGGCAATGCGGCGAGGCTGCCCGGCAAGGGAAACCAGCACGCGGCAATTTGCGCATTCCTGGCCAACGGATCATCGGCAAGGACTGCCTTGAGTTGCGGCGCACTGCGGGCAAAGGCTGCCTGCAGTTGCTTGAGCAGCAAGGTGTCGCGGGACAGCAGAACCACGGTGTTCATGACAGATAGGACTCGCGCTGGGATTCGATCAGGGTCAAAGCGGCCTCCCAGGCCAGGTCGATGATGTTGTCCTGTTCATCGCGGTCAAACTGTTCGGCAGTGTGTGCACAGACTTCAGGGGACGGGTAATGCAACGCCGAACCACCGGACAACGCCGCAACCTGCGCCTGACAGGCACGCTCCAGAAAGTGAATCTCCTGGAACGCCTGGGCCACGCCAGAACCACCGACCAACAGTCCATGATTACGCAGGATCATCGCCCGGTGCGGGCCCAGATCGGCAATCAAACGCTCGCGCTCATCCAGCGACAGCGCGATGCCTTCATAGGTGTGATACGCCAACTTGCCGTAGAACTTCAGCGCGTGCTGACTGATTGGCAGCAATCCTTGTTTCTGGGCTGCGACCGCCATGCCGGCGGCCGTGTGGGTGTGGATCACGCAGTTGAGATCCGGGCGAGCCATGTGGATCGCCGAGTGAATGACGAAGCCGGCAGCGTTGACCCGATGACCTTCATATTCCGGATCGACGACTCGCCCGTCCTGATCGATACGCACCAGGTCCGAAGCGCGCATGCGGTCGAAAATCACCCCGTAGCGGTTGATCAGGAAGTGATGCTCAGGCCCCGGAATACGCAGGGTGATGTGGGTGTCGATCAAGTCGGTCATGCGAAAGTGCGCGACCAGGCGATACAGCGCAGCCAGTTCGCAACGGGCTTGCCATTCAACCGGGCCGATGTGTTCAGGTTTACTCACGAATACACCTCTTTAGCAGCGTGGGTGACGACCGGGTTGGCGCGCAGGCGGGCCAGGCCGCAAACACCGATCAAGGACAGGGCCGAAAGCAAGGTGAAGAACACCGCCAACGGCAACCATTGTCCGGAAAACTTGCTCGCCAGCAGCGTGCCGATCAGCGGCGTGGTGCCGCCGGCCAGCGCGCAGCTGAGTTGGTAGGCGATAGAAATGCCCGAGTAGCGCAGGTGCACCGGGAACGCCTGGGTCATGTAGCCGGCGATCACCGCGTACAGCGCCGAAAGAATCACCACCGCCAGAGCAATGCCGACAGTCATCAGCACAATGTTCTGTGTGCCCACCAGCATGAACATCGGATACGGCGTGACCATGCACAGCAGCGCGACGAGTTTGAGGAAGCGGCCTTCGCCGATGCGCTCGGCCAGCAACGCGGAGAGCGGTTGCGAGAGCAGCTGAATGACGGTCACCAGGAACAGGCAATCGAGAATCGTCGAGCGCGCGATGCCCTGATACTGGGTGACGTAGGTGATCATGAAGGTATTGGTAAAGAAGAACCCGGCCGAACCGATGGTCACGGCGGCGGCAGCAAACAGGATCTGCCGCCAGCAGGTGCGGATCACGTCCTTCACCGGGTACTTGGAAGTCTCGTTGTTGTCCCGGGCCTTGGCGAACTCCGGCGACTCGTGAACACCGGAACGAATCATCAGGCCGACCATCATCAGCACACCGCTGGCGAGAAACGGCAGACGCCAGCCCCAGGCGAGGAAGTCTTCCGGCTCAAGGGATGTCACCAAGCGAAAGGCGATCAAAGCCAGCAGCAAACCCGCTGGGCTACCGAGCTGAGCGAACGAGGCGTAGAAGGTTTTGCGCTTGGCCGGGGCGTGTTCGCTGGCCATCAGCACCGCCCCGCCCCACTCGCCGCCGACTGAAATGCCCTGAATCAACCGCAGCACGATCAGGCCGATCGGCGCCCAGATACCGGCGCTGGCGTAGCTCGGCAACATCCCGATGCCAGCGGTGGCCAGCCCCATCAACGCCATGGTCACCAGCAGCATTTTCTTGCGACCCAGGCGATCACCGAGATGACCGAACACCATGCCGGCCATTGGGCGAGCGATGAAGCCAACGGCGAAACTGCCGAACGCTGCCAGGGTGCTCATCACCGGGTCGTGGCTGGGAAAGAACACTTGCCCGAGCACCAGCGCTGCCGCCGTGGCATAGATGTAGAAGTCGTAGAACTCGATGGTCGTGCCAATGAAGGCTGCCGCCGCCGCTCGACGCGGTTGAGGGGTAGTGTGCATGCAAGGACCCTGTGTATTTATAGTTTTGGGCAGGTACTGAAGGCTGTTTACGGGTTGCACTCTGTGGCGCTTGTTAGCTTTATCGCTTCCGTGCCAGGATTAGTCAATTTTCAAATTCTTATCTTTACTATTAGCCCTGCTACTACATGGAGTTTTTATGCCCTCCACTTCTAACCCTTGGGTCGGTCGCCGCTTTCTGAATGACCGCCTCGACTGGAACCTGTTACGCACCTATTTGGTGATCGGCCAGGAAGGCAGCATGAGCCGGGCCGCCGCGCGATTGCACATCACGCAGTCAGCCGTCAGCCAGGCACTGAAACGGCTGGAGGAACAATTGGAATGTGTGTTGATTGCCCGCAGTGGGCGACGGTTTGATTTGACCGAAACCGGGGAGGAAGTCCTGCGTATTGCGACGGACATTTACGGCGATATTTCACGACTGGGCACGGTGGTGGAGAGTCGTAACGACGACGTGGTCGGCAAGATCCGCATCCTTACCGTCAGCGGCGTTCAAGCACGACATTACGACGACTTCCTCGCCGATTTCCACGAAACTCATCCAAAAATCGAGTTTGAAGTCGAGGTGATGGGTAGCTCGAACATCATCAGTTCACTGCTGCAAAAGACAGCGACCATTGGCGTCGGCCTGTGCCGTTTACCGCAGCCGCGGCTGGAGCAGCGAGTACTGTTTCGTGAGACTTATGCGTACTTCTGCGGGCAGCGTCATCGACTGTTCGGGCAAGAGAATCTGACCCTGGAACAGCTCGCGGCGGAGAACTTTGTCAGCTTCACCAGTGACCAACTCGGGGGCAATCTTTCGCCCCTGACATTGTTCCGCGACCAACAAGGCTTTACCGGCAAGATCGTCGCTTCATCGACGAGTTTCGAAGAGATTTATCGCTTGATCTGTTCAGGGTTCGGCATTGGCTGTCTGCCGACGCACCTGGTACGAAGGGATGTCGAGCAAGGTTTGCTCTGGCGATTGCCGCCGGAAGATGGGGTGGTGGATTTCGATATTCAGCTGCTGTGGAATCGCGAACAGAAGATGAGTCAGGCCGAAACCGTGTTCCTCGAAAGCTTCCAGCACATGCTCAGTATTCGTGAGCCTGTGCTGTGAAGCCTTGATCGCTTAGACGTGAGGATCACCCGGTGCTTTGCTAGGCGTAGCGTATTGCGGCTTCAAGTGACCGTCCTGATCGAGTAGCCAGGCGTCCATGATCTGCCGCACCACGGGACCTGCGACGCGACCGCCGGCCTCGCCGTTTTCGATCATCACCGAGATGACAATTTTCGGATGTTCGGCCGGGGCAAAACCGACGAACAAGGCGTTGTCGCGGTTACGCTCCAGGGTTTTCGCCCGGTTGTAACGTTCGCCCTGCTTGATCGCCACCACTTGCGCGGTACCACTCTTGCCGGCGATGCGGTACTGAGCCCCCGCCGCTGCCGCCCGTGCAATCCCGCGAGCGTCGTGCATCACCATTTGCATGCCATGGTTGACCTGCTCCCAGTCACGCGGGTCTTTCAACAGGATGTTTGGCATTGGATGCTCATCCACGGGCGCAACACCGTCCACGGTCTTGGCCAGGTGCGGCCGGTTCCAGACACCTTTGTTGGCGATCAGCGCAGTCGCTTGGGCCAGTTGCAGCGGCGTGACCTGCATGTAGCCCTGACCGATGCCGAGAATCACCGTCTCACCCGGGAACCATGCCTGACGGCGCGTGGCACGCTTCCAGGCTTGCGATGGCATCAAACCGGCAGACTCTTCGAACATGTCCAGCGAGACTTTCTCGCCGAGACCGAACATGGCCATGTAGTCATGCAGGCGATCGATACCCAACTTGTGGGCCAAGTCGTAGAAGTAGGTGTCGTTGGAGCGCATGATCGCCGCGTCCATGTCCACCCAGCCATCGCCGCTATGGTTCCAGTTACGGTATTTGTGATCGAAGTCCGGGAGTTGGTAATAACCGGGGTCGAAGACGCGGGTCTGCGGGGTAACGACTCCGGTGTCGAGGCCGGCAATGGCCACTTCCGGCTTGATGGTCGAACCCGGTGCATAGAGACCGCGCAGTACGCGGTTGAACAGCGGCCGGTCGATGGAGTCGTGGAGCGCTGCGTATTCCTTGAAGCTGATGCCGGTGACGAACAGGTTCGGGTCGAAACTCGGCTTGCTGACCATCGCGAGTACTTCGCCGGTCGACGGATCGAGGGCGACCACCGAACCGCGACGATCACCCAAGGCTTCCTCGGCGGCTTCCTGAAGTTTGACGTCGAGGCTCAGTACGATGTTTTTGCCCGGGATCGGATCGGTGTGCTTGAGCACTCGCAGGACCCGGCCCTGAGCGTTGGTTTCGACTTCTTCGTAACCCACTTGGCCGTGCAACTGCGACTCGTAGAATTTTTCGATGCCGGTCTTGCCGATGGATTGAGTGCCACGGTATTCCACCGTGTCCAGGGCTTTGGACTCTTTCTCGTTGATGCGGCCGACGTAGCCGATCGAATGCGCAAAGTGCGCGCCCATCGGGTAGTGGCGAACGAATTGTGGCTCTACGTCGATCCCCGGCAGACGGAACTCGTTGACCGCCAACACGGCGATCTGTTCTTCGCTGAGCTCGTAGAACAAGGTGACCGGCACGAATGGATGGCGCGCCTGCTTCATCGCCTTGTCAAACAGCGAGCGGTCTTCAGTCGGCAAGTGCAGGAGGTTGACTACCTCATCCAGTTCCTCTTTGACATCGGAGGCGCGTTCGCGGGTGATGGTCAGGTTGAAGCTGGGACGGTTGTCCGCCAGAACTACGCCGTTGCGGTCATAGATCAATCCGCGGGTGGGGGTGATCGGCAGGACGTGGACGCGGTTGTTTTCAGAGATCGTCGAGTGATAGTCAAATTCGACCACTTGCAGGACATACATGCGCACTACCAGTGCACAGGTAATGGCGACAACGAACAGGGCGCAAGCCATCAGTCTTTTGTTGACCAGGCGCGTCTCTTTTTCGTGGTCCTTGATCGGTATCGGTTGGGGCATTTCTGCAGCAGCTCTTTGACTGTGAAGGGGCGCCAATCCGTAGGCTTGAAATCAGTCCGTTAAAAAACGAGCTGCACCATACCAAAAACCGGACGGTCACTTTAGTGCGATTTCCTCTAACGGTTGTCCTTGAGGGCCAAAACGACGTTCGGTTTTTTTATGACCCGTGCGTTTTGATCAAGATTGATATTCCCATTCATGCATTTTTCTTGAAGGAGGGCCTATAGATACTGGGTGCATGTCATTCCGTTTGGTTTTTTTGGAGTCTTTCATGCATCCACGATTTCAACGTTTACTGGGCTCCAATGGATTTTCCATTGGGTTGGAACTGCCGCTGGATAACGATTGGTCCAGCGATGGGCAACGGCTGCGGATTGCCGAGGAGCGGCCGTTTGGAGTTCCGGACCTGAAGCAGCATGCCGCTATGGCGCGCCTCGCCGACAAGGCGGGTTTCCGCGCTCTGTGGGTGCGCGATGTGCCGGTCTATGATCCCGATTTTGGTGATGCGGCGCAGGTGTTCGAAACCTTTTCCTACCTTGGCTACCTGGCCGGGATCACTGACAACATCATGCTGGGTACAGCGGCGGTTGTATTACCGCTACGTCAACCGTGGTTAACACTCAAGGCAGCCAATAGTGTTGATGAACTGAGTGATGGACGTCTGCTACTGGGTGTGGCCAGTGGTGACCGACCTATGGAGTATCCGTTGTTTGGTGTGGACTACGATCAGCGGGGAGAGATCTTTCGCGATACGGTTGAGTTGTTGCGCAGCCAAGGTGAAGGACGCTTGCCGGAAGGTGCTCGCCTGTTACCGGAGCGAGATCAGCCAGTGCCATTGCTGGTTGCAGGTCTTGGTCAGCAATCCCCAGCGTGGATCGGCCAACACATGGATGGCTGGCTCGCCTACCCCGGCACTCCGGATGAGCATCGGCGCCGAGTGGGGCTGTGGCGGGAGGTCGGCGGCGACAAACCCTACATCAGCTTCGTTCACCTGGATCTGGCGGCCAATCCTCATGCACCGATGCGGCATGTACGTTTTGGCGGCAGCTGCGGGAGGCTGGCATTGATTGATGAGCTTCAGGCTTTGCGTGAAGCCGGTGTGCAGCACGTTGGCTTGCATCTGCGTCGTAGCGAGCGGCCGGTTGCCGAGGTTATTGAAGAGATCGCTGAATACGTTCTGCCGAAGTTTCACTAACGATGCTTCTGGAACCAGGGATAGTCGATGGGCCGCCCCTTTTTCGCCACGCCACTTTCCTGCGGGCAAAACAAAACCCCTACCTGCAGATGCAGATAGGGGTTTCGGAATTTAATCTTGACGATGACCTACTCTCACATGGGGAAACCCCACACTACCATCGGCGATGCATCGTTTCACTGCTGAGTTCGGGATGGGATCAGGTGGTTCCAATGCTC
>NZ_JAGYGJ010000057.1:0-43217 GCF_019947405.1 Pseudomonas sp. GL-B-26 | reverse complement strand
AGCGGTGGGTCAGTCGGTACAAATGCCACTGACCCACCGCTTTCGCGAGCAAGCCCGCTCCCACATTTGATTGGTGGTGTATTCAACCCTGTGGATACCACACCAACCGCTCCGCCGCCGGGTTGCGCTCCTCGACCTGAAACCCCAGCGCCAGGTAATGCTGGCGCGCATGGGGATTATTGGCCCAGACCACCGTCGCTACCGGGCAACGAACCTGTTGCGCGGCTTGCTGCACACCTTGCAGTACCTTGCGGCCATAGCCCTGGCCGCGAGCCTTTGGAATGAACGCCAGGTACAGCACACGAATCTCATTCGGGCCAAAATCGGTGGTCAGCGCACCGATGGCCGTGTCGAGCTTCTCGATCACGTAATGCATTGCGTTGGGGAAGCGCTCCCCCAGCCCTTGTTCCTGTACCTGAAATTGCTGAGCCACCACCTGCTCAACCATTTCCGGCTCACCGTCAATCCATTGCAGATCCGGCCGTGCCGACTGATAAAGACTCTGCAAAAAAGCCCCATCGCTGGCCCGCGAAGGCCGAACCACCAAGCCGTCGGCCGCCACTGAATCGGTATTTGCCATCGTTGCGCTCCTTAAAAACCGCTTTCCCTTACGCCTAGCGCTGCCAACCGCCGCCAGGCGACACCCAGCAACGACTCGCCTCGCCCTTGCAACACCACAATGCCGCGCAAGGGTTGCACCGGGGTCGGTACGTCCTCGAGGACGCTCAACCGCGCCCCATATTGAGCCTGTACCGGCTCCGCCCTTTGATGCTGATCCCGGCGCACGGCAATCGGCCCATGGTGATCGGAGGTCAACGCTTCCTGATCGACAAAGGCCGCACCGTTGGTGTCGATTTCGCTCAGTTGCACGGCGATCGCCGGGTGCATCGGATCGTCGGCGATGAAGCGTCCGCTGGCGCCCGTGGCGACACGCCAGAGCTCGACTTCGGCCAGATAACCGCGCAACCGCGCGCCGTCTTCGACCACCCGCGCCAGCGGATCTTTGGTCGATAACCAGCGACCGACCGCCAACTGAGGCAACAGATCGCGCACCTTGCCGGCGTGGGGCGCTCGCAGCAGCAGGCGCTCACGCTGGGCGGCCAGGCCTCGGTATTCGGCGACCGCTTCGGCCAGGCGCTGTTCGACGATACCGGCGTCGGCGGCGGTTTCACTGCGGCTGGCCTGACGGCGCATCTGCAACTGCTGGATCTGGATTTCGCGGCGGACGATGGCCTGACGCGAATCCAGGTCCGGGGATTCCAGTTCAATCAACACCTGGCCCTGGGCAACCGCTTGACCATCGTGAACATTCACCGTTTTCACCCGCGCCGCGACTGGCGCGTGCAAGGCACTGGCGCGGCCAGCCTCCAGCATCGTCGGCAACTCCACGGCGCTGCGCCACGGCACGACCAGCATCAGCAACAGCCCAAGCAAGGCCAGGCCACTGAGCAGCACCCGAGGCGCATGCGCCTGTTCACGGCGAGTCCACCATTGCCGCCATTCACTCATGATCGGCAGGAAGATGAACCACACCAGTTCCACCAGCATCAGGAAAATCCCCAACACCTTGAAGAACAGGTGGTAGACCGCCAGCGCAATCCCGAAAAACAATGCCGCGCGCCACAGCCACGAGCCGTAACCCCAGATCAGCAAACGCCGTTGCATCTTCGGCGACCATGGCTCCGGCGCCGGCGCACCGTAACCGAATAAAAACTCACGCAAGCGCCAGCGACAAAGGTCAAACGCTCGACCTTGAAGGTTGTCGACCTGCCAATAGTCGCTGAGCAAAAAATAGCCATCAAACCGCATGAACGGGTTGAGGTTGATCACCAACGTGGTCATCCAGGTGGCGCTGGCGAGCATGAAGGCCGCCGTGCGTCCGGGACCGTCTGGCAGCAGCGACCAGGCGAGCAGCGCGATGCTCGCCAAAAGCAATTCCGCCAGCACGCCGCCGGCGCCAATCAGCAGTCGAGCGCGACGATCATTGACCCGCCAGGCGTCGCTGACATCGGTGTAAAACATCGGCAGCAACACCATGAACGCCACGCCCATGCTCTGCACTCGACAACCGGCGCGCTTGGCCATGAAGGCGTGACCGAACTCGTGACAAAGCTTGGCGAAGAACAGCGCCACGCCGAACGCCAGCGCGCCACCGAGGCTGAACAGATGCGGAAAAGTCGCGATAAAGCGCTGCCAGTCCCGTGACACCAGAAACACGCCAAGGCCCAGGGTTGCCGGCAACCCGTAGCGCAACGCGCGCGGACCGAAGCGCTCCAGCCATGGCCAGGCCCGATTGAGAAAAGCGTCCGGACGCCACAGCGGAATGCGAAAAAACAGGTATTGGTGCAGCAAGATCTGCCATATCGATTGCCGTTGAGCGGCCGCTTTGAGGCTGTAACTGGCACGCTGTTGGGGATCGAGGGCGGTGATCAGATCGTGGCTGCGCAAAAAAACCAGCAATTGCTCAAGCTCCGCGCCATCGAGCGGTAAACCCGGTTCGCGGTTGGCTGCACGCAGCACTTGCTCGGGATCACCCAAGGACCAATGGCGCAGCAGGCGCATCGCCGCCACGCCAAGTTTGAAATAGCGACCGCGCACCGGATCGGCCAAGGTCCAGCGCGGCGAGCCATCGAGCGCCGGTGATGCAGGCGTCAGCTGCAAATCTGCACGCAGGTTCGGCAGGCTCATCTAAAGCCCCACGCTCTGGCGCAAACCGGCCAGGGGTTTACGTAACAGGTACAGCGCCAGCGGCGCACGGTCACCGAAGACTTTCGCTGTCCCTCGCAACCCGATACGCGGTGGTGTTTGCTGGAAACTGGCGTCGAGTCGATACGCCAATTGTCCGCCAGCCGTGGGCTGTGCTTCATAAGCCGCGCGCTCGAGCCGGGCCAGATGCCGTTGCAACGGATCACTGTCGAGAAACAACGCGACCTGTGCGCCAGGTTCCAGCGCAATCGCATCGCCCACCGCCAGTTCGATGCGTAACTCCGCCTGGGTCGGGTCGGCGATTTCCATCAACCGCTCGCCGGTCTGCACCGGTTTACCGGTCCAGCGTTCCGCATCGGCGAACACCGCAATACCGCCCCGTTCGGCGCGTACTTCGCTGCGCTTGAGCAATTCGCGGGCGTAATCGCGTTCAGCGCGTTTTTGCTCGACTCGCGCAGCCAGCAGATCGATTTTCGAGCTCGATTCGGCATCGGCGAACGAGCGTTGGGAATTGGCCTTCAGCTCAGCTTCAGCAACACCCAAGGCGCGCTCGGCCACGTCGGCCTGGGCCCTAAGCGTGGTGCTTTCAAAGCGCAACAACAGGTCGCCGGCTTTCACCGTCTGATTGGGTTTGACCAGAAACTCGGCAATCACCCCGTCCAGCGGCGCCGCAACAACTCGGCCGCCCAGCGGAACGACTTCGGCCGGAGCCAGCACTGATTGGCGCACCGGAATGAGCAGCCCGAGCAACACCACCGCGACCAGCGCCACCTGACGTTTTCGCGTCCAGCGCAGCCGCCACGGTTTGCGCGGTTGCAGCGCCAGCCAGGCGTGGCTGTAGGTGTCACCCAATTGCGACAGCAACACTTGCTCGGAAGGATTCCACGGCAGATCCCGCGCCAGCCACAGACCGCCAAACACCTCACCTTGGTGATCAATCAGCGGCAGCCAGAACACCTGAGCCGCGGAAAGACTTTGCCAGTCCGCCTGAATCGATTCGCTGAGAACATTCGCCTGAATCACCCGCGCCTGTTTCAGCACCTCGAGCTTGAGCAACTGCGCCACTGCCTGCTCGACAAACGCCACGAACGGTGCATTCGGCTCCACTGCACTGACGCCCGTCACGGCCTGCACTTTGCCGGCAATCAACAGCGCCGCGTGGCGAAAACCGAACAGCGCCTGACCGTCATTGACCAGGCTGTAGGCCAGTTGCGCAGGCGTGCGAGCAGCGCGGGTCAGGCGTTCGAGATCCAGAAACCTTGCGAACACCTGCTCAGCGCCGCCCGTGACCGGGGCGTTCACTTGAACTCCGCGAAACGCGCCGTGCCACTCATGCCGGCCAGCAAACCGTTGGCGTTGGGAAGCGTTGCCACCAACAGCAAGGTCTGACTGCCTTCGTCAATCCGCGCGCCGAGGCGTTTGACCGTGGCATCCAGTGGCTGACCGGTTTCATCGGGAACAAAACTGAAGATCTGGCCAGGCTTGAGCCGGGCCATCCAGCGTGACGGCACCAGCAGATGAATTTCCAGGGTGCGGTTGTCGACCACGTCCAGTAACGGCGTGCCGGCAGCGACGCTTTCATAACGCTTGACCTTGCGCTCGACGACCTGGCCATCGAACGGCGCCAGCACGCTGCAACGTTTGACCTGAACCTGATAAACCTGGGACTGCGCCTGAGTCTCGCTGACCTTGGCCTCGGCCCGCGCCACTTCAAAACGCCCGACCGAATTCAACGCCGCCAGTTGCTTGTTGTGGGACAGCTCTTCTCCAGCGCCACGGCTGGCAGCCTGGGCCGCATTGAGCTGGGCCTGATAAGCCGAACAGTCAAAACGCGCCAGGGTGTCGCCCTTCTTGAACGACTCACCCTCACTGAACGGCAACTCGACAATACGCCCGGACAACTCACTGGCCAGCACCGCCTGATCCCGGGCTCGCAGCACGCCACGGGCCTCGCTGCTGGCGTTTGCACTGCCGCTGCTGTCCAGCAGCGGATCATCGGGCGCAGGTGTTTGCGCCTGTACAACACACGTTACAAAGGTCAATCCAATAACCCACACACGAACACGCCGCATAACCGTTACTCCCTGACGGATGAGCGGAGTCTATGACAGCGTGGGTGGACGTCAAGGAGATAGATGTCCTTGGATAGAAATGTGCTGTTTCAAAATAGACAAATTTCTCAGCACAGATACTTGGGCTTTCCTCCAGTACCTCTCGGTAATAAATCCCACATCAAATTGGGAACATACATTCAATCGATACGGAGAGCAGCGGTGGACACTTCAAACTTTTATCGAAATGCAGCACCTCGTCACTCTTCCTGTAGCAATCACTAATAGATCAGGCCAACAACGCCTTGACCATCACCTAGGCCGGTGATCAAAACTGACTCGCCGGCGCTGGAGTGCATGCCGTCGTGCAGCTCCTGGTCAATCGGTGGTTGACGTGCGTGGCGAGCACGACTTAGGATTGCTCCAACTCAACCCCGTACGCAGAGATTCAGTTCTCTGGCAGTTGGGGTGAAGAAACCGGCCTAGGCCGGTTTTTTCGTTTTTGAGGATTAAGTTAGTGCGCACCGCTTTTTTTGTTGATGGCTACAATCTGTTTTACGGGTTGCTCGCGGGCACTCCCTATAAGTGGCTCAACCTCAAAGGTCTGCTGGCCCATGTCGCACATATCGAAAACCCGCAAAGCTCAATCATCTCCGTTGATTACTTCACTTCTTCCGTCAAACCGATACTCGCCACTCGGGGCAGAATCTCGAAAGAGGCTCAAGACTCCTATGTGCGAGCACTGAAAGCGACCAAAGTAGCAGTGCACTATGGCCGGCACTCGCTCGAGCCGGCGAAAGCTCCGCGCTTCATAGACAGGAAAACAGGTGCTTCACGTCAAGACAAGGTCGACATTTGGAAGCTTGAAGAGAAAGAAACGGATGTTCACATCGCGATCAGCATGTACCGCACTGCTACCAAGCAAGCCGCTCTTGAAGTGCATGACCGTATTGAACAACTCGTACTGGTTTCCAGCGACACAGACATGACTCCAGCCCTTAAAGCTATTCGCGAAGATTTTCCTGACATAACTATCGGGGTCATTCTTCCTCATCGAGCTGAATTGAACTGTCCTTCACCAGGTTCGCTAAAGGAACATTCCCATTGGATGCGTCGAGTCATCTCTGCAGAAGAGTTGCAGTCACACCAGTTCCCGGAACGCGTGCCTACCCGTAAACGCCTGCCATCAAACCGGATTATTGGTAACAACATCTGCCAGCGGATACACCGACTCCCATCCCCCACCCAACGCCTTGTACAACCCGACCATCGCCAACGACACCCCGGTCGAACTTTCCACAAACTGCTCCTGAGTCGCCAACAGCGCGCCTTGCACGGTCAGCACGTTAACGAAATCCACCACCCCTTCCACGTATTGCTGTTGCGCGGTACGCAGGGCGATCTGGTTCTGGCGGACGGCTTCGGCAAGGCTGTCGCGGCGCAGTTGGCTGGCGTTGTAGGCGGTCAGTTGATCGTCGATTTCATGCCAGGCGCGCAGCACGGTTTGCTGGTAGGCGATGGCGGCTTCCTGTTGTTGGGCTTCGCGCAAGTGCAGCACGCCGCGCAGGCGACCGCCGTCAAACAGCGGCAAGCTGAATTGCGGGCCGATACCGAACGAACGCGAACCCCAGGAGCCGAAATCACTGAGCTGCATGGCTTGCGATCCGATGTTGCCCGACAGGGTGATCCGCGGATAGAAATCGCCCTTGGCCACACCGATGCTCGCGGTTGCGGCATGCAGGTGGGCTTCGGCCTGGCGGATGTCCGGACGGCGTTCGGCCAGTTGCGACGGCAGCCCGATAGCGACCTGACGCGGGGTTTGCGGCACCGGGGCGTCTGTGGATAACTCGGCGGACAGCGCTTGCGGCGGCTCGCCCATCAGCAGGCTCAAGGCGTTGATCAGTTGCGACTGGCGCTGCTCCAGCGCAGGCAAACGCGAATCGATGGCCGCTACCTGGGCGGCGGCTTCGGCGACATCCAGGTCGGTGGCGACACCGTCGGCCAGGCGCAGCTGCGAGAGTTTCAGGCTGTGGCGGGCGACGTCGAGGTTCTCCTCGGTGACAGCTCGCGTACTTTGCACACCGCGCAGCTGAATGTAGGCCTGGGCGGTTTCGGCGAGCACCGACAACAGCACGCCGCGCTGGTCGTTTTCCGCGACTTCCAGGGTGGCGTCGGCGGCTTCGGTTTCGCGACGCACACGGCCCCAGAAATCCAATTCCCAAGACGCGGAGAAGCCTGCGTCCCACAGGTTGTACGCCGAGTCACCGTTGTGTCCCGACGGATCGTTCAAGCCTTCGCCGCTGTTGCGTTTACGCCCGTAACTGCCAGTGGCGGCGGTATTCGGGTAACGGTCGGCGGTGATCACCTGACGCACAGCGCGGCTTTGCTGCAAACGGCTGCTGGCGAGTTTCAGGTCGAGGTTGTCGGTCAGGGCACGTTGAGTCAGGGCCGAGAGTTTCGGGTCGTTGAACACCTCCCACCAGCGTTCGTCCATGGTCTCGGCGACGGCTTGGCTGGCGGCGGACGTAGATGGTTTCGACCACTCGGCGATTTGCGGTGCCTGAGGCTTTTGAAAGTCCGGGCCGACGGTGCAGGCTGAAAGGCTTACGATCAGCAAGGCGCAAAAGGTCAGTTGAGGCTGACGGCCTCTTCGCGAGCAAGCCCGCTCCCACAGGGGACCGCGTTTCAATGTGGGAGCGGGCTTGCTCGCGAAGACGTCAGCCCTATCAATGAAAATCTTCATCGTTGCGCGACCTCATGCTCATTGGCGCTGGCGCTTGCAGTATCAATACTCGCCTCAACCGACATCCCAACCCGCAACCGCTCGGCCAATGCCTGACCCGGATCAAGGACGATTTTCACCGGAATCCGCTGCACCACCTTGGTGAAGTTGCCGGTAGCGTTGTCCGGCTTGACCGAGGCGAACGTCACACCCGTGGCCGGTGCGATGCTCTCGACGCGACCGCTCAGGGCCTGGCCGCCGAGGCTGTCGACACGCACTTGCACGTCCTGCCCTGGCTGCACGTCGGTCAGTTGGGTCTCCTGAAAATTGGCGACCACATAGGCCTGCGCAAGCGGCACCACCGCGAGGATTTTGCTCCCCGGCGTGACATAGGCGCCGACCCGAACGGCGCGCTCGCCGACCATACCGTCCTGAGGTGCAACGATGCGCGTGTAGGACAGCTCGTAGCTGGCCATTTCCAGCGCCGCTTGCGCCCGTTTCAGTCCGCCTTCAGCCGCGTCACGCTGAGCGGTGAGGATCTCCACCTGCTTGCGCTCCGCCGCCAGCATTGCCGTCACGTTAGCCAGCCGCGCGGTGGCCTGATCGATGCGGGTCCGCGCTTGTTGAGCGTTCTGCACCGTGCCGGCGCCCACTCCGGCGAGGTGGTTGTAGCGATTCAGTTCATGCTCGGCGAAGGCCATTTCAGCCTTGGCCGACACGACCGTGGCTTGGGCCTGAGCGATCACCGAAGCCTGACGTTCAAGGGTCGCACGGGCATTTTGCAGTTGCGCCCTGGCCACCAGGGTTTCGGCGTCTGCCGCTTGGGCGGCGGCTCGCAGATCGCGGTCATCAATCAACGCCAGCAACTGCCCGGCCTTGACCTGCTGGTTGTCCTCCACCAGCACTTCCTTGATGAACCCGGCCACGCGCGGCACCACCAGCGTGAAGTCCGCCGAGACAAAGGCGTCATTGGTGTTCTGCTGCGTGCGCTTGCCGAACAGGCCGGGCGCCAGCCAATACACCAGCACCCCGAGCGCCACCACCGCGGCGACGCCAACGGCCACTTTTTGCTTTGATTGAGTCGTCATAAAAACCTTCTGTTTCAGTGAAGCATTCAAGTCGGCCCGCGCGGCGGATAGATCCGCGTCGGCAGCCAGAAAATCAGCAGGATCAACGCCAGTGCGACGCCGGCCATGCACAGATAAAGGTCCGATGCCGTCAGCACCACGGCCTGCTCATGCAGCCGGTGGGCAAGGCCCGCGCTGTCGCTGTCGACCAGGGGTGAGTTGCCGAGGCTGTCCACCAGCATCACCGAGTGGAAATGCAGCCTTGAGGTGGTCAACGCCTCCAGTACGCCGGTGGCGATTACCGCCGCCAGGCCTTTTACGGTGTTGAACCAGGCCGAAGCGAAGGGCCCTTCCATCGGGCTGATGCTGCCGGTGGAGAGCATCAACAACGGCAACACCGCCATCGGCTGACCGAAGATTTGCAGCAGTTGCAGGACGTAGAAGTCGTCGCGAATCCACACCGACGTCAGCTGCGACCCCCCGATGCAGGACAGCGTCAGCATGCTCAGGCCGATCCCCAGCACCCAGCGGCAATCGACCCAACGCAGGTTGCACAACGCCGCCACCAACGGCAGCGCGATCAACTGCGGCAACGCGGCCAGCAACATGATCGGCGCGGTCTGAACCGGGCGATAACCTTGAACCTGCGCCAGGTAGCTGGACGGAATAATGATCACCGCCAGCAACACCACCAACACCCCGGCCAGGGTCAGCAAAGCGAACGACAGGTTGCGGATGCCGAGCATCTGCAGCTTGAAAAACGGCATTGGCTGCGACCATTCATTGATCAGAAACAACACCAGCAACAGCAACCCACCCCCGAGTAATCCGCAGATCAGGCTCGACTCGAACCAGTCCAGCCGATTGCCTTGCAAAATGCCGATCACCAGCATGCAGATCGCCGGAAACCCCAGCAGCAAGCCGCGCCAGTTGAATTGTTTGAAGCGCTCCAGGCGTAGCGGGTCCTGGGGCAAGCCATACGCCACCGCGACCATGGCGATCAGGCACGGCACGATGATTTGCCAGAAGGTCCACTGCCATCCGACGTGTTCGGTCCACAACCCGGCCAGTGGCGTGCCGAGGCCTGGGCCGAACGTCGCGGTCAGCGCGTAACCCGCCAGACCATAAAGCTTCACGTTGGCCGGTAAAAAGCGCAGCGCGACGGTCATCAGCATCGGCGGCAACGCACCGCCCGCCAAGCCTTGCAAGGTGCGCATGACCAACAGGCTTTCGTAGTTTGGAGCGAACGGGCACAACACGCCCAACAGGGTGAATGCGCTGATGGCGCAGAGGGTGAACCGTCGCAGCGAGAACGTCACCGAGCACCACGGCGCAAACGCCATGGCCGCCACCGAGGTTGCGGTGTAACTGGCGACCAGCCAGGTGCCTTCGTCGTAGCCGATGGCCAATGCGCCGCGGATGTCGGCCAGGGCAACCTTGGTCACCATCTCGTTCAGGCCCGACACCAGCACCGCCAACAACACGCCCACCAGGCCGATGATGATCCGCGGACCAAAGACCGGTGGCGTGACGGCAGCCGGGCTGGCCGCGGCGAGAGGTGCCGTGACCGTGAGGGAAGTCATGACTGCACGCTCCGGGAGTTTGAATACCGAAGCATTTTAAGAAGTGCGGGACCTTACGAAAATTGACTTATTGGCAGCTTATAAGTGCGCTGGACGCAGCAATACAAAACCCCTGTGGGAGCGGGCTTGCTCGCGAAGGGGCCATCACATTCAACATCAATGGTGACTGATACACCGCTTTCGCGAGCAAGCCCGCTCCCACAGTAGATCCGTGATCAACTTGAGGTGGGTTGCGCGGCCAGCCACGTCTCGTCGCAACAGGCCTTGAGGGTTTCACGTAGCCAGCGATGGGCCGGATCCTTGTCGAAACGTGGGTGCCAGGACTGGGTCAACATAATGGTCGGCAACGGAATCGGTAGCGTAAATGACCGCAGCTTCAAGCCCAGCCGCTGGACGCTCAGCAATGCCTCCTTGGGCACCGGCAGAATCAAATCGGAATCAGGCAAGGCAAACATCGCCGCATGGAAACTCGGTGCAATCACCGCCACCCGCCGCTCCAGCCCCAACGCATTGAGCGCGGTATCGATCGGGCCACGGGCGATGCCGCGACGGGACATGCTGATATGGGAAAACCCGGCGAAACGCTCGGCCGTAATCTCTTCGTTGAACAGCGGATGGTCTTCGCGAACCAGGCCGACGAAATGAGTAGAGAACAGATTCTGAATCTTCACTTCCGGGGTCAACGGCCGGGTATTGCTGATGCTCAGGTCGATCCGCCCTTCCCGCAGCGCTTCGTCATCGCCATCGCCTTCCGGCACAAAACGCAGTTCGCAGTACGGCGCCTGGCGATCCAGGGTGTCGAACAGCTTTCCGCCGTAAACGCCGACGAAAAAGTCATTGGCGCGAATGCTGAACCGACGGCGCAACGTGCCCAGCTCCACCGCATCGGCCGAACGAAACAACAGCGCGGCCTGTTCCACCACGTCACGCACCTGCTCGCGCAACGCCAGCGCCTTGGGTGTCGGCACCAAACCGCGACCGGCGCGCACCAGGATCGGGTCACCGATGGCCTCGCGAATGCGCGTCAGCGTCCGGCTCATGGCCGCCGGGCTGAGGTTCATCCGCCGCGCGGCGCCCACCACACTGCCCTCGTCGAGCAAGGCGTCGAGGGCGACCAACAAGTTCATGTCCGGGAGTTGCATGCTGAGCACTCGTGACTGATCTGGATTGATTCAGACGCAATGCTAGCAAACATCCCCGATCCATGCGGTGGCAGGTCCGGCCCCTTCGCGAGCAAGCCCGCTCCCACAGGTTTTGTGTCGAAAACAAAATCTGTATCCGCTCAAGATCCACTGTGGGAGCGGGCTTGCTCGCGAAGGGGCCAGACCTGCCACCGCAGAATTTAGCGCTGCATCCCCCACTGCTTCACCGTGACCCGCTCCAACGTGCTGAACACCAGGTTTTCCACCAACAAGCCGATCAGGATCACCACCGCCAACCCGGCAAACACCTTGTCGGTGTATAGCTCATTGCGGTTCTGGAAGATGTACCAGCCCAAGCCGCCCTTGCCACTGGTGGCGCCGAACACCAATTCAGCGGCGATCAGCGTGCGCCAGGCGAAGGCCCAGCCGATTTTCAGCCCGGCGAGAATCGATGGCAGCGCTGCCGGAATCAGGATGAACAGCACGAAGCGCATGCCTTTGAGGCCGTAATTGCGCCCGGCCATGCGCAAGGTTTCCGAGACACCGAGGAACCCGGCATAGGTGTTCAAGGCCAGCGCCCAGAGTACCGAATGCACCAACACAAAAATGAGGCTGTTCTGCCCCAGACCGAACCACAGCAGCGCCAACGGCAACAGCGCAATCGCCGGCAGCGGGTTGAACATCGAGGTCAACGTACTCAACAGGTCGCGACCAAACTGCGTCGACACCGCCAGCGTGGTCAGGGCAAACGCCAGCACGATGCCGATCAGGTAACCCTTGAGCAGCACCACCAGCGAAATCCACACCTTGCTCAGCAATTCGCCACTGAGCAAACCGTCATACAGCGCGCTCCCGGTTTGCAGAAAACTCGGCAGCAGCAGGTCGTTGTTCTGAACACGGGCAACCACCTCCCACAGGACCGCGAGCAAAATCAGGATCAGGCTTTTGCGTAACCAGCCTTGTTGCCACAGGCGCTGACCGAGCGGTAATTCACGCTCCAGCGGCACACTCGTCAGCGGCCGCAGCACCGTTTCAAATTCTTCACGCGGGGATGATAAAAGGCTCATCGGGCACTCCTCTCAATGGCTCAATAAGCGATGCGGATGTCGGAGAAATCCAGCTCACGCTCGGTTTGCGGGGACTGACCTTCATCGAACAACAACCGATGAATGCGCCGCGCCGACTCCTGAAAGGCCACGCCGCCGAGGCTGTGCAAGTCGTATTGATGGCTGTGGACTTCCGCCCGCACCCGACCCGGATGCGGCGACAGCAGCAGGATTCGATTGCCCACCACCAGCGCTTCTTCGATGGAGTGCGTGACGAACAGCAGCGTGAAGCGCACTTCTTCCCAGAGCAGCAGCAATTCTTCCTGCATCTTGCGGCGAGTCAGCGCGTCGAGGGCGGCGAAGGGTTCGTCCATCAAGAGGATTTTCGGCTGCATGGCCAACGCACGAGCAATCGCCACACGCGCTTTCATGCCGCCGGACAAGGTATGCGGGTAGGCGTCGGCAAACGCCGCCAGACCGACCTTGTCCAGATAGTACAGCGCTCGTTCCTCGGCCTCTTTGCGCTTCAGGGTTTTCGAAGCAAGCAGCGGAAACATCACGTTCTGTTTGACGGTTTTCCACGGCGGCAGTTGATCGAATTCCTGGAACACCACGATCCGGTCCGGCCCCGGGGCATGAACGGTTTGCCCCTGAAGACGAATCTCGCCTTCACACGGCTGGATGAACCCGGCGACCGCCTTGAGCAACGTTGATTTGCCGCAACCGGACGGACCGAGCAGCACAAAGCGGTCCGCAGGATCGATTTCAAAACTGACCTGATGGGTCGCTCGAACCACCCGCTGAGGCGTGCGGTATTCGAGGCTGACGTTGTCGACCGACAGCAGCGCCTGGGCTGCCGCGATCGGTTTGCTGACCGTGTGGCCTTGCAAAGGGGCGTTCATCTCGGTCAGCTCCCTTGCAGCGGTTTGGCGTCCTGGAAGAAGTAGTCCTTCCACGAGTCCGGTTTGTTTTTGATCGCGCCGACGCGGTAGAGGAACTCGGCCAGCGGGTAAGTATTTTTCGGTGTGACGCTGAATTCGAACTGCGGGTTATCAATGATTTTCAGCAACGCGGCACGGTCGATTTTGGCCTTGGTGACGCGGATGTACGTGTCCGCCGCCGCGCCTTTATCGTTCTGGGCAAACTCGGCCGCCTCAGTCAGCGCCTGGACGAACGCCTTGTAGGTTTTCGGGTTCTCGTCGCGGAATTTCTCGGTGGCGAACAGCACCGTCGGCGAGTTCGGGCCGAGCACGTCATTGGAATTGAGAACAACGTGAACGTTAGGGTTGGCCAGCTCTTGATCCTGGAACGGCGGGTTGGAAAAGTGCCCGGTCAACTCGGTGCCGCCGGCAATCAGCGCTGCGGTGGCGTCCGGGTGAGGAACCGCAATGGTGTACTTGTCGAGGCGATTGAATTCCTTGTCGCCCCACTGCTTGGCGGCCGCGTATTGCAGGATGCGCGACTGCACCGACACGCCGACCGCCGGCACCGCGATGCGGTCCTTCTCGGTGAAGTCAGCGATGGTTTTGACCTTGGGATTGTTGCTCACCAGGTAGTACGGGAAGTTGCCGAGGGAAGCCACGGCTTTGACGTTCTGCTTGCCATGGGTGCGGTCCCAAATCGTCAGCAGCGGGCCGACGCCCGCACCGGCGATATCAATGGAACCGGAGAGCAACGCATCGTTGACCGCCGCACCACCGGAGAGCTGGGTCCAGTCGACCTTGATGTCGATGCCTTCCTGCTTGCCGTACTTCTCGATCAGGTTTTGATCGCGCACCACATTGAGCAACAGATAAACGATGCCGAACTGCTCGGCGATGCGGATCTCACCTTCAGCGTGGGCCACGGTCGGCGCCACCAGGCTGCCGGCGATCAGGCTGAAACCCAGGCCGATGGCCGCAGCCAGCGGTGCAAATGGAAGACGTTTGGACATGTGAGTTTCTCCGACAAATCAGAAAGGCGCGTCGCCCTGGATGGTGGTGCGATACAACTTGCGGCGCAGGTAGCTTGGGCATCCGGCGGCGAGATGAATCAGCGAACGGTTGTCCCAGAACACCAGGTCGTGGGCCTGCCATTGATGGCGGTAGATGTTTTGCGGCAGCACGCTGTGGGCGTAGAGCTCGTCGAGCAGTTGCTTGCTTTCGTCTTCCGGCAAACCAACGATGCGCGTGGTGAAACCCTCGCTGACGAACAACGCCTTACGGCCGTTTTCCGGGTGGGTACGAACAATCGGGTGGACCACTTCAGCGACCTGAGCCAGTTGCTCGGGCGTCAGCGTCGGGCGCCAGTTGCCTTCGAATTTGGTCTCGCTGTAGCGCGCCGTATAGGAGTGCGCCGCCGAGCGACCTTCGACGGCTTTGCGCAGGGCTTCGGGCAGGTTGTCCCAGGCTTTGTGCATGTCGGCGAACAGCGTGTCGCCGCCTTCGGACGGCAACTCCTGGGCGTGCAGCATCGAGCCCAGGCTTGGCAGTTCTTTATAGGAAAGATCGGAATGCCAGAACTTGCCGGCGTCGCCGAGGCCGATGGACTCGCCGTTTTCGATGATGTTGGAAACGATGAGAATTTCCGGATGCCCGGCCAGCAGGAATTGCTTGAGCACGTGGATCTGCAACACACCAAAACGGCGGCTGAAGGCAATTTGTTGCTCGGGGATAATGCGCTGGTCGCGGAACACCACGACGTGATGATCCAGGTGCGCGCGGTGGATGCGGGCGAAGTCTTGATCATTGATCGGGCGGGACAGGTCGAGGCCGATGATTTCGGCACCGACAGCGCCACTGAACGGGCGGATGTCGAAGGTTTGCGACGCGATATTCGCGGCGCTTGGGGAAGCCGTTGCTGCAGACATAAATCACTCCCACGCACGGCACGCTCAAGGGCGCGCGCGTCGATCAAGAAACTCACGGAGGTCCCGTGTTGGTTCGTGTCGTGCGGCGCGCCGATTGGTCGGCAGGTACGCAGGAGAATGACTTTATAGATATAAGAACTGAAATTTAAATACCGTTAGCGCATAACTATATGGCTTTTGAGGTGTGTTGCCTTTTGGGCCTCTTCGCGAGCAAGCCCGCTCCCACATTGGATGTGTGTTGATCACAGAACCAATGTGGGAGCGGGCTTGCTCGCGAAGGGGCCATTAGCCCCAGCCGAGAACTATCGCTCGTGCAGCGCTTCGGCGCGGGCCCGAATAATCGGCTTGAGCAGGTAGCTGAGAATGGTCTTCTTGCCCGTGATGATGTCCACCGAAGCCACCATCCCCGGGATGATCAGCAACGGTTTTTCATCCGTCCCCAAGTGGCTGCGGTCAGTGCGCAGTTTGATGATGTAGTAAGTGGTTTTCTTGTCTTCATCGGTAATGGTGTCAGCACCGATCTGCTCAAGCTTGGCTTTGAGCCCACCATAAATGGTGTAGTCATACGCCGTGAACTTAACCGTTGCCTCTTGCCCCGGATGCAGGAAGGCAATGTCTTGCGGGCGAACTTTTGCCTCCACCAGCAAGGTGTCGTCCAGCGGCACGATTTCCACCAGGTCGCTGCCCGGCTGGATCACGCCGCCAATGGTGTTCACCAGCAGCTTGTTGACGATGCCGCGCACCGGCGATGTCACCAGCGTCCGGCTGACCCGGTCCTCCAGCGCCTTGCCGGTAGCCTGGGCCTTGTTCAGATCAGTGCGCGCTTCATTGAGTTGAGTCAGCGCTTCGCTGCGGAATTTGCCACGAGTCTCGTCAATCTTGCGCTGCACTTCCTTGATCGCCGATTGGGCACGAGGAATGGCCAGGGTGGTCGCGTCCAGTTGCCCGCGGGTTTCAACCTCGGCGCGCTTGAGTCGCAGCACTTCAACCGGCGATACCGCGCCCTGGGCCACCAACGGCTCGGACATGTTGATTTCCTGGCGTTGCAACGCAAGACCGTTGCGGTACTGCGACTGTTTGGAAGTGAACTCTCGCAGCTCTTGCTGACGCTGGATCAACTGCTCCTCCAAACCGCCAATTTCATCGTGCAACTGCTGACGGCGGCTGATGTACAGCGACTCTTCGCTGGCTGCCTGACCGGGCACGGCCTTCAGTACGTCAGCGGGGAAGTTCAGCGGACGGTCGTCGACTTCCGCGCTCAAGCGTTCGACTCGCAGCAGCATCGACAGCCGATCGGCCTCGGTTTCGCCGACGTTGGAGGCGAATCGCGTGTCGTCCAGGCGAATCAGCGGCGCGCCGGCCTCAACGATCTGCCCTTCGGTCACGAACAACTCGGAGACGATGCCGCCCTCAAGGTTCTGGATTTTCTGGATCTTGGACGACGGAATGGCTTTGCCGTCGCCCTTGGTGACTTCGTCGATCACGGCGAAGTTGGCCCAAAGCATCAGGAACACGAAGAAGCCGATGATCGCCCAGATGGTCAGCCGCACCACGCGTGGGGCGTCTTCGATCAGCGCTTTGTTGACCTCGGGAAGTGGCTGGCCATGCAGCGAATCGGAGCCTTTGAAATAACGGCCGATCGAATTCTTGAAACCCGACTTAAGCAACACCGATCTGCCCCTTCTTCAATGCTTCCATCACGGCGGCTTTCGGGCCGTCGGCGAGAATCTGCCCGCGGTCGATGACGATCAGACGATCCACCAGCGACAACAGCGAAGCCCGGTGCGTTACCAGCACCACGGTTTTGCTTTCAACCACCGCCGCGAGGCGTTGCTTGAGGCGTTCTTCACCGGTGTTGTCCATGGCGCTGGTCGGTTCGTCGAGCAGCAGGATCGGCGGGTTGAGCAGCAATGCACGGGCCAGGGCAACGTTCTGGCGCTGACCGCCAGACAGGTTCTGCCCGCGCTCGCCGACTTGCAGCTCATAACCTTGGGGATGAAGACGGGCGAATTCGTGGACGCCGGCCAGTTCGGCAGCTTGCAGCACCATTTCGTCTTCGACATAGCGCGCACCCGACACCAGGTTGTCGCGCAGGGTGCCGGCCAGCAGCTGGATGTCCTGCGCCACGTAACCAATGTTGTGGCGCAATTCGCTGACGTCGATCTGACGGATATCGACGCCATCCACCAACAGCGCGCCGTCGTCCGGCTGGTAGAGGCCTACGAGCAGTTTGGCCAGGGAGCTTTTCCCCGAGCCGCTGCGCCCGATGATGCCGATCTTCTCGCCAGGCTTGATGATCAGGTTGATGTTCTTCAACGCCGCGTTCTGTTGGTTCGGGTAGGTGAAGTTCATCTGCCGGCATTCGATGGCGCCTTGCAGGACCTTGCGGCTCAGTGGGCGTTCCTCGAAGTTGCGCTCTTGCGGCAGCTCCATCATCTGATCGACTGAAGTCATGGTCACCCGCGCCTGCTGGTAACGCGTCAGCAGGCCGGACAGCGAAGCCAGCGGGCTGAGCGCGCGACCGCTGAGCATGTAGCAAGCAATCAAACCGCCCATGCTCAGGTGACCGTCGATGATCTGGTACACGCCGAAGACGATCATGATCACCCCGGCCAGTTGCTGGATCAGCAAGGTGATGTTCATCGCCAGACCGGAGAGCATTTTCACCCGCAACTCGAGGCGGCTGAGGGTGCCGATGGTCTGCTCCCACTGATACTGGCGTTCGCTTTCGGCGTTGTTGACCTTCACCGCATCGAGGCCGGCGAGGGTTTCGATCAGGCTCGACTGCCGCTCGGCGCCCAGCGCCATGGTTCGCTCCATGGTCGCCACCAACGGCTTCTGCAAGGCATAGCCGATCAGCAGGGCAATCGGGAACGCCAGCACCGGGATCCATACCAGATGCCCGCCGAGAATCGCGATGACCATGAAGATCAGCAGCGTAAACGGCAAGTCGATCAAACTGGTGAGCGTCAGCGAGGCGAGGAAGTCCCGCAGGCTCTGAAACTCATGGATGTTCTGGGCGAAGCTGCCGACCCGGGCCGGGCGGTACTTCATGGCCATACCGACGATGCGCTCGAACAACGTGGCCGAGATGATCAGGTCGGTTTTCTTCCCGGCCAGGTCCAGGCAGAGGCTGCGCAGGCTCTTGAGGATCAGGTCGAACAGGTACGCCCCGGTGATGCCAATGGCCAACACCCACAAGGTCGATTCGGCCTGGTTCGGCACGACGCGATCGTAGACGTTCATCACGAACAGCGGCGCGGCCATGGCAATGATGTTGATCAGGAAACTGGCGGCGATGGCGTCGGCGTACAGCCAGCGCGACCGCTTGAGGGTATCGCGGAACCACGAGCGCGCGCGCGGGATCAGCGTGCCGTGATTGACGTCGAATTTGTGCTGGGGCTGGGCGAAGAACACTTTACCGATGTAGTCATCGGCCAGCAGTTCTCGGCTGACGACACTTTCACCGCCATCGCTTTCGCTGAGCAGCAGGCGCGCCTGGTCTTCACCTTGCCAACCGAGCAGGACGGCACTGCGACCATCCTTGAGCAGCAACAGCGCCGGCATGGCAATCGCCGGGATCTGTTCCAGTTTGCGTACCAGCACCCGCCCTTGCAGGCCGGCGCGAGCGGCCGCGCGGGGCAGCAACTCAACGCTCAGGCGCTGCTTGGGCAACGGCAGGCCGGTGGTCAACATCGCGGCGCTGGCCGGTTTCTGATGCAGGGTGCAAAGAGCCAGCAAGCCATCCAGTAACGGATCGTCGTGCAGCGCGCGTGGATCATGAATGAGTTGAACTCGACTGACTTCTGATTCCACGCTCGGCACTCTTGGCTAACATTTGAACAATGAAGGTTCTGCTCAATTCATACCAGGCAGTTGAACCTTGGGCTTCACGTCGTTTTGCACCACGGATGCCAACGGTGCGACCACTCCCTGGCTCTTGAGCAACTCGCCCATGGTCGCCTTGATTCGGTACTGAGTAAATAACTGAATGTTCTTGATCTCCGCCAGGCGACGAGACGCCGAGAACAGCTCGTTTTCACTGTCGAGCAGGTCGAGCAGGTCGAGCAAGGTGCGCTCGCCGAGACTGAACTGCTTCTGATAGGCGGTGCGCACGCGGGTGCTGTGATCGACATATTGCTGGCCGTGAGGCCCCACTTCACTCGACGTCGCAAAACCGTCAAAAACCATTTGTGACAACCGCACGCTCGATTCGCTGCGATTCAGGTTTTCCCAGTGATTGTTGTTGCCGGCGGCACGCGTGGTGATGTTATCAGTGCCTTCGCGACCATAACCGCTCAGCAGATCGACCCGTGGGAGGTATCCCCCTTTGGCTGCCTTTAACTGATAATCCGCGGCCAATCGACTATTAACGCCTGCCTGGATTTCCGGATGGACATCTCAGTGCCTGTTGCGTGGCTTCCGGAAGGGACTGCGCCTGAACAAAACTGGCGGCAAGGACTAAGGGTAAAGCCGTGAGCAGGTGCAAACGCATTATTGGAGTTTCCCGGAATTGCTTGTCTTGAATCACTGCAGAACCTGCCGCTGCATCGAATGATGACAACCGGAATGACCGCGTGTCGGAAAGTTGGATTTTTGAATACCTTTGAAAGTACGTCCGGACTGTTTGGCAAACACGCCGTCAAGTCCATGGAAGTCAACTGAATGCGACACCCGGAGAGTCTTCAATGAGCAGTGTTGTGGCCATCGTCAAAAGCATTGTCGGTCAGGTTTTCGCGGTGTCCCCAGAGGGCGTCCGCCGCGTGCTCGTTGAAGGCGACCGCTTGTTTGTCGGCGATCAGGTAGACACTGGCGCAGCAGGCGCCGTCACGCTCGAACTGGCTGACGGCCGGACCCTGGACCTGGGCCGCGACACTCAGTGGAGCGGCAGCGATCCGGACTCCAGCACTGACCTTGCACAAGCCACCGCACAAGCCGCGCCATCGGTTGAAGAGCTGCAGCAAGCCATCGCTGCCGGCGCCGACCCGACCACTGATCTTGAAGCCACTGCGGCCGGCCCGACGGCTGCCGGCACAGGCGGCGCGGCAGGTGGCGGCCATAGCTTCGTGATGCTGGATGCAACCGCTGGCCGGGTGGACCCGACCATTGGTTTCCCGACTGCGGGCATCGGCACTGCCGCGTTGGCTGCACAGAACACCATCGGCGGCCAGACGGCCGATACCATCGCCAACGTGCAGCGCGAATCGACCCTGACCTTGAGCGCCACGCCGACAACCCCGGCCGCGACCCAGGTCACCGACACCGTTGATACCACCACGGTCACCTTGACCGCCGGCGCCAACGTTACCGAAGGCGGCCAGATCACCTACACCGCGACATTGACCAACCCGGCGCAGACGCCGGTCACCATCACGTTGTCCAACGGCTCGATCATCACCATCGAAGCCGGCAAAACCACCGGTTCCGTGAACGTCGACACCCCGGCCAATGACGTTTATCAGAACGGCAGCACCGTTAGCACCACGATCACTGGCGCCACCGGCGGCAACTTCGAGAATCTGGTGCCGAGCACCACGCCAGCGGTCACCACCATTACCGACTCGGCCGACAACACCGGCCTGAGCCTGACGGCTACCGATTCGGTTGCTGAAGGCGGCTCCATCGTTTACACCGCAACACTGACCAACGCTGCCGGCACGCCAGTGACCGTCACCCTGAGCAACGGCGCGGTGATCACCATCGCCGCCAATGCCACCAGCGGCTCCGTCACCGTCGCGGCGCCGAAAGACGATGCCTACATCGACGCCGGCAAAGTCAGCGCCACGATCAGCACCGCCACCGGCGGCAACTTCGAAAACCTGGTCCCGAGCATTGTCCCGGCAGTGACCGAGGTGACCGACACGATCAACACCTCGACAGTCAGCCTGACCGCCAACGACACTGTGGCCGAAGGTGGCACCGTGGTTTACGCCGCGTCCGTGTCTGCTGAAGTTACCGGCTCGCCAGTGGTCGTGACCCTGTCTAACGGCCAGAGCATCACCATTCCGGTCGGATCGAGCAGCGCCAGCGTGAACTTCACCGCGCCGAACGATGCCCTCGTCGGCGGCGGTTCGCTGAGCGTCAAAATCGACGACGCCAAGGGCGGTAATTACGAGAAGCTGGAAGTCGACAGCAAGCCGGCGAATACATCGATTACCGATACGGCTGACACCACCACATTGAGCCTGACGGCTACCGATTCGGTTGCTGAAGGCGGCTCCATCGTTTACACCGCAACACTGACCAACGCTGCCGGCACGCCAGTGACCGTTACCCTGAGCAACGGCGCCGTGATCACCATCGCCGCCAACGCCACCAGCGGTTCCGTCACCGTCGCCGCCCCGGAGGACGATGCTTACATCGACGCCGGCAAGGTCAGCGCCACGATCACCACCGCCACCGGCGGCAACTTTGAAAACCTGGTCACCAGCCCGACCCCGGCCGTGACCAACGTGGCCGACACAGTCAACACGACGCACCTGACGCTCAGCGCTGAAAAAACGGTACTCGAAGGCTCGCACATCACCTACACCGCGACCCTCACCAACGCCGCGCAAACGCCGGTGACCGTCAAGCTGAGCAACGGCGAGACCATCACCATCGACGCCGGCAAAACCAGCGGTTCGGTGACCATCGCGGCGCCAAGCGACGATGTCCACAAGGATGCCGGCAAGCTCACCGTAACGATGACGGATGCCAGCGGTGGCAACTTTGAAAAACTCGACATCAGCAAAGCGTCAGTGACCACCACCGTCAAAGACACGGTCGACTCCACGGCCCTGTCGCTGTCGGCCAGCAATACCGTCAGCGAAGGTGGCCAGATCACCTACACCGCGACCCTGAGCAACCCGACAGACACGGCCATGACCGTGAAGTTGAACAACGGCGCCGTGATCAACATCGCCGCCGGCGCCACCACCGGTTCGGTCAACTTCGCCGCACCGGCTAACACTCCGTACATCGACGGCGGCAAAGTCCAGGCTAAGATTGCCAGCCAGAGCGGCGGCAACTTCGAAAAAGTCGTCACCGACCATTCGCTGGCGGTCACCACCGTCACCGATTCTGTAGATACCACCGGCCTGAGCCTGAGCGCCACCGGTTCGGTCGCCGAGGGCGGTTCGATCGTCTACACCGCGACCCTGACCAACGCCGCTGGCTCCGCCATGACCGTGACGTTGAACAACGGCGCGGTGATCCACATCGCCAAGGGTGCCACCACCGGCTCGGTGAACTTCGCCGCCCCGAAGGATGACGTTTACAAAGACGCCGGCAAAGTCGAAGCCAGCATCACCAAGACTGCCGGTGGCAACTTCGAGAACCTGGTGGCCGATAAGACGCCAGCGGTTACCGACGTGACCGACACCCTCAATACGTCGACAGTCAGTCTGACGGCCAACAGCACTGTGGCTGAAGGCGGCACCGTGGTGTACACCGCTTCGGTCAACGCGCCAGTGACCGGTTCGCCGGTGGTTGTGACCTTGTCCAACGGCCAGACCATCACCATTCCGGTTGGCGCCAGCAGCGCCAGCGTGAAATTCACCGCACCGAATGACGCACTGGCTGACGGCGGTTCGCTGAGCGTGAAAATCGACGACACCACCGGTGGCAATTACGAAAACCTGGTGGCGAATAAAACCCCGGCAGTCACGTCGGTAACCGACGTCAAAGACACCACCACCCTGAGCCTGAGCGCTACGGATTCGGTGGCGGAAGGCGGTTCGATTGTCTACACCGCGACGCTGACTCACGCTGCCGGCACGCCGGTGACCGTGAACCTGTCGAACGGCGCCGTGATCACCATCGCCGCCAACGCTATCAGCGGTTCCGTGACCGTCAAGGCGCCTGCCGATGACGTCTACAAAGACGCTGGCAAAGTTGAAGCGACCATCAAGGACGCCAGCGGCGGCAACTTCGAAAACCTGGTGACCAGCCCGGCGGCAGCAGTCACTGCTGTGACTGACACCCTCGATACTTCGAAGGTTAGTCTGACGGCCAACGGCACTGCGGCCGAAGGCGGCACTGTGGTTTACACCGCGTCCGTGTCTGCTGAAGTCACTGGTTCGCCGGTCGTGGTGACCTTGTCCAACGGCCAGACCATCACCATTCCGGTTGGCGCCAGCAGCGCCAGCGTGAACTTCACCGCACCGAACGATGCCCTCGCCGGCGGCGGTTCGCTGAGCGTCAAAATCGACGACGCCAAGGGCGGCAATTACGAGAAGCTGGAAGTTAACGGCAAGTCGGCGGATACCTCGATTACCGACACGGCTGACACCACGACGGTCAGCCTGACCGCTACCGATTCGGTCGCTGAAGGTGGCTCGATCGTTTACACCGCGAACCTGACCCATGCGGCCGGCACACCCGTGACCGTCACCCTGAGCAACGGCGCCGTGATCACCATCGCCGCCAATGCCACCAGCGGCTCCGTCATCGTCAAGGCACCTGCCGATGACGTCTACAAAGACGCCGGCAAAACCGAAGCGACCATCAAGGACGCCAGCGGCGGCAACTTCGAAAACCTGGTGACCAGCCCGGCGGCAGCATTCACTGCTGTGACTGACACCCTCGATACGTCGATGGTCAGCCTAACCGCCAACGGCACTGTGACCGAAGGTGGCACCGTGGTTTACACCGCCTCCGTGTCGGCGGAAGTCACCGGTTCGCCGGTGGTCGTGACCTTGTCCAACGGCCAGACCATCACCATTCCGGTTGGCGCCAGCAGCGCCAGCGTGAACTTCACCGCACCGAACGATGCCCTCGCTGGCGGCGGCTCCCTGAGCGTCAAAATCGACGACGCCAAGGGCGGCAATTACGAGAAGCTGGAAGTTAACGGCAAGTCGGCGGATACCTCGATTACCGACACGGCTGACACCACGACGGTCAGCCTCAGCGCGACGGAGTCGGTGACTGAAGGTGGTTCGATCGTTTACACCGCGAACCTGACCCATGCGGCCGGCACACCAGTGACCGTCACCCTGAGCAACGGCGCGGTGATCACCATCGCCGCCAACACTACCAGCGGCTCCGTCACCGTCAAGGCACCTGCCGATGACGTCTACAAAGACGCCGGCAAAGTCGAAGCAACCATCAAAGGCGCCACCGGCGGCAACTTCGAAAACCTGGTCACCAGCCCGGCGGCAGCAGTCACTGCGGTGACTGACACCCTCGATACGTCGACGGTCAGCCTGAAGGCAACGCCCACCGCAGCCGAAGGCGGCAACGTGGTGTACACCGCTTCCGTGACCTCCAAGGTCACCGGCAAGGACGTAGTCGTCACCCTGGCCAACGGTGAAAAAATCACCATCCCGGTCGGTGAAAGCACAGCCTCGATCACCGTTAGAGCCCCGAATGATGCATTGATCGGCCACGAGCCGCTGACCAACGCGATCAAGGATGTGACCGGCGGCAACTACGAGAATCTGGTCGCCGACAAGACCCCGACCTCGACCGCCATCAGCGACACCCTGGACATCACCAAAGTGACCATGACCGCCAGCGGTCAGGTGCTTGAAGGCGGCAACATCACCTACACCGCCAACCTGACGAATGCCGCTGGCAGCGACATGACGGTCAAGTTGAGCAACGGCGAAAGCATCGTGATCAAGGCCGGCGACAAGTCGGGCTCCATTACCGTTCCTGCACCGGCCGATGACGTCTACAAGGACGGCAGCAAAATCACCGTCCGCATCGACAGCACCAGCGGCGGCGACTTCGAGAAGCTCAACGTCAACAAAGCCATGCACATCACCACCGTCAAAGATACGATCGACACCACCACGCTGAAACTCAGCGCAGACGTGGGCACCGTCGGCGAAGGCGGTCAGATCAACTACACCGCAACACTGAACCACCCAGCGGACACGGCGATGACCGTGACCCTGAACAATGGTCTGGTGATCAACATCAAGGCCGGCGAGTCCAGCGGCTCTGCGTCATTCACCGTACCGAATAATGTCTACACCGGCGCAGCGGACGTCCTTGCCTCGATCAAGGAAACCACCGGCGGTAACTTCGAAAAACTGGACACTGATCACTCGGCCATTGTCACCAAAGTCACCGACACTGCTGACACCACCAACCTGACCTTGAGCGCTAGCGGCTCGGTGCAGGAAGGCGGCCAGATCGTCTACACCGCGACCCTGTCCCAGGCCGCCGGCAGCAACATGACCGTGAAGCTGAGCAACGGCGCGACCATAACCATCCTCAAGGATGCGGTGTCCGGCCATGTCAGCGTTGCCGCACCGAAAGACGACGTCTACAAAGACGCGGGCAAAGTTGAAGCGACCATCAAGGACGCCACCGGCGGCAACTTCGAAAACCTGGTCACCAGCCCGACGGCGGCAGTCACGGGAGTGACTGACACGATCAACACCTCAACAGTCAGCCTGACCGCCAACGGCACGGTGGCCGAAGGCGGCACCGTGGTTTACACCGCCTCCGTGTCGGCTGAAGTCACTGGTTCGCCGGTCGTCGTGACCTTGTCCAACGGCCAGACCATCACCATTCCGGTCGGATCGAGCAGCGCCAGCGTTAACTTTACCGCGCCAAACGATGCCCTCGTGGGTGGCGGTTCGCTGAGCGTCAAAATCGACGATGCCAAGGGCGGCAACTACGAGAAGCTGGAAGTTAACGGCAAGTCGGCGGACACCTCGATTACCGATACGGCTGACACCACGACGGTCAGCCTCGGCGCGACTGGGTCGGTGGCTGAAGGTGGCCAGATCGTCTACACCGCGACCTTGTCCCATGCCGCCGGCAGCGACATGACGGTAAAACTGAGTAACGGCGCGACCATCACCATCCTCAAGGATACGGTGTCCGGCCAGGTCAGCGTTGATGCGCCAAAAGACGATGCCTACATCGATGCCGGCAAAGTCAGCACCACGATCACCACCGCCACCGGCGGCAACTTCGAAAACCTGGTCACCAGCCCGACGGCGGCAGTGACCAACGTCACCGACACCTTCGACAAGACCGAAGTCAGCATCAGCGGCAGCACCTCGGTAACCGAAGATCAGACCGCCAGCTACACCGTCAGCCTGACAAACCCGGCGCAGACTGAAGTCACCCTGAAAATCACCTACAGCGGCACCGCCGCCGACGGTTCGGACTTCACCGGTGTGTACACCGTGAAGATCCCGGCGGGCAGCAGCACTGCGAGCTTCAACGTCGCGACCCTGGACGACAGGTTCACCGAAGGCACTGAAAACTTCGTGGTCAAGATCGACTCGGCCACCGGCGGCAACTTCGAAAACCTGGCGATCAGCGCTTCCAACGGCAGCGTCAGCACCTCGATCATCGACAACGATGCGCCACCGGTGCTCGACCTGGACGCCAACAACTCCAGCGGCGCCACGGGTGCCAACTACAATGTGACGTTCACCGAAGGCACCACCGGCCAGGGCGTATCGATCGGCGACACCGACCTGGAAATCACCGACCCGGACAGCACCCTGCTGACCGGCGCTACCATCGTGCTGACTAACTTTCAGCCGGGCGACGCACTGAACCTGGGCAATAAAGTCAACGGCATCAACATCACGCCCACCAGCACGGATGGCACCATCACCTTGACCCTGACGGGCAACGCGACGCGCGCCGACTACACGCAACAGATCAAAAACATCAGCTTCACCAACAACAGTGAGGACCCGAGCACGGTGCCGCGGATCATCACCGTGACGGTGACTGATGGCAGTAACAACTCCAACACCGCGACCACCACCGTCAACGTGGTCGGCGTAAACGACGCACCGACCGCCGCACCGGTTAACGTCACCGGCACCGAAGACACGCCACTGATCCTTGGCTGGTCGACCTTCGGCGTCAGTGATGTCGACAGCGCCGCCGCCAACCTGGGCGTGAAAATCACCCAACTGCCGGGTGATCACCAGTTGCAGTATCTGGACGGCGCGACCTGGAAAGACGTGACGCTCAACCAGACCTTCAGTAAGGCCGACATCGATGCCGGCAAGCTGCGCTTCATGCCTGACGCCAACGAATCCGGTGCTAATGGCTACGGCGGCACCGAAGTGGGCAACATCAAGGCCGACTACGCACAGATCAAATTCCAGCCAACCGACGGCTCGCTGCTGGGCAACACCGGCACGATCAAAATCGACATCACGCCAGTGGCCGACGCCCCATCCCTGAGTGTTGCCGACAACAGCGCCAAATCCACAGGCCTGATCAAAGAAGTCTGGACCGGCCTGCCGCTCGGCACCAATGGCAGCGGCGCAGCCACCGATACCCTGAAAAGTGTCATCGACGGCGCGGGCAAACCGAACTCCAGTGGCACGGTGACCAACGTGCAGTCCGACGGCAGCGTCGCGGCTGGCACGGCATCGAAAACCTCCGGGCTGATCTACCTCGAAGCCGGCAAGATCTACACCTTCAGCGGCACCGGTGACGACAGCCTGCTGGTGACCATCGGCGGTAAAAACGTGGCGGCCACGACGTGGGGCGCGGGCGGCAGCCTGAACGGTTCGTTCACCCCGACCACCAGCGGTTACTACACCCTGGACATTTACCACCACAACCAGAGCGGCCCGGGTAACTATGACGTCAACCTGTCGGTCAACGGCAGTGCCGCGGTCGACCTGAGCAGCGCCGGCGTGCCGCTGTACACCGGCATCGCGGACCTTGCCGCTTCCGGCGTGACAGTGTCCGATTTGCACGGCACCAGCGGCGAAGGCTACTACGAAGGCTACAAACTCAATGAAGCCGCGGAAGGGACCAGCGTTCATCTGTCCGCGATCAAGACGGCCCTGACGGATATCGATGGCTCCGAAAGCCTGAGCGTGAAAATCAGCGGCATTCCGGCGGGCTCGGTACTCACCGATGACGCCGGCCACACCTTCACCGCCAGCGCGACGTCCGGCGAAGCCAACGTCACGGGCTGGAACCTCGGCACCCTGACCGTCACTCCGCCGCCGTACTACAACGGCCAGTTCAACCTGACCGTGACCTCGACCTCCACCGAATCGCTCGGCGGTTCGGCGCAAAGCACCGCGACGATCCCGGTCACGGTTTACCCGGCGGTCTACAACGCCACCACCGCCACGGCGGCGGATGACACCATCACCGGCACTGACGGCAACGACATCATGGTCGCCGACATCGGCGGGCTGACCGTGGTGCCGGGCACCAACTACAACATCGCGTTCATGGTCGACAGCTCGGGCAGTATGAACGACGCCTCGGTCAAGGCCGCGAAGGACTCGCTGACATCGGTGTTCAACACCCTCAAACAGAGCATGGGCGGCAACTCGGGGACGGTGAATATCTTCCTGGTGGACTTCGACACCCAGATCAACAGGTCGGTGTCAGTCAACCTGAAGGATCCGAACGCACTGACCTTACTCAAATCTGTTCTGGATTCCATGTCGTCCGGCGGCGGTACCAACTACGAAGACGTGTTCAAAACCACGGCCAACTGGTTCCAGAGCGCCGACGCCGTAGCCAACACCGGGGCGAAGAACCTCACGTACTTCATCACCGACGGCAAGCCGACCTACTACCAGAGCGGTGAGTCGACCAACCCGACCTTGTTCGGCAACGTGAAGCTCGATGAAGTCATCACCACCGCCAATTACAAATTGGGACAGAGCTACTCCGCTTATCTGGACAGCACTCACTACCTGACCATCGACACTTCCGGCACGGTCACGCTGCAGACGTACAAGAACTCATGGGGTGGTTACTGGAGCAGCGACGAGCTGGGCACCCTGCATGCCGAGGGCAACGGCACATACGAGCTGTCCTATCGCGACGGCAACGGCAGCAGCACCGGCTCCAAAGCCATCGACAACTCGACCGACAGCTTCGCGCTGCTGGGCAAGGTCTCGACGGTAGAAGCCATTGGTTTGAACAAAGACGTCACCCTTGGCGATCTGAAGCCGTACGACTCGGATAAAACACCGCAAACCAACATCGACCCGAAAGACCTGGCCAACTCGATCATCGGTCACACCGAAGCGACAATGCCAGGCGCCGACACGGTCAATGGCGGCGATGGCAATGACATCCTGTTCGGCGATCTGGTGAGCTTCAACGGCGTTGCCGGCGAGGGTTATCAGGCGATGCAGGCGTTCGTCGCCCAGCAAACCGGCGTGGACGTCAGCAAAGTCACCACCAGCAACGTGCATCAGTTCATCACCGAGCACTACACCGCGTTCGATGTGTCCGGGGCGCATGACGGTAATGACTCGCTGCTGGGCGGTGCCGGTAATGACATTCTCTTCGGCCAGGGTGGCAACGACCTCCTCGACGCCGGCAAGGGCAATGACATCCTGCTCGGTGGCTCGGGTAATGACTCGCTGATGGGTGGTTTGGGCGCCGACACCTTCGTCTGGAAGGCTGGCGACACTGGCAGCGACGTGATCAAGGACTTCAAGGCCAGCGAGGGTGACCGCATCGACTTGCGCGATCTGCTGCAGGGCGAAACCGGCAGCACCATCGACAACTTCCTGAAGATCATCACCGTGGATGGCGTTTCGTCCCTGCAAGTCAGCTCCGCCGGCAAGTTCAACGGCGCCGACGCCGCAGCGGCAGCGGCAGCACCGGATGTGACGATCAAGCTGGAAGGCAACAACTGGTCCAGCGCCAACATCAACTCGTTGATTGCCGGCAGTGACCCGACCATCAAAATCGATCACAACAACACCTGATCCAACGAAAAACGGCCGCCCTCATGGGGCGGCCGTCACGTTTGCGCCCAACATCCCGGTGACGATTTCGTCGCCGCACCGCATACTCGCGTCCAGTTGGCCTATGCTGCTGACAGCATGACGCCGGTCCATTTCCGAGGGATGTTCAATGTTCTACGTGCAACGCGATGCGCAAGGTCAGTTAGTGCGCGTGGAAGCCACGGCCTACGCCGAGGCCACGGAAACACTGCCGGCCGACCACCATGAAATCCAGGCCTGGTATGCCAATGAAGTAGTGGAAACCAGCCTCAAACAACTCAAGCAGAGCGACCTGGAAATGATCCGGGTACTCGACGACTTGATCCAGGTGTTGACCAGCAAGGGGGTGATCCGCGTCACCGACCTGCCGCCGGCCGCACAAGCCAAGCTGATGGACCGGACTCAGGCCCGTGAGGCGTTGGGTGGGTTGAGTCAATTGATCGATGATGATGAGACGGGGTTGATCTAACGCCTCAGACCGATCGCTCCCACGCTGAGCGTGGGAGCGATCGGTAGGTTACTGCCAAGGCTTCGGCTCACCAAACAACTGCCCCTGAACCCCATACAACCCCATCTCACGAATCACCACCAACTCTCCTTCCGTCTCGACCCGCTCGGCAATCAACGGCAAATCAATGCTGTGCGCCGCCCGCTGAATCGCCTCGATGAACAGGCGCTTGTCGCTCTCCTGATCAATCGCCCGGATGTAACTGCCGTCGATCTTCAGATACGCCAACCCAAGCCGCGCCAGGTTGCCGATCATGCTGAAGCGCCCGCCAAAGCGTTGCAGGCTCAGGGAGAACCCGAGTTCGTGCAGACGTCGCGTCAGCTCTTCCAGCATGGCTTGCTCCGGCAACTGCTCCTCGCCGATTTCCAGGGTCAATCGCGCCCCGAGATCCGAATGCTGACGCAGGATGTCGAAGACTTTATTCAGTGCCTGCGGATCGGCCAGCGTCGCTGAAGACAAGTTCAGCGCCAGCGACTCTTTATGGTCGGCCATCTGCTCAAGTACCAGCTCCAACATCAGCCGATCAAGCCGCGCGGTCCAGCCAAAGCGCTCGAGCCACGGCAGGAAGCGCCCGGCGGGAATGGTCTGGCCCTCGTCGTCGATCAAACGCGACAGCACCTTGTGATGCAGCACCAACTGCGTGTCCTGGGCGGCCACCACCGGCTGGAAATACAGCTCGAAGCGCTGCTCGTTCAACGCCTGTTCCAGTAAGTTGTGCCAGGCATGATGGTCGTCGCCGACGCTGGCCGACGCACTGTGATCCAGGCAGACCCAGCTCGAATCGCCCTGGCTTTCCGCCTGAGCCAACGCCTGATCGCCCAGCCCGAGCACCGCTTGCGGGGAGTCGCCATAAACAAACGGCGCCAGCCCGATCGAGGCCACCGAGGCCACGTCGGTGGCGCCCGTCGCGTGCAGGCTTGCCAACGCGCTGTCGAGGTTCTGCGCCAGTTGCAACGCTTCTTCACGCACCAGCCCCGGCGCCAGCACGGCGAACTCGCCGCCGCGAATCCGCGTCACGAGGTTCAGGGTTTCCGGGTATTTGGCGCACTCTCGGGACAACTGCTCGCCAACCGCTTTCAACAACTGGTCAGTGCGTTGACCGCCCAACCGCTGGTTCAACCCGGCCAGGTCCCTGACCCGTAATAGCAGCAAATAACCGGAACTCGCCTGCTCCGGATTGCTCACTCGGGCGTTCAGTTGCATTTCGAAATAACGACGGTTGGCCAGCCCCGTCAGGTTGTCCTGATAGGACTCGGCCCGCAGCTTTTCACTGCGCTCGGCCTGTTCCTGGAACAGCGCTTTAAGCTTCTCGACCATCTGGTTCATGGCCTGCACCACGCGGCGCAGTTCCGGCGTGCGCGGCAGTTGCGGCAGGCTGAGGAATTCGCGGCGAGCGATGGCGTGGGATTGCTTGACCATGTAATCCAGCGGCTTCAGTTGCCGGCGCAACAACAGCGCGCCCAGCACCGCGCTCACCGCCCCGCAGATCAGTAACCAGCCAAGACTGCCCAGCGCGCTCTGCCAGAGTTTGGCCAACGCGAACATCGGGTGACTGACCACCTCGACCCGCGCCGCCTGCTCCCAGCCACGGCTGACGAGGGCATCACCACCGGCCGCCTCCAGCCCGATCATCTTGACGAACCAGTCCGGCACATTGTTCACCGCTGGAATGCCGCTGCGCTCGACGATGGTCTGATCGGTCTTGAGGTCGACCACGCGGATGCTCGCGTAATAACCGCTGTCGAAGATCGAACTGACCAGCAACTCGACCATCGCCGGATCGTCGATGTTCGGTGTCAGGGACAGTGCCAATGCTGTCGCGGCATCCTGGGCGTGGGAGCGCAACTGGTTGACGTATTGGGTGCGCGAGCTTTCCAGGCTGACCACGAAGCTACCGGTGAAGGCGATTACCAGGAACAGACAGATAGCGATCAACAGCTGTTTGAACAAGGACATCTGAGCGCGTGCTCCTAGTTAGTCGTCTCGACTGGGAAACCTTCGGCCTGCATTTTCTTCAACACATCCTGCCAACGAGACAGGCGTTTGGTGTCACCGACTTTCTTGTTGCCCTTGGCGCCCGGCAACCACAACCCTTCGGCATTAAAAGAGTAGACCGGCAGCAAATCGGTTCGCTGGCTGGCCGGTTTGATCGCATCGATCAGGCTGTCGAGTACCAGCGGCATGGCCTCGGGGCTTGAGTAGTAGGTCAACACCATGTGCGCCCGATTCAGGCGCAAGGCCTTGACGTACGTGATGCGCAGCTTGTCGCTGGCAACGCCGAGATGACGCAGGCTGAAATACTTGGCGATCGCGTAATCTTCGCAATCGCCGGCGCCCTTCCACAGGGCCTCGATGGGTGTTTCCCAATAATCGACCTCGTGCCACAGGTCGATGTCTTCCTCGTAACGCATCTGCTTATTGAAGAACTGGTTGACCACTTCAAGCTGTTCCAGCTCGCCGACTTGCTTTTGCGTGACCAATAAGTGCTGCCAGGCATCAATGCGTGGCTGTCCTTCGCCCAATGGCCCGTACAATGCCTGCGCGCGACGGCTGATCAGCGAAAAATCCCAATCGGCATGCAGCCCGCCCAGCATAACGCCGGCCAGCAGCAACGCGCAGCACAGCCAGCGCAAAGTCCGAGGGATCGCGAAACGTACCGCCAATGCGAGGCATCCAGGTCAGGCAGGTGGAAATCGGTCGATGGTGCAGGTTAGCCCGGTAAAAGACAATGGCACGGTGAGATCACTGCTGGCGCGCTAAACTTTGTATGGCAGGTGTCATTAAAAACACCGTGGCCAGGTCAGGGCGACCTTTTGTCCGTTTGACAACCTGTCAGGCAGTCACTAGGGTCCTCGTGGATCCAAATTCATTTCAGTCAAACAGGGTGCGTAGTTGTGACACAGAAGCCCAATCCTCTGAACAGCATCAAGGTCAACGGGCCGATTCCCGCTCACCTGGCACGCTCGGTGATCGAAGAAACCCTGCGTTCGGCCATTCTCGACGGTCGCATACCCTGCGGCACCGCCCTGCGTCAGCAAGATTTGGCCGATCTTTTCGGTGTCAGCCGCATGCCGGTGCGCGAAGCCTTGCGCCAGCTCGAAGCCCAGGCGCTGCTCAACGTCATCGCCCATAAAGGCGCCGTGGTCGCACCGCTGGTTCAGGGCGATGCCGTGGAAACCTACGCGCTGCGGATCCTGCTGGAATCCGAAGCGTTGCGCCTGTCGATCCCGTTAATGGTCAATGAGGATTTCGAACAGGCTGCCCGCTACATCGACGAACTGGAAACAGAAAACAACTACACCGAAATCGGCCGGCTCAATCGGCTTTTCCACATGGCGCTGTACTGCAAGGCGCCGAACCAACGGCTATTGAGGCTGGTGGAAGACGGACTGAACGAAGAGGAGCGTTTCCTGCGCTTCAACCTGGAAGCCATGGGCCTGGGCAAACTGTCCCAGGAAGATCACCGGGCGCTGTTGCAGGCCGTCGAAGACCGGGACGTCGAGCGCGCAGTGAAGTTGCTCGAACAACACCTCAACCGGGGCGTCGAGGTCATCACCCGCTACCTCAACAGCCCCGAAGCGCTGAACAAGAAAACCTCCAGGTAAACTGCGCCGGCAAGCCTGAGCGAGCAGATCGAACTGCTCGTTCTCGCTTGCCGCGCTGCGCTGCGCCCCTCTCCAAAGCCCTGCCCTCGATTTACCCCTCTCAAAACCAACAATGACTCCGAGTCGATGACGCGCCGGTGATAGCGGCTGTCGTGATTTACGCTCACTCTTGGGCTGCCAACAAATAATGAACGGGCGACGCACCGCACGAGCGGAGCAGTCCCCGCACCAAGAACCTACGGAAGGAGTCTTGCCACGGGAAAGGAAGAACCGACGTTGATCCCAGTCAACTTCCGCCCCCTCAATTCACTTCAACGACTCAGTTAGAAAGTTGCTTCGAGTGAGGCATTCACTCTTTATTTTAATTCTGACTTATATAAGCCGGAAGGAGTAACTGCATCCAAATGAAACTCAAATGAAAAGTTTTATTGGAACTTGTCGCGCGCCAGAAAGTTAAACTTTCAAATAATATAAAAATAACTTGCCCGACACTTTATTCATGTATTAGTTTTTCTCCGCCGCCTTCAATACAGGCGCCCGGCCGTCACTTAACGACGCATTGCAACTTACCCACATCAATTCGCTTGAGGCCTCCGCTCGCCAGCGAAAAGCTTTAACTGACGATCGCTTATTCATTAAACCGCAACGGTATATCCAATTCACTTATAGGCTCGCCCATGAAACCGACTAAAGACCGTCTCAACCAGAAGAAAGCAGAACTTAGCGCTCATCCGATCTTTTCTGAAATCAACTCAATGTCGGTATTGCAACGTTTCATGGAAACCCATGTGTTTGCGGTATGGGATTTCATGTCACTGACCAAACGCCTGCAACAGGAACTGACCTGCGTCCAGCTACCCTGGCTGCCACCGCGAGATCCGCAGGCGGCGCGTTTGATCAACGAGATCGTGCTGGGTGAAGAGTCCGATGATCGTCCGGCTCACGGTCACTACAGCCATTTCGAGTTGTACCTGGATGCCATGCGCGAAGTTGGCGCCAGCACGGTGGTGGTCGAACGCTTCGTCGCGCTGCAAAAAGAAGGCGTGAGTTACGACGTGGCACTGCAAAGCGTGGACGTCGATCCGGCGGCAGCGCAGTTCGTGCGCAACACGTTGCACACCGCGTTGCATGCGCCGGGGCACAGCGTTGCGGCGGCATTTCTGCATGGTCGCGAGAGCGTCATCCCGCAGATGTTCCAGCGAATTCTTGATGACTGGGGCATCGGCATCGAACAGGCGCCGACCTTCCGTTACTACCTCGAACGGCACATCGAAGTCGATTCCGAAGACCACGGCCCCGCCGCTGAAAAACTCCTCGCCCGACTGGTCAATGGCGATCCGCAACGCGAAGAAGACGTCTACGCCAGCGCCATCGCTGCCGTGGAAAGCCGCATCGCGCTGTGGGACGGCCTGCGCCTGAGCATGAGCGAACCGGTTGCCGAGGTGAATGCATGAACGCCGCCGACTACCAATCCTTCGCCGATGCCTGGGAAAGCCGCGCGACCATCCGTACCCGCCCCCGGCGCGTGCTGGAAAACGACGACAAGCTGATCTACCCGTTGAGCCGCCAACCGTTGGTGCTGAGCGAAACCTTCCTGCGCGAATGCCCGGAGCAGCGCGACTTTGCGCTGGTGCAGACGCTCTACAAATTCATCAACGACGTGGTGATCTTCGAAACCGAAATCGTCGACAAGACCGCCCGCAGCATCGCCAAGAATCGCTTCGCCGTGGCCTTCCCGTTTGCCTGCCGCTACGACGCCATGACCGTGGTGGTGGACGAGGATTACCACGCACTCGTGGCGATGGACTTCATGCAACAGACCGTCGCCATGACCGGCATCACGCCCATCGAACTGCCGGATGAAATCGAACTCAGCCGAGCCATTCCAGCGGCCGTGGCGCTCGCGCCGGAACACCTGCGCAGCGCCGTGGAATTGATCTGCGTGGCCATCGCCGAGAACACCGTGACCGGCGATGTCGCGGCGTTCGCCAAGGACGACACGGTCAAGCAGTCGATCAAGGGCCTGATGGCCGACCACTTGCTCGACGAAGGTCGCCACTCCGGATTCTGGGCGCGGCTGGTGCGCATCTACTGGCACACCGCGAGCGAAGACGACCGCCGCTGCATCGCGCACATCCTGCCGGTGTTCATCGGCCATTACCTGACCAACGACATTCAGAAATCGTTCGACTTCCGGCTGATCGAGTCCTTGCAGATCAGCGATGGCGCACGCCACGCACTGAAGAGCGAAGTCTCGGGGCTGGCCTTCCCGATCAATCGCCATCACCCGCTGGTCGCCAACATCGTGCGGTTTTTCCGAAGCAGTTCGCTGCTCGATTCGCCGTGCGTGCAAGACGCCCTCAGCGATTACCTGGTTTAACGAGGAGCCCATCATGAGACGTCTCGACATTCTGCTCATTGGACACAGCCAGGCCTTGACCGACCTGGCGCTGGAACTTGAACAACACGGTCATTCTCTGGTGCGCCTGAAGGCTGTCGACGAGCAGCCGCTGAGTAACGCTGATTTGCTGATCGACGACGCCAGCCTGCCGGTTCAATACGTCGGCGATGCACCGCGACTGACGCTGCAACTGGGTATCGGTGTGCCTGGGATTTCTGGCCTGCCGCCGCTGGACCTGCTGTGCACGTACGGTTCAACGCTGTTCACTCGCGTGCCGATCACCGATGAACCTTCGGGCAACGGTCAGGCATTGCGCCTGCGTGCAGTGGCAGAACTGGTCGATCACGTAGCGCTACTGGTCAGCCGTTTCTCTCGCGATGCCGACTATTTTCTATTGGCCGGCCCTGCTGCTCCCACTTGCTTCGAGCACGTGGAAAATCTGCTCTACTTGGAGAACCTCGCGTTTTTCCATCAGCTCAATCTCACGGCGGCACCCGCGCTGCTGGCGCTCAGCCAAATCCCGATGATCGAGCGCCTTGAGCAGCGCTTCATCCAGTGTGCCGAACGACCCGCGCTGAACATTGCCGGCACGTCTCTGAACTATCGGCACTTGCACGCCCACAGCCGCGCCATCCAGCAACGTTTGCAGCCGTTGCTCGCTCAGCATCACGGGCCGTTGGTGATCGGGATCTGCCTGCCAAAATGCAGCGCGTTGTATGCGGGAATTCTCGCGATTCTTGGCAGTGGCGCGGTGTACTTGCCGCTGGAGCCGAGTCATCCCCTGCAACGTCAGCAGTACATTCTGGAAAACGCCGGGGCAATGTTTTTGCTGCATGACGGTGAGCATCCGCTCGCGGCGCAAATGCCGGGACTCGACATCAGCCGCATCGACATCGGTGACGTGGATCTCGATCAACCCTTGATGCGCCAACGACCCGATCCAGATGCGCCGTGCATGGCGCTCTATACCTCGGGCACCACCGGCCATCCCAAAGGCGTATTGCTCAGCCAGGCCAACCTCGCGCACTTCACCGCGTGGTACGCCGACTATGTGCAGCTGACCGAACAGAGCCGGGTACTGCAGTTTTCGTCGTTGAGTTTCGACTCGTCGCTGATCGATATCTTCCCGACCCTGCTCCAGGGCGCCGAGCTGATCGTGCCCGGCGACGATCAGCGCCGCGATCCGTTGCAACTGGTCGAGCTGATCCGCCATCAACAACTGAGCCACGCCTTTTTGCCGCCGGCGTTGTTGAGCATCCTGCCGCTGGATCAATTGCACTGCCTCGATCACGTGATGACCGGCGGCGATGTCTGCGAACCCTACGTCATCGAGCAGCTCACCCGTCAGGGCAACCTCTACAACCTCTATGGCCCTACCGAAGCGACAGTGTTGATTACCGCGCGGCAACTGCGCACCGGCGACAGCAACCGCACCCTCGGCGCGCCTATCGCCAACAGTCAGGTGCTGATTCTCGATGAGGATTTTCAACCGGTGGCCGAGCAGACCATCGGTGAGTTGTACATCGTCGGGCCGGGCGTGTGCCTGGGCTACCTGAACAACCCGCAACAGACTGCCGAACGTTATCTGAATCTGAATTTGCCGAATGGTCAGAGCCTGCGCGCCTACCGCACCGGCGACATGGCGAAGTGGACGCGCGACGGCATCGAGCTGTGCGGGCGGCGCGACAATCAGGTGAAGATTCGCGGCTTCCGGGTCGAGCCGGAAGAGATCGAACGCTGCCTGCGTGACAGTCAGTTGTACCGCCAGGTGGCGGTGGTTATCGACAGCCAGCGCCGGATTCTGGCCTTCCTCGCGCAGCCTCAGGAGGATCAACCCGGCACCGCTCGGGAAGCGCTGAAAGCTCACGCGACACAGTTTCTGCCGGATTACATGCAGCCCACAGCGTGGACCGAACTTCCGAACATGCCGTTCGCCAGCAACGGCAAAGTCGACCGCAAGGCGCTGCTGGCAATGCCTGTGAATGTGTCCGAAAACACGCTGCGGCGCTTGCCCGCCAGTGCCGATGAGGCGTTGCTGTTGGAGATCTGGGCCGAGCTGCTGGAGCTGCCGGCCAGCGATATTTCCACCGACGAAAGTTTCTTCAACCTGGGCGGCCACTCGATCCTGCTGTCGCGCATGCTCTTGCGGTTGCGGGAAGAGTTCGGTCGCAGCATCTCGATCAACCGCTTCATCGAATTGCCGACCATCGCGAAGTTGGCGACCTTGGTGCGCGGCTCCGGTACCGAAGAAGTATTGAGCGAAAAAGCCTTGGCCGATGCCTTCCGCGAACTGGATATCCAGCCGTTGCCAGTCAACCGCATGGGCGATGTGCACAAGGTGATCGTTACCGGCGCCAACAGCTTTGTCGGCGTGCACATCGTCGAAGCGTTGCTCGCCTGGGGCGCCAGCGAAGTCGCCTGCCTGGTGCGCGACGGCGGTGGGCAATCGGCGGCCGAGCGGTTTGCCCATGCACTGCGAGAAAACCGTCTGGAGCATCTGGACCTGAGTCGGGTGCGGGTTTATGCGGCGGACATTACGCGTCCGTCATTGGGGCTCGAAGCGGATGTTTACGAGCGACTGGATCGGCAGTTCGGTGCGTTGGTGCATAACGCCGCCAACGTCAATCACGTACTCGATTACGAGTCGCTGGCGCGGGACAACGTCGAGCCGATTTTCGAGTGCCTTCGGTTGTGCGAAGGGCGCAGCAAGAAGATCTTCAACTTCGTCTCGACGCTCTCGGCTTCCAGCACGATTGCCGCCGATGGCCGGGTGCTGGAATTGCCCGCCGCGCAGACCCCGCCGATCTACATCAAGAACGGCTACAACCTGTCCAAATGGGTCGGTGAGCGGATCCTCGAACGCGCTCGCGAACGTGGCGTATGGGTCAATCTTTATCGCCCCGGCAACATCAGTTTCAACAGCCTCACGGGTGTCTGCCAGCCGCATAAAAACCGCTTGATGCTGATGCTCAAAGGCTCGATCCAGCTCGGCCAGGTGCCGGAATTCGCGCTGAATTTCGACCTGATGCCGGTGGACTTTCTGGCCCGATTCATCGCCTTCCACGCCAGCCGTTATTCATCCGAAAAAGCGGTGTTCAACCTGCACAACCCCGAACCTCTGAGCTGGGACAACTACGTCGCGTCATTCCGTGAGGCGGGTCGGGAGTTTTCCATGGTCAGCGTCGCCGACTGGCAGCAGCAACTGGGCCGGGTCGACAGCGACAACGCGTTGTTCGGCGTGCTTGGTTTCTACCTGAACGGCTTCGAGGAAGACATCGGCGACATCTCAATGATCGGCCACGCCAACGCCCAGGCGGGCGTACGGCAGATGGGCGCGCATTACCCGGAAAAATCCCCGGCGCTGCTGCGGCGCGGCTGCGACTACCTCAAAGAAATCAACTTCATCTGATTCACTCAACCGGAGCAAAACCATGAAAACCCTACAACCCGACACCCTGATCAAAAACCCTCAAGGCTGCCACGTCGTGTCTTCGGTGGAAGTGCCGGCCGATGCCAGGAAGGTCTGGGCAGTGGTCGGTAACTTTGCCGGCTTCGATCAATTCATTCCGGCGCTGTCGCACATCGAGATGACCGGCGAAGGCGTGTCGTCCCTGCGCAAGAAATTCTTCAAGGACGGCAACCTGGTGGTCGAGCAACTCAACTCCCGGGATGACCAGGCGCTGAACATGACCTGGACCACGATTTACAACACCTTGGGCGTGGCCAATTTGTGGGCGGCGATGAGTGTCGAACCGCTGGGCGCGGGTAAATCCCGAGCGACCTGGACCATCATCGCCGAACCCGCACAGGGCGGCGCCGAGGCGTTGCCGGGGTTCACGGATTTCGTGCAGGGCTTTGCCGATGACTCGATGAACAATGTGTTGAAGCTGTTTGCGTAGGGCATGAAAAAGCCCGCTGTGGATGACTCCACAGCGGGCTTCTTTTACATCGTTTGATCAGATTTTGAAGCTGTCGACCAACTGCTTCAACCGGTTCGCCTGCAGGGACAACGCATCGCAATCCTTCAACGTTTCATTGAGGTTGGCCACGCTCTGCTGGTTCAGCAGGTTGATCTGGTTAACGTCGACGTTGAGAGTTTCCACGACCGCCGTCTGCTCTTCGGTCGCCGCGGCCACCGACTGGTTCATGCCATCGATTTCGCCGATGCGCTGGGTCACGCTGACCAGACGCAGACCGGCCTGGTTCGCCACTTCGACGCTCTGCTCGCTGGAGACCTGACTGGCGTTCATGGTCGTCACCGCTTCACGAGAACCGATCTGCAGCGAGGTGATCATCTTGTGGATCTCCTCCGCCGATTCCTGAGTACGGTGAGCGAGGTTGCGCACCTCGTCCGCCACCACCGCAAAACCACGACCGGCTTCACCGGCGCGGGCCGCTTCGATGGCCGCGTTGAGCGCGAGCAAGTTGGTCTGCTGAGAGATGCCTTTGATCACATCCAGAATGTGCCCGATGTTGTCGGTGCTGGCGTTCAGGGTTTCGATCTGCGTGCAGGACAGGCTGATTTTCTGCGACAACTCGGTCATCGCCAGAATGGTTTTCTCCACCACCTGACGACCATCATCGGCCTGCTCGCTCGCGCCGCTGGCGTGCTGGGAAGCATCGGCGGCGTTGCGGGCGATTTCCTGGGTGGCGGCGCCCAACTGGTTGATCGCCGCGGCCACACTGTTGGTGCGGGCGCTTTGCTCGTCGGAGCCGACGATCGAGGCGTTGGACGAAGCCATCACCCGTTGCGACAGGTCGTGAACCTGGCGGGTTGCCGACGACACTTCGGAAATCGACGCGTGAATTCGCTCCACGAACTGGTTGAACGAACCGCCCAGCTCACCGAACTCGTCTTTGCTTTCCACGGCCAGACGTCGGGTCAGGTCGCCCTCGCCTTGAGCGATGTCCTGCATCGCACGACCCATGGTGGTCAGCGGACGCATCAGCACGTTGATCAGCAGGCTCAGCAGCACGGCAATGGCCGTCACGGCGATGAACATCGCGATCAGCGCAGAAGTACGGAACTGGCTGAGGGGTGCGTAGGCCTTGTCCTTGTCGATCGACAGACCGATGTACCACTCGGCATTCGGCAAACCACTGACCGGAGTAAACGAAAGGATACGGTCCTGCTTGTTCAGGGTGACTTCCTGATTGCCCTTCTCGATGCGCACGCCGGCGTTCGAGTAGATGTCCTTCAGGTTTTTCATTACCTGGTCCTTGTCCGGGCTGACGATCACCTGACCGTCGGCACTGACCAGGAATGCGTGGCCGATACCACCGAAGTCCACCGAGTTGATGATCTTCACCAGCGTTTCCAGGCTCAGGTCACCACCGACCACGCCGAGCAACTCGCCGTTCTTTTTCACCGGCAGGGCGATGGTCACCACCAGCCCACCGACGGCGGCCATGTAAGGCGGGGTCAGCATGGTCTTGTCGGCAGCCACGGCCTGTTTGTACCAGGGACGCTGACGCGGGTCGTAACCGTCAGGCATCTTCGCGTCTGGGCGCTGAGTGAATACACCGTTGGACTGGCCAACGTAGGTGAACTGGAAGTTCGAGGTCAGGGCCGGTTGACTGACCAGCCCCGGGAGGTCGGCATTGGCACCTTGATGGGCGACGTTTTGCGCGAGGTTTTCCAGCACCAGCACGCGGCCGCTCATCCAGTTCTGCACGCTGCTGGCGGTCAGATCGCCGGCCTGCTGGACGCTCGATTCAAGGTTTTGACGGATGGTGTTTCGCTGCAGATAGTCGTTGTACAAAGTGAACAACGCAAAAGCCAGCACCACGACGCCGGAGGCGGCCAGAAGGATTTTATGACTGAATTTGAGATTCATTTCATGGGACTTCTTATGCAAAAAGTGGGGATGCGTTCCGGGTTGCAACATTCCATGTAACAGCGCAGGCAGGGCTCTGTGGCCGCTCTACTTTGGTGCACGCATGTCTTATCAGGCTGTCGGCACAAACCGGAGAAAACTTAGGCGTTTGTACGAAATGGTCGGCATTCCTGTCAGATACCCGCCGAACGGCGTGCCAGAGCGGCTGATCAATCCTTTTGTGGTAGCGGTAGTTCGTACAGCAGTTGCAAATTTCCCGCGCCTTTGTGCGAACGATCGCCCGTGCCTGGTGATCGACCATTGGCGGTGTGAAAAAACGAACGCGCCTACCTGGAAACCATTGCCCATTTGCCCTAGTCCGCCCCGCGAGTGTCGAAGCGCGGGCATTAGTGCTTGAGTTGCTGGAAAGTATTGCCTGCATGCTCGAAGGCCTGAAGCCGAACGTGCGTCAGGCGTCTCTGCTCGCGCAGTGCGAAGGGTTTACCCACCAACGCTAAGCAAATGGGTTTGTCTCTGCGATCAATGGAGCGCTATGTGGCCGACCGGCTGTATCTCTTCTACGTGCTTCGGTATGAGCAGTGATGCCTGTGGATAACTTGTCGCTGAATCGGCGCGGTGAACCGGCGTTTAGCGAGCCCATAACGACAAAACCCCTGTCTGCGTTAGCAGACAGGGGTTTTGGAATTCAATCTTGACGATGACCTACTCTCACATGGGGAAACCCCACACTACCATCGGCGATGCATCGTTTCACTGCTGAGTTCGGGATGGGATCAGGTGGTTCCAATGCTCTATGGTCGTCAAGAAATTCTGTGACCGGCCCGTTACAGCGTAACGTGCCAGCAAAATGGGTGACTTCTACTAAAACAAAACCCCTACCTGCAGATGCAGATAGGGGTTTCGGAATTTAATCTTGACGATGACCTACTCTCACATGGGGAAACCCCACACTACCATCGGCGATGCATCGTTTCACTGCTGAGTTCGGGATGGGATCAGGTGGTTCCAATGCTC